>JAJYCD010000081.1 GCA_021778635.1 Actinomycetes bacterium
GTCAGCGAGGCGACCGTGGCCTGCGTGTCGAGACCGAGCCCGGCCGCGAGGGGGTCGACGGTCGTGCTCTTGTCGCCGACCTCGACCGGGATCGGCTCCGTCGCCACGCTCCCCAGTGCCGCATCGAGAGCCGCCCGGGCTTCCGCGGCCGTCTTCCCACCGATCGACACCCCGGCGACGGTGGTCCCGCGCGGGACCCTCTCGGCGAGCGCCCAGCACGCACCGACGTAGGCACCCGCGAGCACGACGACGCTCGCGAGCGTGGCGAGCACGACCCGACGCGCACGCCGGCGTGGGACCTCCGGCTCGAAGACGGCAAGGGGTGACGCGGCCCCGAGCGCGGGTTCGACCGAACCGTCATCGGTCCCTGTCTCGTCGTCGGGCCTGCCGTCCGCGCCCATGCACCCGTCTCCCGCCCGTCTCGCGCGAGCAGTCCTCGCACGGCGCGATTGTAGGGTCACGCCACCGGTGGCGGCTCCGGTGCCGCGCCGGTCACGGCACGGGTCGAAGCCGCCCACGGAGGTGGACGAGCCCGCCCGCGCCGGGGTCACCGACCTCGACGGACACGACGGCACCGACCACGATGTCGTGGTCACCCGCACGGTGGACCGCGGACGTCTCACACTCGAACCAGGCGGAGGCGCCGTCGAGCAGCGCCGCGCCCGAGAATGCCCCGACCCGGTGCGGGAGATGGGCCAGCTGCCCGACGACGGGTCTGCCCGGCGAGGCGAACCAGTCCGCCACCGGCGCACCCGCGTCCGAGAGGACCGAGACGGCCCAGCGATCGACCGAGTCGAGCACGTCGCGGAATCGCGAGTCCACATGGACGCAGAAGAGCACCAAGGGTGGTTCGAGCGACACGGATGTCAGCGTGCTGGCCGTCATCGCGTGGTCGATCCCCTGGTGGTGCGCGCTGATCACGACGACCCCGTCCGGCAGCCGCGAGATCGCGGCGCGGAACTCGTCAGGCGTCGGCGTCATCCCCGTCCGCCTCCGTTCCTGCGGCCGTCACCCGGCCGGCCACGACCCGCTCGGGTCGCGTCTCCTGGAACCATCGAGAGGGCAGGAACGCCGAGGCCGCGATCGGCACCCATGCGCCGAGGATCCAGATCTGCCCCAGGATCGTCCAGCTCACCGTGCCGCCCGGGATGAGGACGTCACCCCCGGGGCCTCGCATGCTCAGCACGAAGACGACCGCGCCCCAGGCTGCCGCGTACGCCACGAGGGCGACGAGCCCGCCCCAGGCCCGCACGGTCACCGCGCCCGCGAGCACGAGGAGGAGCACGAGCACGAGCCCCCACGGCGGCACGGAGCGGTGCTCGACGGTACCCAGGGCGCCGACCACGGCTCCGAGAACGAGAGAGCCGGCGACGCGGGGCACCACCGCGGCAGAGAGTCTGAGCACGTCCGTCAGGCTACCCGCGCCACGCCCGCGGGCCAGCACAGCGGGCCAGCCGCCCACCCCGGGGCGAACCGGAACGACTCGCGGCGGAGCACGGGCGCGAGCACCCCGTTGCTGAGCGCGTAGCAGCCGAGGATCGCGGACCCTGGGTCGGGCTCGCGCTCGACCCCGACGGCCTGGACCTGCGTCCGGTGTGCGCGGAGCGCCCCGACGAGGCGGTCGAGCACCGGCGCGACGTCGACCTGCAGGGCAAGGAGGGCCTCCGGGACGGCGACCGAGGGGAGGGGGCCCGCGGGATCGGGCAACGTGACGGTCGAACGGTCGGGGAGCTCGGTGACGACCCGTGCCGTCGCGAGCGCACGCCAGCCCTCCCGCAGCGTCGCGTCCCCGATCGCGGTCCAGAGCACGGCGGCGACCGCGTGCGCGGCGGTGGGCGAGCCGTCCTCCTCCGCGGCGGCGCGCTCCACCGCTCGCATCGTCACCTCGTGCGCCCGGAGGTGGTCCGGGTGGCCGTACCCCCCGCCGGGCTCGTACGTGACGACGACCTCGGGTCGCCGCTCCCGGATGACCGCAGCGAGACGCGCGACCTGCTCGTCGAGAGGACGACCGACGAACGCGTCCCGGGCCAGCGACGCGGCCGGTCCGGCCTGGCCCGAGCCCGTCCAGGCCATGCCGGAGTCGGTGTAGCGCCGGGCCGGACCGGAGGCTCGCCCCGGCACCGAAGGTTCGAGCACCTCACCCGGGAGGACGACCCGGTCGAGGTAGACGCCGTCCGCGCCGAGCGCCGCCAACGCCTCGCCGAGCTCCGCCTCGCGGTGCGCCGCGAGGCGCGGACCGTCGCCCTCGAGGTGCGCGAGAGCGGGCGGGATGACCTCGCCGCGCTCGCCTCGCGTGCACGTCACGACCGTCACCGGCAGGCCCGCCGCCGCCCACGTCGCGATCAACGCACCCGTCGCGAGGGTCTCGTCGTCCGGGTGCGCGTGGACGGCGAGCAGGCCGCCGCTCACGGCCTCAGGCGCGCTTGGCCCGGGCGAACGCGCGGGCACGGTCGGACTGGTCCAGGATCACCTTGCGGATGCGGATCCGCTCCGGGGTGACCTCGACGCACTCGTCCTCGCGGGCGAACTCAAGGGACTCCTCGAGGGTCAGGTGCCGCGGCGGTACCAGGTTCTCGAAGTTGTCGGCGGTCGAGGACCGCATGTTCGTCAGCTTCTTCTCCTTGGTGATGTTGACGTCCATGTCCTCGTTGCGCGCGTTCTCGCCGACGATCATGCCCTCGTAGACCTCTTGCGTGGGGTCGACGAAGAACGAGCCACGCTCCTGCAGGTTGATCATGGCGAATGGCGTCACGACGCCCGCACGGTCCGCCACCAGGGAGCCGTTCACGCGGGTCTCGATCGGACCGGCCCACGGCTCGTGCCCCTCGGCGATGGACGACGCGATGCCCGTGCCGCGGGTGTCGGTGAGGAACTGCGTCCGGAAGCCGATCAGCCCGCGCGCCGGGACCATGAACTCCATGCGGACCCAACCGGTGCCGTGGTTCGCCATCGTCTCCATGCGGCCCTTGCGCTGCGCGAGCAGCTGCGTGACCGAACCGAGGTACTCCTCGGGGACGTCGATCGTCATGCGCTCCATCGGCTCGTGCACCTTGCCGTTGACGAGCTTCGTCACGACCTGCGGCTTGCCGACCGTCAGCTCGAAACCCTCGCGGCGCATCTGCTCGACCAGGATCGCCAGGGCGAGCTCACCGCGGCCCTGGACCTCCCACGCGTCGGGCCGCTCGGTCGGGAGGACCTTGAGCGACACGTTGCCGACGAGCTCCTTGTCGAGGCGGTCCTTCACCTGGCGGGCGGTGACCTTGTGGTTCTTGCCACCGCGACCCGCGAGCGGCGACGTGTTGATCCCGATGGTCATCGAGATCGCCGGGTCGTCGACCGTGATGAGTGGCAGCGGGCGCGGGTCGTCCGGGTCGGTCAGCGTCTCGCCGATCGTGATGTCGGCGATGCCGGCCACGGCCACGATGTCGCCGGGACCGGCCGACTCCGTCGGAACACGGTCGAGGGCGCGGGTCTCGAGCAGCTCGGTGATCTTGACCGTCTGCGTCGTGCCGTCGTGACGGCACCACGCGACCATCTGCCCCTTGCGGATCTCCCCGTTGAAGACACGCAGCAGGGCCAGGCGGCCGAGGAACGGCGAGGCGTCGAGGTTGGTGACGTGCGCCTGCAGCGGTGCGCCCTCCTCGTACGTCGGGGCGGGGATCTTCTCGAGGATCGTCCGGAACAGCGGCTCGAGGGTCTCGCTGTCCGGGAGTCCGCCGTCGGCCGGCTGGTTCATCGACGCGCGACCCGCCTTCGCGGCCGCGTACACCACGGGCACGTCGAGGATCGCGTCGAGGTCGAGGTCCGGCACGTCCTCGTGCAGGTCGCTCGCGAGCCCGAGGAGCAGGTCGGTCGACTCGTGCACGACCTCGGTGATGCGCGAGTCCGGGCGGTCGACCTTGTTCACCACCAGGATGACCGGCAGCTTGGCGACGAGCGCCTTGCGCAGCACGAACCGCGTCTGCGGGAGCGGTCCCTCGCTCGCGTCCACGAGCAGGACGACGCCGTCGACCATGGACAGGCCGCGCTCGACCTCGCCCCCGAAGTCGGCGTGCCCCGGGGTGTCGATCACGTTGATCGTGATGCCCTCGGGGTGGCCGAACTCTGCGGCGGCCGGGCCTGAGTAGTGCACGGCGGTGTTCTTCGCGAGGATCGTGATGCCCTTCTCGCGCTCGAGGTCACCCGAGTCCATCGCGCGCTCGTCGACGTGCGCATGCGCACCGAACGCCCCGGACTGCCAGAGCATCGCGTCGACGAGTGTGGTCTTGCCGTGGTCGACGTGGGCGACGATCGCGACGTTGCGCAGGTCGGAGCGCACGCGCTTGGCGGCAGGCACAGACATGAAGGACTCATTCCTGGAAGGGGGGTGCGCGCCGCGTCATGGGGCACAGCCGTCCATTCTACGCGCCGGAGCGGGCGACCTCACCGGTCCGGCGACGACGGGCGCCTCGCCCTGCCGTCGCCGGGTGCCGCACTCAGGCCGAGGCGTTGCCGAACACGTCGAGCTTGCTGCCCGGGATGGCCTCGAGGAGCTCGCGCGTGTAGTCCCGCTGGGGGTGGTCGAAGACCTCGTCGGTCGTGGCGTACTCGACGACCTTCCCGGTCTGCATGACACAGACGCGGTCCGCGATCTGCCGCACCACCGCGAGGTCGTGCGTGATGAACAGGTAGCTCAGCCCCAGCTCGGCCTGCAGGTCGTTGAGCAGGGTGAGGATCTGAGCCTGCACCAGCACGTCGAGCGCGGAGACGGCCTCGTCGCACACGAGCACCTCGGGCGAGAGCGCAAGAGCACGGGCGACGGCGATGCGCTGGCGCTGGCCACCGGAGAGCTCGTTGGGGTACCGGCGCATCGTGGTCTGCGGGAGCGCCACCATGTCGAGCAGCTCCCGGACCCGCTTCTCGCGCGAGGCCTTGTTGCCGATGCGGTGCGTCCGCAACGGCTCCTCGATCGTGCGGAAGATCGAGTACATCGGGTCGAGCGAGCCGTACGGGTTCTGGAAGATCGGCTGCACCCGGCGGCGGAACGCGAAGAGGTCCTTCGGGCCGAGGGTGCTCATGTCGGTCCCGTCGAAGTACACCTTCCCCTCGGTCGGGTCGATCAGGTTGAGGATGATGTTCGCGACGGTCGACTTCCCCGAGCCCGACTCCCCGACCAGTGCGAGCGTCGTCCCGCGCTGCACCTCGAAGGAGACGTCGTCGACCGCCGTGAAGTCGGTGTGCGAGCCCGGCCGGGCGCCGCGCAGACGGAACACCTTGGTCAGGTTCGCGACGCTGAGCACGTGGTCGGCGGTCCCGGAGGGCCCCTCGCCCGCCGTCGGCGCAAGCAGGTCGGTCGCCACGACACCGGCGGCCTTCGCGCTCTGGATGCGCCGAGAGGCGAGGGACGGCGCCGAGGCGACCAGTCGCTGGGTGTACGGGTGCTTCGGCGCCTTGAGGATCTCCAGCGCCGGCCCCGACTCGACCACCTTGCCGCGGTACATGACGACCAGGTGCTCGGCGCGCTCGGCGGCGAGACCCAGGTCGTGCGTGATGAAGAGCACCGCGGTGCCGAGCTCCTGGGTCAGCCCGTTCAGGTGGTCAAGGATCTGGCGCTGGACGGTGACGTCGAGGGCCGACGTGGGCTCATCCGCGATGAGCAGCTGCGGCCGGGCGGCAAGCCCGATCGCGATGAGCGCGCGCTGGCGCATGCCGCCGGAGAACTCGTGCGGGTACTGCTTCGCGCGTCGCTCGGCGTCCGGCAGCCCGGCCTCGCTCAGCAGCCCCGCCACCCGGTCGGTGAGGTCGGCACCCTTGACGTGGGACGCGACCGTCGCGCCGGCGTTGGGGAGACCTGCTGCGGTGAGGATCGTGAGGACCTCGCTCCGGGTGGTCGCGCCGACGCGGAGCGCGCTGCTCGCCCGATCGACGACCGCGTCCGCCGCCTCGGCGCCCTGGGCCGCGGTGATCGCCGTGCGCAGCGCGGCCAGCAGTGCGGCCTTGGCCTTCCGCCCGAGGTAGAGGTCGTCGTCGTCCGGTGCGACGTCGACGCCCAGCTCGTCGTGGAGCATCGCGCTCGTGAGCGTGCTGCGGGTCGCCCGGCTCGCGTCGATGCCGTTCGCGCGGAGTGCCTCCTTGACCTGGAAGCCGATCTTCCAGACCGGGTTCAGGTTCGACATCGGGTCCTGCGGGACCAGGCCGATCTGCTTGCCGCGCATCGCGACGATCTCGCTCGCGCTCGCGCGCGTCACCTCGACGCCGTTGAACACGATCGAGCCGCCGGTCACCCGTCCGGTGCCCGGCAGCAGGCTGATGATCGCGTGCGCCAGGGTGGACTTGCCCGAGCCCGACTCGCCGACGATCGCGACCGTCTGCCCCGGGTAGATCGTCAGATCCGCACCACGAACCGCTTGGACGACGCCGCCGGCAGCGGTGAAGGACACCTCCAGGTCACGAATCGCGAGCAGAGGCTCCGTAGCGGTGTTCGTCGTGGTCGTCTCCGTCATCGCTTCCGCGCCTTCGGGTCGAGGGCGTCGCGCACGGCGTCACCCATCATGATGAAGCTGAGCACCGTCAGGGCGAGCGCCCCGGCCGGGTAGAACAGCACGGACGGCTGGCTCCGCAGCGCGGTCTGCGCTTTCGCGATGTCGGCGCCCCACGAGACGATCGTGGTGGGCAGACCGATCCCGAGGAACGACAACGTCGCCTCGGCGACGATGAAGATCCCGAGCGAGACGGTCGCGGTCACGATGATCGGTGCCGCGGCGTTCGGCATCACGTGCCGGATCAGGTTGCGCGACCGGGACACCCCGAGCGCGGTCGCGGCGGTGATGAAGTCGGCGTTCTTCACCGACATGACGGCACCGCGGGTGATGCGGGCGATCTGCGGCCAGCCGAACACCCCGAGCACGACGACGACCGTGAACACGTTGCGGTGGGTGGCGAACACCTGCATCACGACGATCGCCGCGAGGACCAGCGGGATCGCGAAGAAGATGTCCGTGATCCGTGAGAGGAGCGAGTCGAACCACTTGCCGTAGAACCCGGCGAGCGCTCCCACGACGGCCCCGAGCACGACGACCACGATCGTCGTGAGGATGCCGACGGTGACGGAGGCCCGCGCGCCGTAGATGGTCCGGGCGTAGATGTCGCAGCCCTGGCGGTCGAACCCGAAGGGGTGTCCCGGTCCGGGCGGGTTGTAGCTGGACATCAGGTCGCAGTACGACGGGTCGGTGCTCGTGAACAGGCGAGGCACCGCTGCGACCACGACGACGAGCAGGATCAGGAACGCCGACACCCAGAAGATGGGCCGGACACGCAGGCTCTGCCACGCGTCGTGCCACAGGCTCGCGGGCGGCGCGGTCTCGTCGACGGTGTCGACCTGTTCGAGGATCTCGACGTCGAGGTCCGCGAAGAAGTGCATCTGCGTCGGGCGCGAAGTCTCAGGCATAACGGATCCTCGGGTCCAGGGCCGCGTAGAGCAGGTCCACGAGCAGGTTGGCGAAGATGTAGACCATCACGAGCACGGTGACCATCGACACCACGGTGGGTGCCTCGCTCTGCTGGATCGCGTGGTAGAGCGTGTTCCCGACACCCGGGATGTTGAAGATCCCCTCGGTCACGATCGCGCCACCCATCAGCCCACCGAGGTCCGCCCCGAGGAACGTGACGACGGGGATCAGGGAGTTGCGCAGCACGTGCACGGTGACGACGCGTCTGCGGGTCAGGCCCTTCGCGGTGGCGGTCCGGACGAAGTCGGCGGTCATGTTCTCGGCGACCGAGGTCCGCGTGAGCCGGAGCACGTAGGCGAAGGACACGGAGCCGAGCACGATCCCGGGCATCAGCAGTGTCCGGATGTTCACGTTCCCGCCCACCGTCGGCGGCAGCCAGCCGAGCTTGACGCCGACCAGGAACTGCATCGTGAAACCGATGACGAAGACCGGCACGGCGATGACGACCAGGCTGACGATCAGGAAGGTCGAGTCGAAGAGCTTGCCCTTGCGGAGGCCGGAGACGAGCCCGACGGCGATGCCGAAGACCGCCTCGAAGAACAGGGCCACGAACGCGAGCTGGATGGTCACCGGGAAGGCACCGGCCATCACGTCCCGGACCGGGCGTCCGGAGAAGGACGTCCCGAAGTCGAAGGTCAGCAGCCCCTTGAGCCAGAGCAGGTACTGCACCAGGAACGGCTGGTTCAGGTGGTAGTGCTCCCGAAGCTGGGCGGCAACGGCGGGGTTCAGCCCACGCTCACCACCGAGCGCGGCGATGGGGTCGCCCGCCAGCGCGAAGACCATGAAGTAGATCAGCAGCGTGGCACCCAGGAAGACCGGGATCATCTGCAAGAGCCTGCGCCCGATGTACCAGGCCATCAGGTCTCCTCCTCGTAGGGATCGGGACGGGCCGACGTGCGCCGACGGCGGGCCACTCTAGTGTGCGTCGTCCTGAAAGGACGACTTCGCGGACACGGCTGGGGGTGGAGACCCCGTGGGTCCCCACCCCCAGCCGTCAGAGCTCCGAGCTCAGGCCTTCTTGATCGCGTAGTACAGCGGGACGGAGTCCCAGCCGAACTGCACGTTCGTCACCGTCGTGGCGTAGCCACCGGTCACGTTGGAGTACCAGAGCGGGATCGCCGGGAGGTCCTTGAACAGGATCTCCTGGACCTGGTCGAAGTACTTGTTCGCAGCGTCGACCGACTTCGCGGCCAGGCCCTGCTTGAGCAGGGCGTCGACCTGCGGGTTCGAGTAGTCGCCGTCGTTGGAGCCGGCCCCGGTGCCGTAGATCGGGCCGAGGAAGTTGTACAGCGACGGGTAGTCGGCCTGCCAGCCGGTCCGGAACGCACCCTTGATGGTGCGCTTCGTGATGTCGGTGCGCAGGTCCTTGAACGTCGGGTACGGGCTGCCCTCGGCGTCGATGCCGAGCGTGTTCTTGATGCTGTTGGCAACGGCGTCGACCCAGGCCTGGTGGCCACCGTCGGCGTTGTAGCCGATCGTGAACTTGCCGGACCACGGGGCGATCGCGTTGGCCTGGGCCCACAGGTCCTTGGCCTTCGTCGGGTTGAAGTCGAGGACGTCCGAGCCCGTCAGGTTCGGGTTGTACCCGGCGATGACCGGGGACGTGAAGTCCTTGGCCGGCGTGCGGGTGCCCTGGAAGATCTTGTCCGTGATCGTCTTCCGGTCGATCGACAGGGAGATCGCCTGGCGACGCAGGTTGCCCTCGGCACCGGTGAAGTGCGCGAGGTTCTGCGGGATCGTGAACGACTGGAAGATCGCCGCCGGCTGGTTGACCGCGCGGTCGCCGAGGTCGGTCTTGTACACGCCGAACGCGCTGTCCGGGATCGCGTCGTCGACGTCGAGGTTGTTGGCCAGCAGGTCCTGGTAGGCCGCGTCCTGCGACGTGTAGAACTTGACCGAGACCCCGCCGTTCATCGGCTTGCGATCACCGATGTAGCCCGGGTTCGGGACGACGTCGGCCTTGACGTTGTGCTCCCACGCCGAGGCGTCCTTGAACATGTACGGGCCGTCGCCGATCGGGTCCTGGCCGTACGCCGTCATGTCCTTGAACGCGACGGACGGCAGCGGGTAGAACGCCGAGTAGCCGAGCCGGAGCGGGAAGTCCGCCTCCGGCTGCTTGAGCGTCACGGTGAAGGTCGAGTCGTCGACGATCTTCAGTCCGGTGAGGTCGGAGTCGGCGTCGTAGCTGAACCCCTGGATGCCCTCGAAGAAGTAGCTGCTCAGCTGCTTGTTGCTCAGCTTCGCGCCGTAGTTCCAGGCGTCCACGAAGCTCTTCGACGTGACGGGCTCACCATTGGTGAACTTCCAGCCCGACTTGAGCTTGATCGTGTAGGTCGTCGCGTCGGAGGTCGTGATCGAGTCGGCGACCTCGTTGTGCGGGGCGCCCTTGGCGTCGTAGTAGACCAGGCCCGCGAAGAGCAGGGTGAGCAGCTTGCCGCCACCGGTCTCGTTGGTGTTGGTCGGGATGAGCGGGTTCTGCGGCTCGGAGCCGTTCACCGTCACGATCCCGGTGCTCGGCCCGGACGCGGCGGTGGTCGTCGTGGTCGCACTGGGTGAGCTGCTGCAGGCAGCCAGCGCCAGCGCGCTCACCGCGATGGCGGCTGTCAGACCGCCAATTCGCCTGATCTTCAATGTTCCTCCTGGTGGAGACAGAGGCCGGGTCGGCAGTCGGCGAACGTCGTCCAGAGCAGCTCTGGATTCGTCGTCACCTGTGCCGGGAGCCAAGGGATTGCACCACGCTAGTCATGCCGGGACCGACAAACCGAACGCGTCCGGCCACCACCAGCGATCGTTACCGTATCGATACTGGACGGTAACATCCACCCCTTGAGATGTGAGTCGGAGGAAACATCCGCTGGTCACCACTCTGTTCCGGCTGCGGAGGCCCCCGCGCACACGAAAGTCCGTGCGCGGGCGCAGGCTGACGTGCTATGGCTCGCCGCGGCGGACGTCCTCTCACGGTGCGGCCATGACGGCCGCACCGATCCCCGGCACGGGGCCGCCGCTCCCCGTCGATCGGATGGACGCCCGTCGCCTCCGCCACTGCAGGCGTCCGGAAGGCCCTCTCGTACAGGCCCGCGACCGGCTCAGCGATCCCGTCGAGGTCGTGCGCCAGCGCCGTGTCCTGGATCTCAGGCTGCTCGGGAGCCCGGTCCCGAGCTGCGACCCCGGCATCGCGGGAACCGACACCCGCCCTGCGGCGTGACCGCGTCGACGTGCTCCGACCGGAGGAGCGCCCGGCGCGGTGTCGTGCCGTGACGGGCGAGCGGGCGCCCGCCGAGGTCACGGCCGACGACCAGCCCGTCGACCTCCACGCCACGACGAGCACACCGACGGCGAGGTCAGCACGGTCGGGTGCGGGCAGCGAGCGCCCTCGACGGGACGTCGGACAGCCCGGCGCACGCGTCGATGCAGGACGCCACGCCGTTCCGGCCCAGGTCAGCTCCGCCTTCGAGCGCCCCGCTCTTCAATTCCACGCCCGCGCCCGTGAGTATGGTGACGGTGATCGCTGTGCACTCGTGACGGAGGACCTGATGGCCGTACGTGTCGACCTCAACATCTCGCTCGACGGTTTCGCGACCACGACGGACCAGACGCCCGAGAACCCGTTCGGCGACGACTGGTCCCGCCTCGTCGGCGCCTACGTCGCGACCAGGACGTTCCGTGAACGCGTCCTCCACGACACCTCGGGCGAAGGCACGACCGGCGTGGACGACCGGTATGCGACGTCGTACTTCGCCGAGGTGGGCGCGGAGATCATGGGGGCGGGGATGTTCGGCCTGCACAACTACCCTGACGACCCCGTCTGGCGGGGCTGGTGGGGCGACGAACCGCCGTTCCACGTCCCGGTGTTCGTCCTCACGCACGGCGCCCCGAGGCCGTCGATCGAGATGACCGGCGGCACGACGTTCCACTTCCTCGCGGCGACACCGCAGGAGGCTCTCCGCCGCGCGACGGACGCGTCCGGGGGCAAAGACGTCCGCGTGGGGGGCGGGCCCTCCGTCGTGCGCGACTTCCTCACGGCAGGGCTGGTCGACCGGCTTCACGTCGCGATCGCGCCGATACTGCTCGGTCGTGGCATCCGCCTCTGGGACGACCTGCGCGGGTTCGAGTCCGACTACGACGTCACCGCCGAGACGGCCGAAAGCGGCACGATCCACCTGACGTTCCGACGGTAGGGAACCGCCGGGGCGTCGGCGTCCTCCGAGCCGGCAGGCCGCAGACCGGCTACACGTTGAAGCGGAACTCCACGACGTCTCAATCGGCCCTTTCTGACGTCTCGCCCATCGCGGCCCACCCGCACGGCGCTCGTCCGCAGCGGATCGACACGCTCTTCGCTAGTTGTCGTCCCCTGAGTCGGCCGGTTCCAGCTCGGGCCTCGCCCCCGTCAGCGCCTCGATGAGCTCGAAATACCGCGGTTCGCCAAAGCGAAGGGCCGTGTCTTGGAACACGACGCTGGTGAAGGTGCGTCCGTCTTCGAGCATGAAGCGCAGACCGAACTCGGTCATGGTGTGCCCGCGATAGAGATCGACTGTCGTCGACAGGCGCTTGAGCCAACCCTGGATCACCCATCGGCCGTGCGGACCAACGGCGACATAGGGCACCCATGTGAGGTACAAGACCAGCGCGCTCATGCCCGGCATCCAGTACCAGCCTTCGCGCAACGTGGACGCAGGTACCCCCCACGATGGCGACGCCAGTTGCGCCCAGACGAGGAAGGCGACAAACAGGACGCTCACGGCCCTGATCCACGCGGGCACACGCCACACCGCCGCACGAGCACCCTTTGCGGGTACTGGCAGCAAGGGGGACTCGCTCATGGCTTCTTCGCCCCGCGACCTGGAAGCGACGCTTCCTCCAAGAACGCGTCGTACGCCTCCCGAGCGTCGTCGATGTGCGGCGACCCAGGCCCGTACCGGAGGTCCGTGCCGTCGCACTTGGGCCCCGACAGCCTGAACCACTCGTCCGTCTCGACGTCGTAGAAGTTGGCGTCGGGCCCCTGGAGGCGCCTCAACTCGCGACCATGGACCCGCGCCGTCTTCCACGACTTGTTGAAGTCAACCCAAGCGTCCCAGGACGGACCGCGGTCGATGTCATGACCGGACTTCACCCGGACGAACATGAGTCGCCGGGCCACGGCTACTTCTGGTTGCCAGATGTTACTTGGAAGCGGAACTCCACCACGTCGCCGTCGGCCATCACGTAGTCCTTGCCCTCGATGCGCGCCTTGCCGGCGGCACGGACCGCCGCGACCGAACCCGCGGCGACCAGATCGTCGAAGCCGATCACCTCGGCCTTGATGAACCCGCGCTGGAAGTCGGTGTGGATCACACCGGCGGCCTGCGGGGCCGTCCAGCCCTGGTGGATCGTCCAGGCTCGCGTCTCCTTCGGTCCGGCCGTCAGGTACGTCTGCAGCCCCAGCGTGTGGAAGCCGACGCGCGCGAGCTGGTCGAGGCCGGACTCCTCCTGGCCGTTGTCCGCGAGCATCTCGGCAGCCTCCTCGGGAGTGAGCTCGACGAGGTCCGACTCGAACTTCGCGTCGAGGAAGATCGCGTCGGCGGGTGCGACGAGGGCGCGGAGCTCGGCCTGCATCGCGGTGTCGGCGAGACCCGCGTCGTCGGTGTTGAACACGTAGATGAACGGCTTGGCGGTGAGCAGCTGGAGCTCGGCGAGGCGACCGGTGTCGAGCTTCGCGGCCGCCGCGCCGGCGAACAGCGTCTGGCCGGCCTCGAGCAGCTTCTGGGCGCCCTGCGCGGCCTCGAGCAGAGCCGGGTCCGCCTTCTTGGCACGGACCTCCTTCTCGAGCCGCGGAACCGTCTTCTCGAGGGTCTGGAGGTCCGCGAGGATCAGCTCGGTGTTGACGGTCTCGATGTCGTCCTTCGGGGAGACCTTGCCGTCGACGTGCACGACGTCGGGGTCGGCGAAGGCGCGGGTGACCTGGCAGATCGCCTCGGCCTCGCGGATGTGCGCGAGGAACTTGTTGCCGAGCCCCTCCCCCTCGCTCGCGCCCTTGACGATCCCGGCGATGTCCACGAACGACACGGTCGCCGGCAGGATCCGCTCACTGCCGAAGACGTCCGCGAGGACCGCGAGTCGCGGGTCGGGCAGCGGGACCACGCCGACGTTCGGCTCGATCGTCGCGAACGGGTAGTTCGCCGCGAGCACCTGGGCACGGGTCAGCGCGTTGAAGAGGGTGGACTTGCCGACGTTGGGCAGGCCGACGATGCCGATAGTGAGAGCCACGGGCCACGAGTCTACGGGCCGGGCCGCGGGACCCGGGGCGCGCTCAGCCGAACGACACCATCCGCGCGAGGAGGTCCGGGGCGCCCGTGTCGAGCGCACGCCCACCGATCCGGACACCGAGCACGGCCACGACCGTCCCGCAGCCGAGCCCGACGACGAGCGTGATCACCCCGAGCAGGACCGAGCGGGTCGCGGCCGCGACCCCGCCGAGCACGAGCTCGGGCAGGCTCAGCCCGAGCACGGCACCCCACCCGAGGAGCTGCGAGACCACCGCGGCCATCGAGCCGCCCTGCGGCGACGTGAACGGGTTGTCCTCGGGCTTGGCGACCGGGTACACGACCCGCGCCGAGACCACGCTCGCACCGCCGTACGCGGTGAGCAGAAGGCCGAGGCTCGCACCGAGCAGCGCCGGGAGCAGGTCCCAGCGTCCCGCG
>JAJYCD010000158.1 GCA_021778635.1 Actinomycetes bacterium
GCTGGCGCGCTGCACCACCGAGCGAGAGATCTCGGCGGCGAACACGTCCGTGAGCTCGAGGGCGACCCGGCGGAGCTCCTCGTCGGCGTCCGCGATGATGCCGCGGATCGTCTGCGCCCCGACCAGACTGACGGTCGACGACCTGCGTCCGTTCCCCGCCCGGGAACCGACCGGCTTCGGGCTGTCGGCCGGCGCCCTGCTGCGCAACGTCGCCCTCTTCGACGGTGCCGCGATCACCCGTCCGCTGCTCGTGCTGTCGGGATGGCTGATCGGTGGCCTCGCCCTGTTCGTCGCCGGGACGTGGCGCGCCGACCGGCGGCGGCGCGCGCTCGTCAGGAGCGGAGGCTGCGGAGACCTGCGCGGATCTCGCTGACCATGATCTCGGGCTGCTCGAACGCTGCGAAGTGACCGCCCTTGGCGGCCTCGCCGTAGTGGACCAGGTGGGGGTACGCGTCCTCGATCCAGCTTCGGGGCAGGAGCGGGATGTCGCGGGGGAACACCGTCACCGCGACCGGCAGCGTCAGGCGCGGGCCGGCCATGCTGGCGCCCCTGTTCTCCCAGTAGATCCGGGCGGACGACGCGGCGCTGTTCGTGAACCAGGACAGCGAGATGGCGTCCAGGATCTCGTCGGCGGTGAGGGAGTCCTCGGCGAGCCCGTGGTTGTCGGTCTTGGACTGGAACTTGTCGTAGATCCAGGCCGCCTGGCCGGCCGGGGAGTCTGCCAGGGCGATCCCGATGGTCTCGGGCTTCGTGCCCTGCAGGTGGTTCGCCCCACCCAGCTCACCGGTGTACAGGGCGAGGGTGTCGACGGCGTACTGCTCCTCGCGCGTGAGCGTGTCGGGGAGCGTCGCGGGGAACGCGTACGGACTGTTCAGGTGGATACCGAGCAGACCCTCGGGCTGCATGACCCCGAGGGCGGTGGTGACGACGGAACCCCAGTCACCGCCCTGAGCGACCCAGCGCGTGTAGCCGAGGCGCTTCATGAGCTCCGTCCACGCGGTCGCGATGCGCGTCACGTCCCATCCCGTCTCGGTCGGCTTCTGGGAGAACCCGAACCCGGGCAGCGAGGGGACGACGACGTCGAACGAGTCGGCGACGTCTCCCCCGAACGCCACCGGATCGGTGAGTGGGCCGATCAGCTTCAGGAACTCGACGATCGAGCCCGGCCATCCGTGCGTCAGGATGAGGGGCATCGCGTGCGGATTCGTGGATCTGACGTGGATGACGTGGATGTCCAACCCGTCGATCTCGGTCAGGAACTGTGGGAAGCGGTTGAGCTCCGACTCGAACCGGCGCCAGTCGTACTCGCGCTCCCAGTAGGCGACGAGCGATCGGGCATGGTCCAGGCGGACGCCCTGCGACCAGTCGGGGACCGTCTCCGGATCTGGCCAGCGGGTCCTGGCCAGGCGCAGCTTCAGGTCCTCGAGCTCGGAGTCCGGGATCGCGACGGTGAAGGGGCGGAGGAGGGGCGCGGGCGCGGGCGTCGATGCGGTCATGACCGTGTTCTCCTGAGCGTCTGCGGCACTGCGGAGCGATTCGCTGCACAGTCGTGTGCAATTCACACTGCTGTGCATTGCACATCGTTGTGCAGCGTACGTCGCTGCACACTGATGTGCAATGATCGGTCCATGCCGATCGAGTCCGCCCGCGCGCGCGCCATGAACGACACGCGGGACCGCATCCTCGACGTCGCACTCGAGGTGCTGGGCAAGAACCCGGACGCCGCCATGAGCGACATCGCCACCGCCGCCGGCGTGGTCCGCCGCACCGTCTACGGCCACTTCCCCACGCGCACCGACCTCGTGCGGACCCTGACGCAACGGGCGGTGAACGAGATCACCGCCGTGCTCGCCGAGGTCAACGCCTCCGATCGCGGCGCCGACGCGGCGTGGGTCGACTTCATCGCACGCCTGTGGCCGCTGGTGCGCCGCTACCGCGTGCTGGTGGCACTGCGACGCGGCGAGTACGGGCAGGAGATCCACGCCCTTCTCGCCCCGGTCGACGAGACCCTGGCCGAGCTCGTGCAACGAGGCCAGGACAGCCAGGTGTTCGGGCGACACCTGCCCGCGGGAATCCTCAGCCAGGTCGCCTACGCCACCGTCTTCTCCATCGCGGATGGCGGGCTCTCGGACGGGACTCTCGACGCCCGCGCAGCAACGATCACGAGCCTTCTCATCCTGGGAGTCCCCGAGGCGCGGGCCAACGCTCTCGTGGGCGACCCGGACTGAGGCGCAGCACTCGACCTGCGCCGTCGGCCACCCCGCACGCCCGCCGCCCGAGCTGACGACTGTCGGGCAGACGTGACGCTCGCGGCCGCTGCTTGCCTTGCCTCGCGTTCGGGGGTGCCTGCAAACTGACCGATTCACATACTGGTCATCGCCTGATTCGCAGGGTGCGGACTTCATGGTCCGGCGATTCCACGTGGACGGGACGGAGCACACCGGCCCACGCCCATCACGCAGCCGTGTCGCCGGAGATACCTCCACCACGTGGCATCTGCGCCGCGCGCTACGCACACTGGCCGGGTGGAGACGGAGACGGGGCGGGTGGCCGTGATCGGTGCCACCGGGGGCGTCGGCCGAAGCACGGTCGAGGCCCTGCGCGCGGCGGGGCGTGAGGTCACCGAGGTCGCGCGGTCGACCGGGGTGGACGTGGTCACCGGCGCCGGGTTGGACGAGGCGCTGCACGGCGTGAGCGTCGTCATCGACGTGACGAACACGCCGGCGACCGATCCCGCCACGGCGGTGGAGTTCTTCGGCACCGCAACCGGCAACCTCCTGGAAGCCGAGCTACGCGCGGGGGTCCGCCACCACGTCCTGCTGTCGATCGTCGGGCTGGACCATGCGAAGGGCACCGGTCACTACGACGGCAAGCGGCGGCAGGAGCAGCTGGTCGAGGCCGGGCCGGTGCCGTGGACCATC
>JAJYCD010000012.1 GCA_021778635.1 Actinomycetes bacterium
GAGCACCTTCGCCAACGTCTCCGGCGCCACCTCACCCGGCCGCGACAACGCCCGCGACACCGTCGAGACCGACACCCCCGCCACCCGCGCCACATCACGCGCACTCACAGCCACGAGCTCACCCCCGTTGGTGCGGTCATTGATGCGGTCATCGGTGCGATCACAGCGGTGCTCCTGGCCGGCCATGGCCGTCGAGGGCGGTCCATGCCTGTCCGTGGCGGCTGTCGGGCCACGGCAGCGTGGCACCGGCTCAGTATGCAAACGTCTGCACCGAAACGTCAAGGAGTTGTCACCAACCTGTTATCTCGACTGTCGCTGGAGCAGGCCAACACATCAAAGAGCCAGGTCATCGACCATTTCCAGCCAACTGAACGCGGCGGTGATAGCCTCTGATCGATGTTTCAGAGTCGCTCATGCTGTTTCAACGAGGAGACGGAATGACTGCCGTTCGGCACTCCCGCCGCAAGGCGGCTCACGCCCGGGCCACCTCATGACGATCGAGACCGCCGAGGTGGTGGTCACGAGCCCGGGTCGCAACTTCGTCACGCTCCGCCTCACGACGAGCGACGGTGTCGTCGGGCTCGGGGACGCGACCCTCAACGGTCGCGAGCTCGCCGTGGCCTCCTACCTGCGTGACCACGTCGCGCCGCTGCTGGTGGGACGCGACCCGCACGCGATCGAGGACACCTGGCAGTACCTCTACCGCGGTGCGTACTGGCGTCGTGGGCCGGTCACGATGGCCGCCATCGCCGCAGTCGACATGGCGCTCTGGGACATCAAGGGCAAGGTCGCCGGCCTCCCCGTCTACCAGCTCCTCGGCGGTCGCAGCCGACGCGGGGCCCTCGCCTACGGGCACGCCTCGGGCACGACGGTCGAGGCGCTCATGACCTCGATCCACAACCATCTCGACGAGGGCTTCCGGGCGATCCGGGTCCAGGCCGGCGTCCCCGGGCTCGGCAAGGTCTACGGCGTCGGGCACGACCAGGCACGCGGGCAGAAGTACGACTACGAGCCCGCCGGACGCACGGCGGCCCCGGTCGAGGAGACCTGGGACACCGCGGCCTACCTCCGGCACGTGCCGAGCGTCTTCGAGGCCGTGCGGGCGGAGTTCGGTCCGGAGCTGCCGCTGCTGCACGACGCGCACCATCGGCTCACGCCCAACCAGGCGGCGCAGCTCGGGCGGTCGCTCGAGCCCTACGACCTCTTCTGGCTCGAGGACTGCACCCCGGGCGAGAACCAGGAGGGGCTGCGGCGGGTGCGGTCGCAGACCACGACGCCGCTCGCGATCGGCGAGGTCTTCAACTCGGTCCACGACTACCAGACGCTGATCACCGAGCAGCTGATCGACTTCGTGCGCTCGTCGGTGACGCACGCCGGCGGGATCACGGCGGTGCGCAAGCTGATGGACTTCGCGGCGGTCTACCAGGTGCGGTCGGGCTTCCACGGCCCGACGGACGTGTCGCCGGTCGGGATGGCCGCGGCGCTGCACCTCGACGTCGCGATCCACAACTTCGGCATCCAGGAGTACATGCCGCACAGCGCCGAGACGCTCGACGTGTTCCGCTGCGGCTACAGCTTCGTGGACGGTCTCCTCGACCCGGGGGAGGCACCCGGCCTGGGCGTCGAGCTCGACCTCGAGGCCGCTGCGGCGTTCGAGTACACCCCCGCGTACCTGCCGGTGAACCGGCTGCGCGACGGCACGATCCACGACTGGTGAGGTGACCCGATGACGAGCGAGGCCCGACCGATGCCGGACGACGAGGCCGCGGCTGACGACGTCCGCGCCACCCGAAGCGCCGGCAGCGGCCCCGACACGGCCGGTGCGCCCGGGGCCCCTGACGGCGTGCCGGACCTGACCGAGGTCGCCCTGGTCCTGAGGCCCGACGACGACGTCGCGATCACGACGCGCGACCTCCCTGCGGGGACGCGCCTGCGGACCCCGACGACGCAGCTCGTGCTCCGCGGAGACGTGCCGCGCAGCCACAAGCTCGCGCTCCGGGACGTCCCTGCGGGTGAGCCCGTCCACAAGTACGGGCAGTCGATCGGCCGCGCGAGCGTCGACATCCACGCAGGTGACCACGTCCACGCGCACAACCTCGGGATGGACACGACCGCCCGGACCCACGAGTTCGGCACCGCGCGCACCGTGCTCCCTGCGCCGACCGGACCGGCCCGGACCTTCCAGGGCTACCACCGGGCGAACGGTCGGGTCGGGACCCGCAACTACGTCGCGGTCCTCACCTCGGTGAACTGCTCGGCGTCGTCCGCCAAGATGATCGCCGACCAGTTCCGTGGCTCGGCACTCGACGCCTACCCGCACGTGGACGGGGTCATCGCCCTGACCCACCAGAGCGGCTGCGGGTTGGTGCCCGGCAGCGAGGGTGCGAACGCCCTGGTCCGGACCCTGCGCGGGTACGCGCAGCACCCGAACATCGGTGGCCTGCTGGTCCTGGGGCTCGGCTGCGAGATGGTGCCCGTCCAGTCGCTCGTGGACGGGCTCGACCTGCCGTCCGACACCCTGGTGACGACCCTGACGATCCAGGACACCGGCGGCGTGCGCGCGACCGTGCGGGCCGGGATCGACCTCATCACCGAGATGCTCCCGGTGCTCGACGCGCGTCGTCGCGCACCCGCGCCGATCAGCGAGATCGTGCTCGGGCTGAACTGCGGTGGCTCGGACGGCTACTCAGGGATCACCGCCAACCCGGCGCTCGGTCGCGCGTCCGACCTGCTCGTCGCCGCCGGCGGCACCTCGGTCCTCGCCGAGACCCCGGAGGTCTTCGGTGCCGAGCACCTGCTCACGCGACGCGCGGTCTCCGAGGCCGTCGGACGTCGACTGCTGGACCGGCTGGACTGGTGGCAGACCTACGCTGCGGCCGGTGGCGGGACGCTCGACAACAACCCGTCGCCGGGGAACAAGGCCGGCGGGCTCACGACGATCCTGGAGAAGTCCCTCGGAGCCGTGGCGAAGGCCGGTCAGGCCGACCTCCAGGCCGTCTACGAGTACGCCGAGCCCGTCACCGAGCGTGGCCTCGTCTTCATGGACACGCCGGGATACGACCCGGTCTCGGTGACGGGGATCGTCGCCGGCGGTGCGACGGTCGTCTGCTTCACGACCGGCCGGGGCTCGGTGTTCGGGTGCCGTCCGACGCCGTCGATCAAGCTCGCGACGAACACCGAGATGTTCGAGCGGATGTCCGAGGACATGGACATCAACTGCGGACGGATCGTGGACGGGACGGCCGGCCTCGGCGAGGTCGGCGACGAGATCTTCGAGCGGATCATCGCCGTCGCCTCGGGCGAGCCGACCGTGAGCGAGGGTCTCGACATCGGCCAGGAGGAGTTCGTCCCCTGGCAGCTCGGCACCGTCACGTGACCACCTCGACCGACCTGCACCTCTGACACGCACACCCCCACACTCGCGAGAAGACGGGAACAATGCCGAGCCAACCCGCTCCGCTCACCATCCACCCCGACCGCCTGCTGCCCGTCGATCCCGGTGTACGGAACATCGCCCGACGTCTGTACGAGGCAGTGCGCGACCTGCCGATCGTGTCCCCGCACGGGCACGTCGACCCGCAGATGCTGGTCGACGACGTCCCGTTCCGCGACCCGGCACACCTGTTCGTCACGCCGGACCACTACGTCACGCGCCTGCTGCACGCGTCGGGAGTCCCGCTCGAGGACCTGGGCGTCGGGCAGGGGCCGCTCTCCGAGGCGGCGGCACGCGAGGCCTGGCGACTGCTGTGCTCGCACTGGGAGGTCTTCCGTGGGACGCCGGTGCGGTACTGGCTCGAGTCGGAGCTGGTCGAGATCTTCGACGTCACCGTGCGCCCGTCGGCGGCCACGGCCGACCTGCTGTACGACCACATCGCGGAACGGCTCGCGACGGACGCGTACCGTCCGCGGGCGCTCTTCGACCGCTTCAAGATCTCGGTGCTCGCCACGACCGACGACCCGTGCGACGACCTCTCGGCGCACGCGACGCTCGCCGCCGACCCGTCGTGGACCGGTCGGGTGATCCCGACCTTCCGACCCGACCGCTATCTCGAGGTCGTCGAGCCGGGCTGGGCGAGTGCGGTTGCCCAGCTCGGTGAGGTCGCAGGCACGGACACCGCCACCTACGCCGGCTGGGTCACCGCGATGGAGACCCGCCGCCGGTACTTCATCGAGCGCGGCGCGCGGTCGGCCGACCACGGGCACCAGGACGCGGGCACCGAACCGCTCGGCCCCGGGGAGGCGGAGCGGCTCTACCGCAAGGCTCTGACCAGCGATGTCACCCCGACCGAGGCCGTGGCGCTCCGTAGGCACATGGTGCTCGAGATGGCGCGGATGTCCACCGAGGACGGCCTGACGATGACGCTCCACACGGGCGTCCTGCGGGGGCACCACCGGCCCTCGAAGGAGAGGTTCGGCCCTGACACTGGCCACGACATCCCGGTGCGGGACAGCTTCACCGAGCCGCTGCGTCCGCTGCTCGAGCGGTACGGCACGCACCCGAACCTCCGCCTCGTGCTCTTCACCCTCGACGAGACCGCGTTCTCGCGCGAGCTCGCGCCGCTCGCGGGCTTCTACCCGGCGGTGTACCTCGGGGTGCCGTGGTGGTTCCTCGATGCGCCCGAGTCGATCCGGCGCTGGCGCTCGGCGATCACCGAGACGGTGGGGTTCTCCCGGACGGCCGGCTTCGTCGACGACACGCGTGCGTTCTGCTCGATCCCGGCCCGCCACGACATGTCCCGGCGCCTCGACAGCGGGTTCCTCGCCCAGCTCGTCGCCGAGCACCGGCTCGACGAGGACGAGGCCGTCGAGACCGCGCTGGACCTCGTCGTCGGTCGCACGCAGCAGGTGTTCCAGCTGTGACCGGCCTCGTCCGCACCGCCGCGGCGCCGCCGGTCCGCCACGTGCACCTCGGTCTCGGCAACTTCTTCCGAGCCCACCAGGCGTGGTACAGCGCGCATGCGGGCGATGGTACGGATTGGGGCATCGCGGCCTTCACGGGGCGCTCGCCCGAGCTCGCGCGGCTGCTCTCGGCGCAGGACGGCCTCTACACGCTGGTGACACGCGCCGGTGACGGCGACCGGTTCGAGGTCGTGCCGACCATCGCGCGGGCCCATGCCGCCGACGACCACGGCGCGTGGCTCGGCTACCTCGCCTCCCCGGACGTGCGCGTGGTGACCACGACGGTCACCGAGGCGGGCTACGTGCGGACGGCGGCCGGTGGCCTCGACACCTCGCGCGCCGAGGTGCTCGCGGACGTCGAGACGCTGCGCGCGGACCCCACGGCCTTGGTCCGCACGGCTCCCGCCAAGCTGGTCGCGGGTCTCGCGGCGCGTCGTCGCGCCGGGGCTGGATCGCTCACCGTGGTGCCGTGCGACAACCTTCCGGAGAACGGCACCGCGGTCGCGCTGGTGATCCACGAGCTGGCGGACCTGGTCGACCCGGACCTCGCCGCGTGGATCGCGGACACGGTCGGCTTCGCGACCACGATGGTGGACCGGATCACGCCGGAACCCACCGCCGAGGACGTCGCCACCGTCGCCGACCGGACCGGCGTCCACGACGGTGCGCCTGTCGTGACCGAGCCGTTCACGGAATGGGTGATCAGCGGCAGGTTCGCCGCCGGCCGCCCTCGGTGGGAGGACGCCGGGGCGACCTTCACCGACGACGTCGCACCCTTCGAGGAGCGCAAGCTCTGGCTGCTCAACGGGGCGCACTCGATGCTCGCGTACGCCGGGTCGTTGCGAGGTCACGTGACCGTGGCCGACGCGATGAGGGACGAGACGTGCCGCGGCTGGCTCGAGGAGTGGTGGGACGCGGCTGCCGCGCACCTGACGCTGCCCACGAGCGACCTCGCCGCGTACCGGTCGGCGCTGGCCGAGCGGTTCGCGAACCCGCGCATGCAGCACCGGTTGGACCAGATCGCGTTCGACGGCTCGCAGAAGCTGCCGATCCGCACCTTGCCGACCTTGCGTCGGGAGATCGCCGCCGGACGGATCCCGCCGGGTGCCACCCGACCCGTCGCGGCCTGGATCTGCCACCTGCGCGGACTCGGCGCCCGGGTGACCGACGCGCGCGCAGAGGCGTTCGTCCCGCTCGCGAGCGGCCCGCTCGCGCAGGCGGTGCCCCGCGTGCTCGACGCCCTCGACCCCGCGCTGGCCGCCGACGACGCCGTGGTCGCCGCGGTGCTCGACCAGGCCCGCGAGCTCGAACGGGCGGGGACCTCACGGTTGGTCGCGCCCGCGCGCTGACGGCGCTCGCCGAGGTGCACGGCGTCCACCCACACGGTGTCCACCCACACGGCGTCCACCCACACGGCGTCCACCCACACGGTGTCCACGCATACGGTGTCCACCCAGAGCCACAGGACGAGGAGACGGACATGGAGCACACCTGGCGATGGTTCGGTCCCGCGGACCCCGTCACGTTGGCGGACATCCGCCAGACCGGCGCGACGGGCGTCGTCACGGCCCTGCACGAGATCCCCAACGGTGAGGTCTGGCCCGAGGCCGCGATCGCCGTGCGGCGACGGCTGATCGAGGACGCCGGGCTGACCTGGTCGGTGGTCGAGAGCGTGCCCGTGCACGAGGACATCAAGACGGGCGGCCCGGACCGCGACCGCTGGATCGCGTCGTACCAGCAGACCCTCCGGAACCTGTCGGCCCAGGGCATCGACGTCGTCTGCTACAACTTCATGCCCGTCCTCGACTGGACGCGCACCGACCTGCGCCACGTGCTCCCGGACGGGCGCTGGGCGCTGCGGTTCGACCAGGAGGCCTTCGCGGCCTTCGACCTGGTCGTCCTGGCGCGCGAGGGTGCGGCGGCCGACTACACCGCGGAGGAGGTCGAGGCGGCGCGCGCGTACGCGGAGCGCCTCACGACGGCCGAGCGTGACCTGCTGGTCCGCACGATCATCGCCGGGCTCCCGGGTTCGGAGGAGGCGTACACCCTGGACACGCTCCGGTCGCGACTGACCCTGTACCGAGACGTCGATGCCACGCGGCTGCGCGAGAACCTCGGGTACTTCCTCCGTGCGGTCGTGCCGGTCGCCGAGGAGGTCGGGGTCCGTCTGGCGATCCACCCGGACGACCCGCCGCGCCCGATCCTCGGGCTGCCGCGCGTCGTGTCGACCGAGGCGGATGCGCAGTGGCTGCTCGACGCCGCGCCGAGCGTGGCCAACGGTCTGACCTTCTGCACCGGCTCGTACGGTGTGCGCGCGGACAACGACCTCGTCGCGATGGCGACCCGGTTCGCCTCGCGGATCTACTTCGCGCACCTGCGGTCGACCGAGCGCGAGGCGAACCCGCTCAGCTTCCACGAGGCTGACCACGCGGGCGGCGACGTCGACATGGTCGCAGTCGTCTCCGCGCTCGTCACCGAGGAGCGCCGTCGGAGCCGTGAGGGCGGTCCGAGGATCCCGCTCCGGCCGGACCACGGGCACCAGATGCTCGACGACCAGGGTCGCCAGACCAACCCCGGGTACTCCCTGATCGGACGCCTCACCGGACTCGCGGTGCTCCGGGGCATCGAGGTCGCCGTCAACCGCCTGCTGCCGTGACCCCCGAGGCGCGAACGTACCGGGCGGCCAGGTAGTCGTCGACCCAGGCCGGGCAGCTGCGCCAGTGCCCGTCGTCCCCGCGCGCTGCCCGCAGGCGACCGCGTTGCGCCGCGTTGCGGAGCGCGATCCTGCTGACGCCCGGGCGTTCGAGCTCGGTGATCCCGACCAGGGTCGTGGCCGATCCCTGCGCGGCGGCCTCGATCCGGGAGGTGTTGTCGAGGATGCTGCGGGCGAACAGCTCGGCGAGGCTGCCGTGGTCGCCGGTGTCGGCCTGGCGCAGCGCACGCGTGTAGCGCGTCCGGTCGCGCGCCGCGACGATCGCCGGGGCGTGGCCGTTCCGGACCAGGACGAGGTTGACGAGGAGCCGACCGACCCGACCGTTCCCGTCGACGAAGGGGTGGATCTGCTCGAACCGGGCGTGGGCGACGGCGACGTGGTCGATCAGGGCGGTCGTCGTGGTCGGGGCCGCGTTGACGAGGTCGAGCCAGTCGCGCAGCCGACCCTCGACCGTCGTGAAGGACGGCGAGCGCAGCCAGCCGGCGAACGGTCGGACGTCGCGTGCCCGCAACGTCCCGGGGACGGCGTCGAGGGCGACGTCGTGCGCGCCCGCGACGTCCCAGGCGGGCCGCAGCGCGAGGCGGTGCAGCTGACGCACCTCGGCGAGGCTCACCGGCTCGGCGGGTGAGCCGCCGGCAGTCCCGCAAGCCTGGGTGTAGACCCATCGAGCCGCCTCGGCGTAGCCGGTCACCTCCAGGTAGTCGGCCAGGAGGTGGTCACCGACGGCTCGGCGGTTGATCAGAAGTTCCTCGACCTCGTGCCGAGACACCGGGTTCCCGGCCAGGGCGGTGGACGCGCGGGCCTCCTGGAGCCCGATCTCGGTCCACGCAGTGGGAACGTCGCGGGGTGTCCACAGCTCCCCGATTGTGGCCTTGACCTGCATGATCGCCGCGTCGAGCCGGGTGCGGACGGCATCGGGCCGATTCTCCGGAAGAATCGGAGACGCCATGTTGCTGCGTTGTGGCACATCTGATTAGAGCACAGCAGAGTCTTGTCGGCCGACCTGAGGTCTGCGCGAGTTGCTGCGTTGACCTCAGATCCTACCGAGCGCAGCACAAAGCCACGGGCGAAACTTCCGAAGAACCTGCGGTGCGGCCCTGGTCGGGCTAGCCGAGGACCTCGGCGAGGAACGCCTTCATCGCGGCCCAGCTCCGCCGCTCGGCGGTCGGCTGGAACTGCGAGCCGTGCTCGGGAGCGTTCGTCCCCGGTACCGAGAACGCGTGCATCGCACCGGAGTACGTCACGACCTGCCACTCGACGCCGGGGGCCTGCCGGAGCTCGTCCTGCCAGGCCGCGACGGCGGTGTCGGGGACGACGGGATCCGACCCGCCCGTGAGGACGAGGACTGACGCCCGGATCGCGGCCGCCTCGCCGGGCGGCCCGGTCTGCAGCCCGCCGTGGAACGACACCACGCCGGCGAGCTCCGCCCCCGACCGGGCGAGCTGGAGCGCGGTCGATCCGCCGAAGCAGTAGCCGATCGCCGCGAGCCGGGACGGGTCGACACCGGGCCCCGCCGCGAGCCGGGCGAGACCGGCCTGAGCCCGTGCGCGCAGCAGCGGGAGGTCGCGATAGAACCCGCGCGCGAGCTCGGACGCCTCGGCGCCGGTCGTCGGACGGACGCCCTCGCCGAAGATGTCGGCGGCGAGGGCCACGTAGCCGAGGCGTGCGAGCATCTCGCACCGCACGCGCACGTGATCACCCACCCCGAACCAGTCGTGCACCACGAGCACCCCGGGGTACGGACCGTCTCCGTCCGGTGCGGCGAGGTGACCCAGGAGGGACGTGCCGTCGTGCTCGTAGCGCACGTCCGCGGTCCGCACCGCGAACGGTGGGACGGGCTCACGGTCTCGCAGGGCGGCGAGGTCGGGGTGCAGGGGCTCGGAGTTCGCGGTGGTCACGGCATCATCGTGCGGCCTGTCGCGCCCGTCGCGCGGCACCGCGCCCGGCGCGCCGCACCAGCGGTCACGAGGCCAGGCGCAGGACCGGCGTCCCGTCCGGGAGCGTGATCTGCACCATCGCGACGTCGGAGCGAGCGAGGGCGGTGCCGCTCGTGAACGTCACCTCGGCGCCCGCGTGCGCCGTCCAGGTCCCCAGGTCGTGGACGACCCCGTTCCGGTCGACGGCCTGCAGCCCGTAGGTCGCGTCGGTCGACCAGGACCCGCTCGCGGCGTACCGGCAGTCGAGCGCGATGCGCGTGCCCCACGGGACGTCCTCGAGTGCGGCGGTCGCGGTGAGCGGCGTTGCCATGACCGCGGTCATCGCCACCGGCTCGGTGCCGCCACGGGGCGCGCGGACCAGCAGCGAGACCACGAGCACGAGTGCCACCAGGCTCGCTGCGGCGACCCCGGCCAGGGTGCCCACCATCCATCGGCGACGGCGTCCTACCGTGGCCGCCTGGCGCAGCAGTCCCGGCAGGAGCGTGTCGGGGACCGGTGGCGCCGGGTCCTCGAGATCGCGCGCGGTCAGGCCCGCCAGCGCGGCCGACAGGCCCGTGAGCTGGCCGACGCGCTCGGTGCAGGCGGTGCACGTCGCGAGATGGGCCTCGAACGCGGACCTCTCGGCGTCGGACAGCAGCCCCAGCACGTACGCGGCGTCCTCCTGCTCGAACGGGTCGGGTCGTCCGGTCATGCCTCACCTCCCATGTCGATGACGGCCACGCGGAGAGCGTGCAGCGCGTAGTGCGTGCGTGACTTGACCGTGCCCGGTGGGACGCCGAGCCGTTCGGCCGCGTCGGCGATCGACGCACCGCGGAGGTAGCACTCGAGCAGCACCTCCCGATGCTCGACCGACAGCGTGCGCAGGGCGGCGAGGAGCAGCTGCCGGTCGACGGCCTGGTCCGTCGAGTCGTCGACCGCGCGCTCGGGAAGCTGGTCGGTGACGAGCTCGGGGCGACGGCTCGCGGCGCGCCACTCGTCGATCGCGATGCGCCGGGCGACCGTGAACAACCAGCCCCGCGCGGAGCCGTCGGTCTCGTCGAGGACTCGTGGGTGGCGCCAGGCCCGCAGCAGCGTCTCCTGGACGACGTCCTGCGCGCGGGCGCGATCGCCGCCGGTCAGGCCGACCGCATACGTCCACAGCGCACGACCGTACTGGTCGTGCAGCGCGCGCAGCAGGTCCGCGTCGGTGGTGGCCACGCTCGCGACACTAGCCACGGTCGCCGCCGTCGGCCGCCCGACGAGCCATGAGCGGGCGGTCCGAGCGGCCGTGGTCGGCCGGCCGGTCGACCGGTCGCGACCGGACTAGCAGGACCGCCGCGCCGAGCCCGAGGGCGACCGCACCGTAGTCCCCGACCTGGGCCAGGACCTGGGGTGCGCCGCCGGCGGTCTCGTGCACGCCGGCGAGACCGTGGAGCACGGAGAGCCAGAACGCGCCCGCGGTCGCCGCACCGAGACCGGCCGCGGCGACCAGCGGCAGCCAGTGGCGCCACACCAGGACCGTCAGTGCGAGACCCAGCGCGGCAGCCGCGTTCACCAGGAACAGCGGGCCGACGACGGCGACGTCCCGGAACCCCTGTGCCCACAGGTCCAGGTGAACGACTCCGGTGAGCATCACCGCGGCCGCGGTGAGCCCGCGGAGCAGGTCGACGATCGGTGTCCTCATGTCCCTCACCACGCCGGCCGAGCCGATTCGGTTCACCGACGCGCCCCGTGGCCGAGCTCGTCGCGACCGAGATGAACCTCGACGGCCCGCGCGTCGTGTGCCAGGGGGTCAGCACGTCCCGCGCACCGACCGGACGCCCGTCCGGCAGAAGGAGTCCGCCATGCGTCGTCCCCTCGATCAGCTCCCGACCCGGTTCGGCCGGGTCGTCGTCCCCGTCGCGCTCGTCGCCGTGCTCGCTGCGGCCTGCAGCTCGACGCCCGCCCCCGTCGCGCCCGCCGCCTCGACCCCCAGAGCCGCGGCCTCGGCCACGTCCTCCGCCGCCGTGACGATCGCCACGCGGTCCGGTACGCCCGGCACCTACCTGACGGACGGCTCCGGTCGCGCGCTGTACCTGTTCATGAGCGACACCGCCACCACGTCGACCTGCAGCGGTGCGTGCGCCACGGCGTGGCCACCGCTCACGGCGACGGGCACCCCCGCGGTCGCCGGCAGTGCGACGGCGTCGAAGCTGGGCAGCCTCACCCGCGCGGACGGCACCAGGCAGGTCACGTACGGAGGTCACCCGCTGTACTACTTCGCCCCGGACACCGCGCCGGGTCAGACCAAGGGCCAGGGCAAGAACGGGTTCGGCGCGCTGTGGTGGCTGGTCGACCCGGCCGGCTCGGCGATCACCGGCGCCTCGCCGTCCGCGAGCTCCGGCTACTGAACGCCGGGAGCACGCAGCGCCGCCCGGTTGTTCCGCACGCCGCGAACCAGGTCGATCACCCCGATCAGCAGAGCCAGCGCGGTGATGGCCGCGCAGGCTCGCAGGCCGTGGCTCACGGCGACCGCGGGGTCCCCGGTGCTCCGCAGGCCCGCGAAGTAGAGCGAGCCGATCGCCGCGATCCCGGTCGCGGTGCCGAGGCGCTGGCCGGTCTGCAGCACCCCACCGGCGGCCCCGGCGCGCTGGACGGGCACCTGGGCGAGCGTCAGGGTCTGGTTCGGGGAGATCACGAGCCCGCTGCCGAGGCCCGCGAGGAGCAGGGGGAGCGCGGTCCACCAGCCGAGGTCGGACGCCGCGCCGTGGTGGTCGATCACGGTGTCGGTGACCAGCAGACCGACGATGAACAGCACGAGCCCGGCCACGACCAGGCCGCGGCCGAACCGGTGCACGAGGCGGCCGCCGATCAGCGCGGCCGCCGCCGAGCCGAGGGCGAACGAGGTGATCGCGACCCCGGCGAGCAGCGGGGAGTACCCGAGCCCGTTCTGGAAGTAGAGCGTCAGGACGAAGAAGATCCCCGTGAAGCCCGCGAAGTAGACGAGCGCGAGCGTGGCGCCCGCCGAGTAGCTCGCCAGGCGGAACAACGAGACGTCGACCATCGGGGCCCGCCCGCCTGCGAGGTAACGGCGCTCCCACCAGGCGAACCCGCCGAGGATCGCGAGGCCGGCCGCGATCCAGATCGCGTCCGTCGCTCGCCAGGCCTCGCCGCTCACCAGCGGCCACAGGATCGCCACGACACCCGCGCCGAGGGCGAGGACGCCGACCGGGTCGAGATCGCGGTCACCGGCGGCGGTCGGGCGCCGCGACGGCGGGAGGTACCGGTACGCAAGGACGATCGCGAGGGCCCCGACGGGCACGTTCACGAAGAAGATCCAGCGCCAGCCGACGTCCACGCCGAACACCGCGATGAGGGCGCCCCCGAGCACCGGTCCGATCGCGGTCGAGATCCCGATGACCGTGCCGAGCCGCCCGAACGCCCGACCGCGTTCCTGACCGCGGAAGAGCTGCTGGATGAGCCCGGACACCTGCGGGTTGATGATGCCCCCGCCGACCCCCTGCAGCAGGCGGGCGAGCACGAGCCACGTCGGGTTCGGCGCGATCCCGGCAAGCATGCTGCTCACCGTGAAGACCACCACGCCGACGACGAACAACGTCCGCCGTCCGCGCATGTCGCCGAGCCGCCCGGCGGCGACGAGCACCAGGCCGAAGCTCAGCGCATAGCCCGAGACGATCCACTGCAGCTCGCCGTCGCTCGCGCCGAGGCCGGCCCGGATCGACGGGAGCGCGACGTTGACGATGCTCACGTCCAGCAGGGTCATGAACCCGGCGGTCAGGCAGACCGTGAGCGCCTTCCAGCGCTGCGGGTCCGGCTCGTACGTCGTCTCGTCCGCGGTGCCGGTCACCGACGCAATCTACCCGTGCGCGCCGGCACCTCGGTGCGGGGCCCGGGTTCCCGCCGCGCGGGGCGCCCCGATCTCAGTCCGGCACCCGCTCGAGCACGAAGACCGGGATCTCGCGCGTCGTCTTGCGCTGGTAGGCGGCGTAGTCGGGGTACGCCGCGACGGCGCGCTCCCACCAGAGCGCCTTCTCGTCCCCGTGCACCTCGCGCGCGACCATGTCCCACTTCTGCGGGCCGTCCTGCAGCTCGACCTCGGGATGGTGCACCACGTTCGCGTACCACGCGGGGTTCTTCGGCGCGCCGCCGAGGGAGGCGACGATCGCGTACGTCCCGTCGTGCTCGACGCGCATGAGCGGGGTCTTCCGGAGCTTGCCCGAGGACGCACCGACGGACGTGAGGATCACCACCGGCATCCCGCGCAGGGTCAGCCCCTGCGTGCCGCCCGAGGACTCGTACAGCTCGACCTGCTCGCGGGCCCACGCCGTGGTGCCCGGCTCGTACTCTCCGACAAGAGGCATGGACCCAGGAGACCTCACGCCTCGCGACGACGCAAGGCCACCGGCGACGACGGCCGGGCGCCGCGCGCGTGCCGCACCGCGAGCCACAGGACCGGGACGACCAGCGCGCCGGAGATCCCGGCGAGCCACGCGAAGCCGAGCGCGACCATGATCGCCCCGGAGCCGATCGCCCCGAGCGCCGCGGCGGCGTTCATCGCCGAGTCGCCGGCACCCTGCACGAGCGGGCGAGACGCCGCCGGCACCGACTGGGACAGCATCGTCGAGGCCGGCACGGTCACGACCGACCAGCCGAGACCGAGCAGGAACAGGCCGACGACGACGACGCCGGCCGACGACGGTGCCGCCACGTTGAGGAGCGCGGACAGCACCAGGACTCCCTGGCCCGCCAGGATCACGGGCATCCGACCGAACCGGTCCGCGGCCGACCCGACGAGCGGGGCGAACGCGTACATGCCGAGCACATGGATGCTGATCGTGATGCCGACGATCGTGATCGAGTGCCCGTGCATCGCGAGGCTCACCGGTGTCATCGTCATGACCGAGACCATCGCGACGTGCGCGAGAACCAGGGCGGCCAGGGCGAACCTCGCGTCGGGCACCTGACGGATCTCGCCGAGGGCTCGCCGGAGGTTCACGGGCGACGGTCCGGGAGTCGGCGGAGTGTCGGCGGCTGTCGCGGCGCCGGCGGTGCCTGCGGTGCCGGCGGTGCCTGCCGTGCCTGCGGTGCCTGCGGTGCCGGCCGTCCGGCGATGCGCGGCGGCGACGGCCAGCGGGTCGGGTCGCATGCGGAACCACACGGTCGCGGCGGTCACGGTGAGGAGCACCGCACCGATGACGAACGCACCGGAGAGAGCGGGCAGCCCGAGCCGGGACTCGACGGCCTTGCCGGGGATCCCGAGGTTCGGACCGAGCACCGCGCCGAGGGTCCCGACCCACACGACGAGCGACAGGCTGCGGGCACGGTGCGCGGGAAGCGCGAGGTCCGTCGCTGCGAAGCGCGACTGCAGACCCGCGGCGGACCCGGCACCGAGCGCCATCATCCCGGCGACCATCACGATCACCGACGTCGTCGCCGCGGCGACGACGAGGAGGGCGGCACCGAACGCTGCCGAGCCCCACGCGAGCGTCAGCGCGCGCCGCCGACCGTGCCGTGCGGCGAGCATGCCGAGCGGGAGGGCCAGGAGAGCCGCACCGATGGTCACCGAGGCACGTGCGATTCCCGCCCAGGCCTCCGACCGGGTGACCTCCTGGGCGAGCAGGACGCCGATCGACGGTGCGGCACCGATGCCGAGGGACCCGAGAACCTGAGCGACGAGAAGGACCCGGAGGGTGCGCCGACGGGCCACCGCGACCTCCGGCAGGTCGAGCCAGGAGGCGTCGGACCTGTCAGCGGGGTCCGCGGCGTCCGGCACGCCGGTCCGGCGGTGCCCGTCGTCTGCTGCGTCGTCCGCCGCGACGTCGGCTGCGCCCGCCGACGTCGATCCCGCCGACGTCGATCCCACCGTCTCCGGTTCCACGGAGAGACCCTATGCCCCCACCGGTATCCACCCGGCGCGGACGTCCCGCACCCCGCTGGCGACCTGCTCGGGTCGCGACGGCATCGAGGGCAGACTGGGCGCATGACAGGTGACGACCAGATCGTGCGGAGCCGGCTCTGGCGGGACGGTGTCCTCGAGGCGGAGGACTTCCCGTTCGAGCGCACCTCCGACTACCTGAGCCAGGAGGACTGTCTCGTCTGGGTCGACCTGTGCGCCCCGGACCCCGCGCACCTGAGCGAGCTGGCCCAGGAGCTCGCGCTCGACCCGCTCGCCGTCGAGGACGCCCTGGCGCGGCAGGAGCGGGTCAAGTCGATCCGGTACGCGACGCACACCTTCCTCACGGTGTACGCCACCTCGCTCGCCGACCGCGACGCGTCGCCGGCGCTGCGCGAGACGGGCCTGCGGATCTCCCGCGTCTCGGTGTTCGTGCTGCCCCGCGGGATCGTGACGGTGCGGCAGGGCCCGGGGTTCGACGTCGACGAGGTCGTCCGGCGCTGGGACGACAACGCCGACGTCCTCAAGCACGGGGTCGGGGCGTTGGTGCACGGGCTGCTCGACGTCGTCGTCGACGGTCACTTCGAGGCGGTCGAGATCCTCGACGACGAGATGGAGGGCCTCGAGGACCGGCTGTTCGACGACCGCGCCTCGACGAACGAGCTGCAGCGTCAGACGTACCGGATCCGCCGTGATCTCGTGGAGCTCCGCCGCGTGGTCCTGCCGATGCGCGAGGTCGTGAACACCGTGCTGCGTCGCCACAAGGACCTCAACGCGCCGTCCGAGCTCGATGCCTGGTACGACGACCTCTACGACCACGTCCTGCGTGCCTCGGAGTGGACCGAGTCGTTGCGCGACATGATCACGACGATCTTCGAGACCAACCTGTCGCTGCAGGACGCGCGCCTGAACACCGTGATGAAGAAGCTCACCGCGTGGGCCGCGATCATCGCGGTGCCGACGGCCGTCACGGGGTACTTCGGTCAGAACGTGCCCTACCCGGGATTCGCGCAGCACTCCGGGTTCGTGCTGAGCGTGGCCGTCATCGTCGGGCTCGCGCTGGCGCTGTACGTGTCGTTCAAGCGCCGCGACTGGCTCTGATCGTCTCGTCGCTCCGGTGGGGGCGGCCGGCGTGCAGCTGCAGGCCGCTGGTCACGAGCGGGAAGTGGCTGAACGCCTGTGGCGTGTTGCCGAGCTGGCGTCCCGCGACGGGGTCCCACTCCTCGCTGAGCAGCCCGACGTCGTTGCGGAGCTCGAGCAGCCGCTCGAACAGCTCGGTCGCCTCGCGCTGGCGACCCGCCAGGTGCAGCGCGTCGACCAGCCAGAACGAGCACGCGAGGAACAGACCCTCGCCTCCCGTCAGCCCGTCGTCCGACCCGGTGGTCTGGTACCGCCTGACGAGCCCGTCCTGGGTCAGGTCGCGCCGGATCGCGGCGATCGTGCCGCGGACGCGCGGGTCGGTCGCCGGCAGGAACCCGACGCGCGGGATCAGGAGCAGGCTGGCGTCCAGCGCGGCCGAGCCGTAGGACTGCGTGAACGTGCGGCGGTCCGCGTCGTAGCCGTGCGCGATCACGTCCGCGTGGATGGTGTCCCGCAGGGCCTCCCAGCGCGCAGCCGGTCCGTGCAGGTGCGGGTGGGTCCGGACGGCGCGTGCCATCCGGTCGGCCGCGACCCAGGCCATGACCTTCGAGTGGGTGAAGTGCCGACGCGCACCTCGCATCTCCCAGAGTCCGTTGTCGGGTTGCTCCCACGCGCCCTCGAGGTGCTCCATCAGCGCGATCTGGACGTCCCACGCGTCCTCGCGCGTGCCCAGCCCCGCGTCACGAGCCAGGCACAGGCCGTCGAGGGTCTCGCCCCACACGTCGAGCTGGAGCTGGTCGGATGCGGCGTTGCCGGTGCGGACCGGACTCGAGCCCTCGTAGCCGGACAGCCACGGCAGCTCGGCCTCGGGGAGGCGACGCGTGCCGTCGAGCCCGTACATGATCTGCAGGTCCGCAGGATCACCGGCCACCGCGCGGAGCAACCACTCGCGCCAGGCGCGCGCCTCGGCGAGGTATCCCGCGGAGACCAGCGCCTGGAGCGTGTACGTCGAGTCGCGCAGCCAGCAGTAGCGGTAGTCCCAGTTGCGCGGCCCGCCGATCTGCTCCGGGAGGGAGGTCGTGAGGGCCGCGACGATCCCACCGGTCGGCTGGTACGTCAGTGCCTTGAGCGTCAGGAGCGATCGCATGATCGGCTCCCGGTACGGACCGGTGAGGGGGGTGCCGCCCTGCGACCACATGGTCCAGAAGTCCAGGGTCTCGCGCAGGGCGATCTCGGGGTCGACGACCGCCGGGGTCCTCTCGTGGCTGTGGTGCCAGGTGAGGACGAACGGGACCCGGTCCCCGGCGCGCACGGTGAACTCGGAGACCGTCGCCCAGTCCTGCCCGTGCGTCGGCACCGGGGTGCGGAGCCGGACCGCGTCGGGTCCGGCCACCGCGACCATCTGGTCGGCGTGGTGGCGGACCCACGGCACGACGCGCCCGTAGTCGAACCGCAGCCTGAGCGACGAGCGGACGGCCACCGCACCGCTGACCCCTTCGACGATGCGCACGACGTCGGGGGCATGGCCGCGCGGCGGCATGAAGTCGATGACCCGGATCGTGCCTTCCGGGGTGACCCACTCCGTCTCGAGCACGAGCGTGTCGTCGACGTAGCGGCGGCCCGTGCAGGTGCCGCCCGACTCCGGGGCGATCTGCCAGTGCCCGGCGTCGGGGGTGTCGAGCAGTGCGGCGAAGCACGCAGGGGAGTCGAAGCGTGGCAGGCAGAGCCAGTCGATCGAGCCGGTGGTCGCGACCAGCGCGCCGGTCTGCAGGTCTCCGAGCAGGGCGTAGTCCTCGATGCGAGCCATCCGCCGATCCTGTCAGTCCTCGCTGGACGTCGCCTGGGGTGGCACGACGCCCAGGCGACGGGGTTAGCGTGACCTCACCCGGACGCCGAGGAGCAGTCGAGGAGCACCGGTTCGCGAGCACGACCGAGAACCCGCCCGATCGACCGGCGTCCCGACCGGACCGGTCACCCGACCGGACCGGCATCCCGACCGACCAGAGGAGATCCCCGTGCTGCTGACAGGCAAGACGATCGTGGTCACCGGCGGCAACAGCGGGATCGGCGAGGCGATCGTGCTCGCCGCCGCGGCCGAGGGTGCCAACGTCGTGATCGACTACGTGGCCCACCCGGAGGAGACGACGGCGCTGATCGCCCAGGTCGAGGCCGCGGGCGGGCACGCCGTCGGGGTGCGGGCGGACGTCTCGAAGGTCACGGACGTGCAGACGATGATCCGCACCGCGGTGGAGACCTACGGGCGGCTCGACGTGCTCGTCAACAATGCGGGCATCGAGACGCGCACGTCGGTGCTCGAGACCACCGAGGACGACTTCGACACGGTCATGGCGGTGAACCTGAAGAGCGCGTTCTTCGGCACGCAGGCGGCCGCGCGCCAGTTCATCGCGCAGGGCGGCGGCGGGCTGATCCTCACCGTCTCGTCGGTGCACGAGGACTGGCCGATGCCGGGCAACACCCCGTACTGCGTGTCGAAGGGCGGGATCCGCATGCTCACGCGGACCGCCGGTGTCGAGCTGGGCCCGCACGGCATCCGCGTCGTCAACATCGCGCCGGGCGCCGTGGCCACCCCGATCAACGCGTCGACCGAGAGCGACCCGCTCAAGCTGAAGGCGCTCGACGGGGCGATCCCGCTCGGTCGGATCGCCCAGCCGGCGGAGATCGCGGACGTCGTGGTCTTCCTGGCGTCGGGCCGTGCGGCCTACATGACCGCGACCACCGTCGTGGTCGACGGCGGCATCATGCAGGGCAGCGTCGGGCTGTGACGGTGCCGGGCGGCGACGCGGTCGGGTCGTGAGCCCGCTGCCACGCCTCGTCGACCGGACGGCCCCGAGCGTCGCACGCAAGGCCCCCGAGAGCGGGCGGCACTGGGTTCCCTGGTCGTGCGAGCTCGCCGGGACGGCGATCCTGCTCGCCGGTGGCCTGTCGGCGGTGTTCCTCGACTTCGGGCCCGCGAGCCCGATCACCCCCGTGCTGCCGTCCGCCTCGGCCCGCCTGCTCCTGACGGGCCTGCTGTTCGCCGGGACCGGCAGCCTCGTCGCGGTCAGCCCGATCGGCCGGGTGAGTGGCGCCCACCTCAACCCGGCGGTGACGCTCGCGTTCTGGCTACGCCGATCGGTGCACCCGCACGACCTCGTGGGCTACGTCGTCGCCCAGCTGCTCGGCGCGCTGCTCGCCACGGGCGGCCTTGCGCTCGCGTGGGGGACGACCGCGCGGTCGCTGCACCTCGGGGCGACTCAGCCCGGCCGCGGGTTGAGCGACCTGGGGGCCGTCGCGGTCGAGGCCGGGATGACGGCGGTGCTCGTCCTGACGATCCTGCTGATGACCTCGAGTGCGCGGACGGCCCGGTGGACCCCGCTCGCGAACTGGGTCGTGGTGGCGGCACTGGTGTGGCAGGGCGCGCCGTACACCGGCACGAGCCTCAACCCGGCGCGGAGCATCGCTCCCGCCCTGCTCGCCCCCGAGCTCGCGCATCTGTGGGTGTACCTCGTCGGGCCGCTCGCGGGCGCGGTCCTCGCGGTGGGCGTCCTCGAGGCGTTGCGGGTGACGAGGACGGTCACGGCCAAGCTGTTCCACGACCCGCGGTACGCGAGCACGCTCGCGACCGAGCTGCCGACGGCCGCATCGCGCGCGCGTGCCGCCTGACCCGGGCCCGGACGGGCTCGGGTCAGGCGGCACGGGCCAGCACGCGCGAGGGCGCCGGTGGTGGGCGCCTGGTGCGGGCCGGCGCGCCGGCCCGCACGTCGAGCGTCAGACCTTGTCGGTGGGCGACGACTCGGCGGACGGCGCGGTGGGCGCCGTGGTCGGTGCGGCGGGGGCCGTGGAGGCCGTCGAGTCGTCGCGGAGCTCCTTGACCTCGTTCTTGAAGATCTTCATCGACTGCCCGACGCTCTTGGCCATGTCCGGCAGCCTCTTGGCGCCGAACAGCAGCACCAGCAGGATCAGCAGGATGAGCAGATGGATGGGCTCGAGACCGTTGCGGAACATGACGAACCTCCCTGGGGGTGATGACGTGAGACTAGCCGGTCACGATGGCGCGCCGGTTACGCGGAGGCGTCCGCGTGGAGCGGGACCAGCCGGACCGTCCAGGTCGACGGCGTCGCGTAGAGCTCGTAGGCAGGGAGCACACCCGGCCCGCACGACGCGCTGCCCAACCCGGTCTGCGCGAGGTCGAGGTTGACGTACACCCGGTCCCGCGGAACCAGGTCGACGGTGTGCGCGGCGCGGTCGAGGTCCTCGCTCGTCCACCGGCGCACCGTGAGCTCGACCGTGGGCCTTCCCTCGACGCGCACACCCCCGGCCGGCCCGCGGAGCTCGGCCCACCGGACACCGGTGCGGTTGCCGTTCTCCTGCGGGCGCAGGTACGGCGTCTGGAGCGCGTCGACGCTGCGGCGGTAGCGGCCCACGACGGCCGACCGCGCGCTGTCCGCATAGGCCTCGCCCGGTCCACCGCCGAACCACTCGACCGTGTCGATCCCCGCGGGCAGGGCCATGCGCAGGCCCAGGCGCGGGATCGGATCCGTCCACGGACCCTCGGGGGCGACGTCCACGGTCAGCACGAGGGCCTCCCCGTCCGCCGTCCACCGGTACGTGGTCAGCATGCCGAGGTCGGTGGCGGCGGGAGCGACGCGGGTTCGCAGCGTGAACCCGTCGGCGTCCCAGCGCTGCTCGACGACCCGGTGCGTCAGCCGGTCGAGACCGAGCTCGCGCCACCGTGGCGCCACCGGGGTCCCGTGCATGCCGAGGTCGTTGTCCGTCGGCGCCCGCCACAGGTCCAGACGGGGGCCGTCGACGAGCAGGTCGCCCAGACGCGTGAGGACTCCGGTGTGCGGGTCGAACCGGTCCCGGGAGAGCGGACCGGTGGCGACGGACGTCGCCACGTCGGCTCGGCGCGTCGCCTTCTTCGCACCGGCCCGGCGCTGCCCCGTGCCGACCTGGAACTGCCCGACGGCGACCTCGTGCCCGGCGGGCGCCCACCTCGTGTCCTGCGCGAGGACGGCACGCACGGTCAGCCACGACTCACGGGCGACGGCGGCCGGGGTCGCGAGCGGGACCGTGACCGTGCCCTGGGCGGGCACCGGCGGCACGGCGAGCTCACCGCTCTCGGTTGCGGCGCCCTCGACCTCGTAGGCCCAGTTGAATCGCAGCGCGGACGTGTCGGCGAAGTCCTGCAGGTTGGCGACCGTGACCCGACCGCGCTCGACGGTCACGCGCACGGGTGCGATCACCGCCTTGTACTCGACGAGTCCGGGTGACGGCGTGCGGTCGGGGAACAGCAGCCCGTCGGCGACGAAGTTGCCGTCGTGCAACGGTTCGCCGAAGTCACCGCCGTAGGCGAAGAACTCGCGGCCGTCGTCGGTCCGCTTCCGGATCCCGTGGTCGATCCACTCCCAGATGAAGCCGCCCTGGCACCGGGGATACCGCTCGAACAGCTGCTGGTACTCCAGCAGACCGCCGGGGCCGGTGCCCATCGCGTGCCCGTACTCGCAGAGGATGAACGGGAGCCCGCGTCGGTGCGCGTCGAGCTCCGGGTCCATCGTGATGGGCTCGGCGTGCCGGCCGATCTCGTCGACCTCGGCCTGCGGCGCGTACATCCGGCTGTACACGTCGACGTACCCGGACTCCCAGTCGCCCTCGTAGTGGACCGGTCGGCCTGGGTCGCGCCCGTGCACGAGGGCGGACATCGCCGGCAGGTTCTGCCCTTCGCCGGCCTCGTTGCCGAGCGACCACATGATCACGCTCGGGTGGTTCTTGTCCCGCTCGACGGTCCGTCGGATCCGGTCCAGCAGCGCCGGACGCCAGCGGAGGTCGTCGCTCGGGTTCCCCATCCAGTCCGTGAAGAAGAAGCCGTGCGTCTCGTAGTCGCACTCGTCGATCACGTACAGCCCGTACTCGTCGCACAGGTCGAGGAAGTCCGGGTGCGGCGGGTAGTGACTCGTCCGCACCGCGTTGACGTTGTGCCGCTTCATGAGCAGCACGTCCGCGAGCATGTCCTCGGCGGTGACGGCGCGGCCCCGGTCCGGGTCCCACTCGTGCCGGTTCACGCCCCGGATCAGGATCCGCCTGCCGTTCACGGTGAGGAGTCCGCCCGTCACGGCCACCGTGCGGAAACCGATCCGCACCGTGATCGTCTCGTCTCCCGCGGTGATCGTCGCGTCGTAGAGTCGCGGCTGCTCCGCGGACCAGGGCTCGACACCCGGCACGAGGTGCGGCCCGGCGGCGGGCACCCGGTCGAGGCCGAGCTCCGGGACCGTCAGCAGCGCCGGGACGTCGGTCTCGACACGGAGCGTGCCCGCTCCGGTCGTGTGGTCGTAGTCGGCGTGCACGAACACGTCGTCGACGGCTCCCTCCGGCCGGGAGATCACGCTCACGGACCGGAACACCCCGGACATCCACCACATGTCCTGGTCCTCGAGGTAGCTCGCCGGGGACCACTGGTGGACCCGGACCGCCAGCACGTTCGTGCCGGTCCGCAGGTGCGGGCCGACGTCGAACTCGGTCGTCAGGCGGCTCCCCGTCGACCAGCCGAGCTCGACGCCGTTGAGCCACACCGTGAATGCCGAGTCGACGCCGAGGAACCGCAGCACGGCGGCGCCGTCGGGCCAGCCGTCCGGGAGGTCGAACGTGCAGCGGTACTCGCCGGTCGGGTTCTCGTCGGGGACGAACGGCGGGTCCACCGGGAACGGGTACCGGACGTTCGTGTACGCGGGGTTCCCGTGCCCCTGGAGCTGCCAGTGCCCGGGCACCTCGATCGTGCCCCAGCCCGCGTCGTCGAAGTCGGGCGCCTCGAAGCCGTCCGTCGCGTCGTCGGCGCGCGGTGCCAGGCTGAACCGCCAGGTTCCGTCCAGCACCACGCGGGGGGCATCGGACCTCACGTGGGCGCGGGGCGCCCGCCGACCCTCACCGGGGGCCATGCTCGTCAGAAGGGCGGGGGGTGTGCTCATGAGACGTCACCTCGACGGTGTGCTGGGGTGCGGGCAGGGTGCTGGGGTGCGGGCAGGGTGCTGGGATGCGGGCAGGGTGCCGGTCGGGTCGGCGTCACGCCACGGCCGTCACCACCAGGACGAGTGCCTGCGCCGGTGCGAGCACCGGCATCGACAACCCGGACGACATGAGGACGGCGCCGGTCGTCTCGAGCCCGGAGGCGCGCGCGGTCGCCATCCACCCGGGTTCGGCACGCTCGATGGTCTGGGGCGCCGGGATCCCGGCCGGCAGGGTCACCCGGTAGCGACGATCCGGGTCGAGGCCCACGAGCTGGCGCAGTCCCGGCCGGGCCGAGCCCCCGCTCACGAGCTGGACGAACGCGAACACGCCGGCGCTCGCATCGGCGGCGACGACGCCGTGGAGCCGTTCGCCGGGTTCGTCCGAGTCCGCGCGGACCACGTCGCCGGAGTGCAGGAGGGGCCGGAGCTCCTTGTACAGAGCGATCCAGCCACGCAGCTCGTCGAGCTCGGCGGGCCGGCACGTCGTGATGTCCCACTCGAGACCCGCATGGCCGAACAGGGCCGTCGCGCACCGCATCCCGAGGTCGACATGCCGGTGGGTCGTGTGGGCCACGGGTGGGCCGACGTGCGCGCCGACGAGCTCGGGCGGCAGCAGGAGCGTGGTCCAGAGCTGGATGTCGGTCCGCTCGACGGCGTCGTTGCAGTCGGAGGTCCAGACCCGGTGGGTCCGGTCGAGGATGCCGAGGTCGACCCGCGCGCCGCCGCTCGCGCAGCTCTCGATCTCCAGCGCAGGGTGACGGGCGAGCAGCGCGTCGAGCAGCGCGTACACCGCCGTCGTCTGGCGGTGCACGGCAGGGTGACCGTCGCTGACGGCCTCGAGCAGGTCCCGGTTGTGGTCCCACTTGAGGAAGTCGATGGCGTTCTCGGAGACGATCGCGTCGAGGCGTCCGAGGATGTGGGCCCATGCGGCCGGGTTCGTGAGGTCGAGCACGTGCTGGCGCCGCCACGGCCGACCGTCCGCGGGACCGAGCACCCAGTCGGGGTGCGCGCGCACCAGGTCCGAGTCGAGGTTCACCATCTCCGGCTCGACCCACAACCCCGCCTGCATGCCGAGCTCGTGCACGCGGTCGACCAGCGGGAGGAGGCCGTCGGGCCACACCTCGGTGCTGACGACCCAGTCGCCGAGCCCCCGCGTGTCGTCCCGGCGCCCACCGAACCAGCCGTCGTCGAGGACGAACCGCTCGACCCCGATCGAGGCAGCCGTCTCCGCGAGCTCGAGGAGGCGTCCCAGGTCGTGGTCGAAGTACACCGCCTCCCAGGTGTTGAGGACGACGGGCCGCGGCGACGACGGGTGCTGGGTGCGCGCCCGCAGGCGCCGGTGCAGACGGGCGGAGATGCCGTCCAGCCCGTCGGTCGAGTGGACGAACAGCACGAGCGGGGAGGTGTGCTCCTCTCCCGGCGCGAGCCGGACCTCGGCGGGACCGAGCAGCTCCCCGCCGCCGAGCACGCTGCCGTGCGGACCTGCCCCGCCGGGGAGCCGCTCGACGAGGTGGCTGTGGTTGCCGCTCCAGGCGACGTGCGTGCTCCACACCTCGCCCCGTCGGAAGCCGAACCCGGTGGTGCCTGCACTCATCAGGAGGGTCGCGTCGTGGCCGGTGCGGCCCCGCCTGCTCGCCCGGAGGTGCGTGCCGTGCTGCACGTCGAACCGCTGCGGTGCGCGCTCGCGGGTCCAGCGACCGGTCAGGTCGAGACCCTGGGCCGCTCGGTCCGGGATCGGGAGCAGGTGCTGCAGCGACACGACGTCAAGCACGTCGGTCCCGAGGTTCCGGACGCTCACCTGCTCGGTGAGCACGCCGTGGACGTCGAGATCCAGCGCGACGACGACCGCCACGCCGGCGTCGTCGTCCGTGGCTCGGACCGTGACGGTGTTCCCGGTCGCGGTGACCGGCTCCGCGAGCCGGAGTCGAAGCGGCCGGCTCGCGCCGCCGCGCGCGACCTCGAGCCCGGGGGTCCCGGCCCAGCCGTCCGACTCCGACGGCAGCAACGTCAGCGGGATCGGGGCGTCGAGGGTGCTGTGCGGGACCGGCGCCACGGTCGTGAGCCCGAGCGAGCCGGCGTCCGCGCCGAGGTCGCGGCCCCAGTGCAGGACGCGTGGGAGGAGTGGTCCGGAGACGTCGAGCACGACGTCCACGCCGGCGGCGCGGAGGCTCACGAGGTCAAGGTCGGCCGTCACGGCAGAGGTCCTCCTGGAGTGCGAGATGGTCGCAGGTCGGCCGGGGTGACCGGTCGACCCTACGGGGGGTGGGCGACGGCGTGCGGGCGCCGTCCGTAGGGTCAGCCCTTCGTCGACCCCATGGTCAGCCCGGAGACGAACTGCTTCTGCAGGAGGAAGAACACGATCAGCGTGGGGAGCGCGACGATGATCGACCCGGCCGAGAGCAGGTTGAAGTCGGTGAAGAACTGCCCCTGGAGGTTGTTCAGAGAGCTCGTGATCGGGAACTTGTCACCGCTCTGGAGAAGCACCGTCGCCCAGAAGAACTCGTTGTAGATCCAGGTGACCTCGAGGGTGGCGAGAGCGGCCAGCGGTGGCCGGCACAGGGGGAGCGTGAGCTGCCACCACTGCCGGAACACGCTGGCACCGTCGACGTCCGCGGCCTCGTAGAGCTCCATCGGGATCGTCTTCATGTAGTTGCTCAGGACGAACGCGCAGAAGCCTGTCTGGAACGCGGTGTTGATCGCGACCAGTCCCCACAGGCTGTTGAGGAGGGTGCCCGAGTCATTGACCCACAGCGGCACGGGAATGGCGCGGAACATCCGGTAGATCGGGATCAGCAGCGCCTGCGGTGGAAGCAGGTTCGCCGCGGTGAACATCCCGAGCAGCGCGAGGTTGAACTTGTACGAGAACCGCGAGACGACGAACGCGACCATCGACGAGAGCAGGAGCGTGAGGAACACCGCCGGCACGGTGATGACCGCGGAGTTCAGGAAGTGCCGGGTGAAGTCCCCCTGCTTCCAGGCGTTCGTGAAGTTCGACACGGTGAACCCGCCGAACGACGCATAGCCGTGGATGGCGGTGTAGCTGTAGTTGCGGAAGCTGTTGTAGAGCGCCCACAGGAGCGGGAACAGCCAGGTCGCCGACACCACGATGAGGAAGACGTGCAGGAGCCTCCGGGCGGGCGTCGTCCGCTTCTTCCGCACGACGGGTGACGGGTCCACGGCCCTGGACGTGTCGAGAGCGAGGGTGCTCATCGGTCCCCCTTCATGACGACGCGCAGATAGATGACGATGAAGCCCGAGCTGATCAGCAGCATCACGGTCGCGAGCGCCGAGCCGAACCCGATCCGGCTCGCCTCACCGACGACGTTCTGCGTCACGAGGGTCGCGATCAGCTCGAGGCCGTTGCGCCCGCGGTTGATGATCCAGACGAGGTCGAAGGCCCGGAGCGACTCGATGAACGTCACCACGAGGATGATGATGTTGATGGGCCGCATGACCGGGAAGATGACCCGGAAGAACGCCTTCGACTCGGAGCAGCCGTCGATCGCGGCGGCCTCGCGGAGCGAGTGGTCCACGGCCTTCAGGCCCGCCAGGTACAGCAGCATGATGTAGCCGACCTGCCGCCAGGACGTCGCCACGAGGGCGGCCCACAGGTTGTACCGCTGGTCTCCGAACCAGTCGATGTTGCTGCCGGTGACGGCGTTGAGCAGGCCGTTCTGCTGCGAGAAGATCAGCTGCCAGATGAAGCCGATCAGCGCGAGCGAGAGGACCACCGGCATGTAGAGGGCCATCTGGTAGAAGCGCGACCCGCGGATCTCCTTGTCGAGCAGCACGGCCAGGAACATGCCGGCCGGCGTCGCGATGAAGAACATGACGAGCAGCCAGATGAGGTTGTGCGTCATGGCCGGCCAGAACGGCGGATAGTTCGCGGCGACGTTCCGGTAGTTGGTCAGGCCGATGAAGTCGCTCCCGGACAGGTTTCCGATCCCGTTCCACCGGGTGAACGAGAGCACCACGGACGAGATCGCCGGCAGCCAGATCAGGCCGATCACGACGATGCTCGGAATCGCGACCATCAGCGTGATCGTGAGTCGATCCGCTCGGCTGCGCCTCCGCCTGCGCCCCCCGCGCCGTGCGGGCAGTGGTCTGCCCGCACGACGCGGCTCGGCAGGGGAGGACGGGGTCTCTACGGGCACGGAGGACATGCTCACCCTCGTCTCTGCGGGGTCAGGAGGCGAAGATGGTCTTCTTCTGGCTCTCGATGCTGTTCACCAGGCCGTCGACGTCCTTCGGGTTGCCGATGAACGTCTGGATCGCGGGGATCATGACGGTGGAGGCGAAGTCGGGGCGCGTGTCGCGGTCCATGAACTGCGAGATGTGCTTGGCGTTCCCGATGAAGTCGACCGCCTTCTTCTGCAGCGCGGTGTACCCCGAGGTGTCGGCCTTGCTGTTGGCGGCGATGACCGTCGGGTCGCTCTTGACGTACACCTCCTGCGCGGCCGCGGTCGAGAGGTACGTGAGGAAGTCCTTCGCGCCGGCCTCGTTCTTCGGCTTCTTCGACATCATGAAGCCGTCGATCGGCGCCTCGATCGCGTCGGTACCGATCGTCGAGTCCATCTCCGGGAAGGTGAAGAAGTCGAGGTCCTCCTGGTCGGCGCCGGCCGTGAACTGCTGACCGACGAACATCCCGAGGATGTAGGTCGCGGCCTGGTTCTTCTGCAGGGTCTGCGCCGCCTCCTGCCACGTGCGTCCGAGGGAGTCGGGCTGGGACACCTCGAGGAGCTTGCGCCACGCGTCGAACACGTTCTTGACCTTCTGGTCGGTCCACGACTCCTTGCCGGCCATCAGGCTGATGTGGAAGTCGTACCCGTTCAGGCGCAGGTTGATCTGGTCGAACGTGCCCATCGCGGGCCAGCCGTCCTTGTCCGCGAACGCGAGCGGGATCATCCCGTCCTTCTTGATCTGGGTGGAGAGCGTGTAGAAGTCGTCCATCGTCTTCGGGACCGTGTAGCCCTTCGCCTTGAAGACGCTCGGGCGGTAGAACACGGCCCACGGGTACGTGTCGAACGGGATGAAGTACTGCTTGCCGTCGGTCCCCGTGGACGCGGCCTTGAACCCGTCGCTCATCCCGGAGACGTTCTTCCAGACGTCGCTGATGTCGCCCGCGAGGCCCTGCTCCGCGAAGAACCGCATCCGGTAGCCGGCGAACCACGTGAAGACGTCGTCCGGCGAGCCCTGGAGGTAGTTGTTGATGTTCTCCTGGAACGTGTTGTGGTCGACGGTGTTCGTCGCGATCGTGACGCCGCTCTTCGCCTCGTAGGCCTTGACGAACGCGGCGTAGGCCGCCTTCGGCACCGCGTCCGACTGGTTGGACCCGAACGTCACGGTTCCGCTCGCCTTGGACCCGGCGGTGGCGCCGCCGGTCGAGGTCGACGGGGAGCCGGAGCCGCAGGCGGCGAGGGCGGCGAGGGCGGCGGCGCCCATCGTCCCCTTCAGCAGCGTGCGTCTGCTCATCGGGCTCGACATGAACGACGACAGGAAAGCGGACGGTACAGAGCTCGAGATCGGCTCGGAATTCTGGTTGGACACGACTCCTCCTGGTAACCCATACGCGTCGGCATTGACGGGGGACGGACGGCGGTGCTCAGATCTCGCCGCTGAGGACCTGCATGGTGCGCCTCGTTGCGACCCGGTACATGAAACCGTTGATCATCCGAGAGTGCAAGGGGTAGCGTCGCTCAAGTTGATAACGCTTTCACGACGAATCGGTTCGATGTCGATCCGAGCTCGCCCGTGTCGATACGGCGCCCTGGCCGGTGCCCGTCCGGGTCGTGGGCGGTTCGTGGGCCGTCGGTGGCCCGACCGTCCGCACGGGATGTCACGTGCGCCGCGCAACCGAAAGTAGGGTCGTCCCGTGAACAACGCGCCTCAGCGCCGCCCCGTCATCGCTGACGTCGCGCGGGTCGCCGGGGTGTCCGTCCCCACCGTCTCGCGCGTGCTCACCGGCTCCGTCCCGGTGAGCGACGAGAAGCGCGCCCTGGTCCACGCTGCGATCGAGGAGCTGCGCTACCGGCCCAACGCGGCGGCCCGGGCCCTCGTGAGCGGGCACCCGTCGATGATCGGCGTCGTGGCGATCGACACCACGCGGTACGGGTACTCGCAGACCCTCAAGGGCATCGAGGCGGCGGCCCGGGACGGCGGGTACGTCGTCGTGATCGTCGTCGTCGACTCCTCCGACCCGGTCGACCAGCGCGCCGCGATCGACATGCTGCTCGGGCAGGCCGTCGCCGGGGTCATCATCATCGAGTTCGACCCCGTCGGGGTCGCGGTGGCCGACGCGTTCCCGCTGACCACCCCCGCCGTCGCGGTCGGCACCGCACGACGGCGGTCCAGCAGGCACCCGCGCTCCTACCTCGACGACCAGGCCGCGGCCACCGTCGCCACGCAGTACCTGCTCGGTCTGGGCCATCGCACGGTGCACCACCTCGCGATCCCGCTGACGACCGGACGCGTCGGACGCGCCATCGGCTGGCAACGGGCGCTCGTCGAGGCCGGTGCTCCGGTGCCGCCGAGGGTGGACGCGGCGTACGACCCGGCGTCGGGCTACCGCATCGGCAGGAGCCTCGCCGAGGACCCCGAGGTGACGGCGGTGCTCTGCGGGAACGACGAGCTGGCGATCGGCCTCATGCGTGCGCTCGGCGAGGCGGGTCGCTCCGTCCCGGACGACGTCAGCGTGGTGGGTTTCGACGACCAGCCCTTCGCCGCGATGTGGACGCCCTCCCTGACGACGGTCACGCAGGACTTCGACCACCTCGGGCGGCGTGCGTTCGCGCAGCTCGACGCCCTGATGCGCACGGGCACGGCCCCGCGCGTGTCGCACGAGACCCCGAGGCTCGTCATCCGCGAGAGCGCTGCCCCGCCACCGGCCGTCAGGTCGCGCTGACCTCGCGCTCGTAGGTCACCCAGGTGGTGCGGGTCGCCACCCGGTCGTACAGCCGTTGCGCGGCGGCGTTGTCGGCGGCGGTGATCCACCGGACGGTCCCGCCGCCCTCGGCCCGGGCGTGCTCCTCGATCGCGCCGAGCAGAGCGGTGGCCGCTCCGGCACCGCGCGAGGACGGGTCCGTGAAGAGGTCGTCGAGGAACCAGCCCGGTCCCGCGGTGAAGGTGTCGGGCTGGTCGCGCACGTGGGCGAACCCGATCACGACGCCGTCCCTCTCGGCGACCAGCGCGTGCACCGGGTGGGCGTCGTCCATCAACCAGGCCCAGACACCGTCGAGCACCGCAGGGGCGAAGGTCGTGCCGTAGAAGGCGCCGTACGCCGCGAACAGCTCGCGCCAGCGCGCGGCGTCGCGCGCCGCCGCCGGGCGGACGACGAGCCCTGCGGTGAGCTGCACCGTGGGCTCACCGGCAGGCCGCGTTGCGTCCGTGGTGGCGGGCCGCGCCGGCTGCTCGGTGGCCTCGGTCACCGTGCGCTGATCGACGCCGTCGCGACCCTGCGCTCGAGGATGCCGACGTCCCGGACGGCACCCTTGTCGGCCGAGAGCGCCATCGCGGCGTACGCGCGCAGCGCGGTCGAGACGACCCGGTCGCGTGACCGTGGCCGGTAGCCCCCGTCGACCTCGAGGCGACGACGCCGGTCGGCGAGCTCGCCGTCCGAGACGTCCAGGTGGATCAGCCGGGTCGGGATGTCGATGCGGATGACGTCGCCGTCCTCGACCAGCGCGATCACCCCGCCGGCCGCGGCCTCGGGGGAGACGTGCCCGATCGACAGCCCGGACGTGCCGCCCGAGAACCGCCCGTCGGTCACGAGGGCGCACGACGCCCCCAGGCCCAGTCCCTTGAGGTAGGAGGTCGGGTAGAGCATCTCCTGCATGCCCGGGCCGCCCCGCGGACCCTCGTAGCGGATCACCACGACGTCCCCGGGCTTCACCCGGCCCCCGAGGATGGCCTCGACGGCGTCGTCCTGGGACTCGACGACCAGGGCCGGGCCGGAGAACGTGAAGCACGACTCGTCGACGCCGGCGGTCTTGACGACGCAGCCGTCCTCGGAGAGGTTGCCGCGCAGGATCGCGAGCCCGCCGTCGACCGTGTAGGCGTGCGCGACGTCGCGGATGCACCCGGCGGCCGCGTCGAGGTCGAGCGTCTCCCACCGGGCCGACTGCGAGAACGCCGTGGCCGAGCGCTTGCGACCCGGCGCCGCGTGGAACAGCTCGAACGCGTCGTCGGTCGCGGCCCCGCCGCGCACGTCCCACGCGTCGAGCCAGGTCTGCAGCGAGTCCGCGTGCACCGTGTGGACATCGGGGTGCAGCAACCCGGCGCGGTTCAGCTCACCCAGGATCGCGGGGATGCCACCCGCCCGGTGCACGTCCTCCATGAGGTAGCTCCCGCTCGGGGCGACCTTGCAGATGCAGGGCACGACGCGCGAGCGCGCCTCGATGTCGGTGAGCGTGTAGTCGAGCTCGGCCTCGTGGGCGACGGCCAGCAGGTGCAGGATCGTGTTGGTCGAGCCGCCCATCGCGATGTCGAGCGACATCGCGTTGTCGAACGCCTCTCGCGATGCGACCGACCGCGGGAGCACGCTCTCGTCGTCCTGCTCGTAGTACCGGCGCGTGATCTCCACCGCCGTACGGCCGGCCTCCTCGTACAGCGCACGACGCGCCGTGTGCGTGGCGAGGGTCGAGCCGTTCCCCGGCAGACCGAGGCCGAGCGCCTCGACCAGGCAGTTCATCGAGTTGGCGGTGAACATGCCCGAGCACGACCCGCACGTGGGACAGGCGGCCTCTTCGATGAGGTCGATGTCGGCGTCCGAGACGGAGTCCGCGACCGCGTCGGAGATCGCGGTGACGAGGTTCAGGCGGCTGCGGGTGCTCCCGTCGGTCAGGACGGCGCTGCCGCCCTCCATCGGGCCGCCCGAGACGAACACCGTCGGGATGTTCAGGCGCATCGCGGCCATGAGCATCCCGGGCGTGATCTTGTCGCAGTTCGAGATGCAGACGAGGGCGTCGGCGCGGTGCGCCTGGACCATGTACTCGACCGAGTCCGCGATCAGGTCGCGCGAGGGCAGCGAGTAGAGCATCCCGTCGTGGCCCATCGCGATGCCGTCGTCCACGGCGATCGTGTTGAACTCGCGCGGGACGGCGCCGGCGGCCGAGATCGCGTCGGAGACGATGCGTCCGACGGGCTGCAGGTGGGTGTGGCCGGGGACGAACTCGGTGAAGCTGTTCGCGACGGCGATGATCGGTTTGCCGATGTCCGCACGGGCGACGCCGGCTGCCCGGAGCAGCGCGCGGGCGCCGGCCATGTTCCTGCCGTGGGTGACGGTGCGTGATCTCAACGGTGGCATGGGGCTATTCCAGCACGTCGTGGTCGCGGCGGCGCCGACCGTCTCGCGTCGTCCCACCACGCGAGAAGTGAGCGTGCGCAGCCGCGCTCGCCGAGCGTCGTCGCGCGGTGCGCACGAGCGGGGAGCGGTCCCACCCGTGCCCCGTCACGCGAGGTGCTCGAGCCCGGCTCCTCGCCCGTGGTCTCCCTCGCCCGGTGGGTTCGGCGTCCGCGGGGACAGGTGCGAGGCGAGCACCATGACGACGGCAGCGCCGGCGAGGACGAGCACGGCGACGCGCGGGCCGTCGAGAAGGCGATCGCCCGCGGGTCGTAGGTGCAGCGCAAGGGTCACCAGCGCGACGCCCAGAGCGGTGCCGAGACCTCGTGCCATGTTGAGGAGCCCGCCGCCCGTGCCGGTCGTGTGGGTCGGGACGGCGTGCATCACGAGGTTGTTGTTGGCGGGGGTGAACAGCCCGAGCGCGATGCCGAGCAGCGCGAGCGTCGGGATCAGCCACGGCGGCGTGAGCGGGACCACCGCCATCGCGGCGAGCGCGACGACGCCGACGAGCGCGCCGACGGTGGACCGTGGGCGGTCGGCCCAGGAGCGCGGGAAGACTCGCTCGCCGGTGGTCGCCGCGAGGGCGAAGCCGGTGGGGAGCGCCGTGAGCACGAGCCCCGCACGGAGCTCGGTGAGGCCCGCGCCGGTCAGCACGATCGGGACGAGGACGAGCGGACCGAAGAGCACGAGGTACCCGCTCAGCGCGCCGACGAGCCCGACGCTGACCGTCCGCGCCCGCAGCAGCGCGAGGTCGAGGAGGGGGGCGGCCGCCCGGCGCTCGCGCAGCGCGAACCCGACCGCGGAGCCGGCCGCGACGACCAGCAGCGCAGGCGGTGCCCAGCCCGGCATGCCGAGACCGGACGCCGCGGACACGCCGAGCAGCCCCAGGGTCGTCGCCGCTGCGAGCAGCAGGAGCCCGGACCGATCCCGACCCTGGCTCGGGTGGAAGGACCGTGACCGCGGGAGCAGGTAGACGCCGGCGACGACGGCGATCACACCGACCGGGACGTTGATGCCGAAGACCCAGCGCCAGCCCCAGGTGGAGACGAGCAGTCCACCGACCGTCGGCCCGAGGGCGAGCCCGATGGCCTGCGCGGCCGCCTGGATGCCCAGCGCGGTGCGGGTCTTGCCCTCGGGTGCGCTCGTGACCACCAGGGCGACGCTGTTGGCCTGGAGCAACGCGGCACCGATGCCCTGGACCACCCGGAACACGATCAAGGTCGTCAGCGTCGGTGCCAGGCCGCACGCCGCCGAGGCGGCGGTGAAGACGACGAACCCGTACAGGTACATCAGCTTGCGACCGCGTGCGTCGGAGAGTCGCCCGACGGGGATGAGGAGCGCGGCCAGGGTCAGCAGGTAGGAGAGCGAGACCCACTGGACCGCGGCGAGCGACGTGCCGAACTCGACTCCGAGAGGGCGATACGTGAGGGTGACGATGCTCGCGTCGAGCTGGCCCATGAAGGCGCCGAAGCAGACCGTCGCGACGGCGAGCCACCAGGCGTGCGGCCACTCACGCACCCGCGCAGGGCGGGCCCGTTCCTGGGTGAGCACGTGAAGCGACACGGCGTGCTCCGATCAGGACGACGCCGCGGTCCGAGGCGCGTCCTCGCCCGTGGGGGTCGACCCCGTCTCGTCCGGCTCGGCCGCGTCCGTCCCGGGCGCGTCCGTCCCGGGCGCGTCTGTCCCGGGCGCGTCTGTCCCGGGCGCGTCTGTCCCGAGCGCGTCCGGCTCGGCGTCGGCCCGCTCGGCGTCGGTCGGTCGAGGCCGTCGGAGCACCAGGAACGCGACGGCCGCGAGGAACACGATCAGGCTGGTCCAGTCGTTGAGCCGCAGACCGAGGAAGTGGTTCGCGTGGTCGATCCGCAGGGCCTCGACCCAGGCGCGCCCGACGGTGTAGGCGGCCACGTACAGCGCGAACAGCCGTCCGCCGCGCAGGGCGAACCGCCGGCCGGCCCAGACGAGCAGGATCGCGACACCGATGTCCCACAGCGACTCGTACAGGAACGTGGGCTGGTACAGCCCGATGGTGGGGGTGTCGATCGGTCGGTGCGCCGGGTCGATCTCCAGGGCCCAGGGCAGCGTCGTCGGACCGCCGTAGAGCTCCTGGTTGAAGTAGTTGCCCCAGCGCCCGATCGCCTGGGCGAGCACGAGCCCCGGGGCGGCGGCGTCCGCGAAGTCCGAGAGTCGGATCCCGCGCCGTCGGCACCCGATCAGGGCGCCGACCGCGCCGAGGGCGACGGCCCCCCAGATCCCCAGCCCGCCGTCCCAGATGTAGAGCGCCCTGATCGGCTGCTTGCCGGGTGCGAAGTAGAGCTCGGGGTCCGTGATCAGGTGGTAGAGACGACCGCCGACGATGCCGAACGGCACCGCCCAGAAGACGATGTCCAGGATGTCGTCGGGATCACCCCCGCGCGCCGCCCAGCGACGTTGGGTCCACCACGTCGCGACCGCGATACCGGCCAGGATGCAGAGCGCGTACGCGCGGATCGGCACCGGTCCGATGTTCCAGACGCCTTGGGACGGGCTCGGGATGGATGCGAAGATCATCGTTCCTCGTTCGTTGGGGTCACCGCCACCGGCCCGGTCTTGTCGGACAGCGACATGGTCGCACATCGACCTGGCCGGCGTACCCTGGCGGCATGTCGGCCGGCACCGAGGATCAGGCGGTGGCCTTGGCGCCGCCGTCGGACGCCGGCGGTCTCGCCGAGGTCGTGACGCGGCTCCGTCGGGTGCTGCGCACGAGCATCCGGACCGACTACCCGTGGGAGTCGCTCCCGATGGCGCGCGTCGAGCTCCTCCTCGCCCTCGAGGAGCTCCAGCCCGCACGGGTCGGCGAGCTGGCCCGACGACTGAGGCTCGCACCGAACACCGTCAGCGGCCTGGTCCAGGTCCTCGTCGAGACCGGGCTCGTGACCCGGGGGCCTGACCCCTCCGACCGCCGCGTCGCGGTCGTGGAGCTCACGACCGCCGGGCGCACGCAGCTCACCGACTGGGAGCTCGCCCACGAGCACCGCCTCGGCGGTGCCATGGAGACGCTCACCGCCGAGGATCGGGCGAGCGTGGTCGCGGCTCTCCCGGCGCTCAACCGTCTGGTCGACCGGCTCGTGGGCCACGACGCCGGCGACGTGTCGCCCGGGCGCGGTCGCTGACCTCCCAGGACGAGTGACGACCTGCGGCGGGCGCGATGCCCGCCGCAGGTCGTCACGAGGGTGCCTGGAGAGTCGTGGACGTCCGGGACACCTCGTGGTGCCCCGGACGTCCGAGACGGCAGGGACGTCAGGCCTTGGCCGGCATCCCGGTCGTCGGGCTCAGGATGAGCGTGCGGGCGTGGCCGTCGTTCCGGTCCTCGCCTGCGAACGAGAACATCGTGCTGAGCGAGCCGGCCTTCTCGTCGAACGAGAAGTTGCCGATGCGGCCGGTCTTCCAGTTGTCCTCGATGAACTTCAGGATCGAGGACTGGTCGGTCACGCTGTGGTCGACGAAGTTCGCCTTGGCGTACGGCGAGATGACGAGCAGCGGCAGGCGCGGGCCGTAGCCGCAGCGGTCGAGGTACCCGCCGGCCACGTGGTCGGTGCTCGTGCCGCAGGTCCCGCCGGCCATCAGGGCGTCGTGCGCGGGGTCGGTCGACTGGTTGACGATCGGGCCCATCTGGTGGTCGTACCAGCCGTCGCTGTCGTCGTAGGAGATGACGACGGCCGTGCTCTTCCAGTCCGGGGACTTCTGCAGCCGGTTGATCGTGTCGACGAGGAAGGTCTGCTCGTCGAGCGGGGTCGAGTAGCCGGCGTGGCCGTCCTGGTACGCGGAGGCCTTGAGGAAGCTGACGGCCGGCATGGACTTCGCGTCGACCGCCGCCCAGAAGTCCGTCAGGTCGTACTGGTGGTTGGCCGGGCCGGCGTGGCCGATCTCCGCGACCGAGGCGGGGCGGGTGTGGTTCAGGTTCGCCGTGCTCGGGAAGTACTGGAACGGCTCGTGGTGCGCGATGTAGTCCGTGCTCGTGACGCCACCGGCGTCGGTGTGCTTCGCCGAGCAGTCGGCGAAGCCGCCCTGGAACCAGCCCCAGCTGACGTTCTTCGCGTTGAGGAGGTCGCCGACGTTCTTGTTCTTCGGGTCGGTCGACGTCGTGACGTCACGTGAGTCGCACACGTCGCCTGCGGGCTGCGGGTCGCCGATCACCGAGCCGTTGGTCGTCACGGCGGGTGACGTCTGGGCGAACCCGTGGGTCTGGCCCGAGATCAGGTTCAGGGCGCCCGGCGCCGACGGGCCGAACGTCGTCCCGTAGGAGTTGTCGCTCATGGCGAAGTGCTGGGCGTAGTTCCACATGGCCGTGACGGTGTTGCCGTCGTAGTAGCCCATCACGAGGCCCGGGCCCTTGCCGTAGTCGGCGCACGACGCCGAGCCACGCCCCACCGTCTCGACGAACTTGTCCATCAGGCCGGAGTCGAACGCCTTCTGCTCATCCGTGTACGAGTGGTCCTGGTCGCAGGTCTGCGCCTGGTCACGGCCGAGGCGGAACGGGGCGACGGAGTTCGGGTTCGAGGCGCCGAGCAGCGCGCCGGTGAGCCCGTTGACGCTCGGGGTGTTCGCCGCGGCCGTGAAACGCGGTTCGCCGGCCGGGTTGGCGGCGGTGGGGTAGGTCGCGAAGTAGTGGTCGAACGACACGTTCTCCTGGTAGATCACGACCAGGTGCGTGATCGGAGTCGTGGTCGCCGCCGTCGACGGTCGAGACGGGCCGTCGTGGTGCTCCGAGGCGGAGGCGGAGGCGACGGACGACGCGGCGATCATGACGGTCGCGGCGGCGGCGGCGAGGGCGGGTGCCAGTCGATGGCGGGTGCGCGTCACAGGGGGGCTCCTCAGCAGATGGACAGGAAATCGGGACCAAGGTCCCAGGCGTGACGACCGTCCCACCGGCGTCGGGCGGGCGCCACCAACGGCGGTCGACGACGAGCGGTCGGGCCGGTGAACGTCGGTGGGGACGGTTCCCGGCGCGGTCCGTCGTCCCAGGTCGAAGGGGTTCCGGGCGGGCCCTCGGTCCTGCATCCGCGCGGTCGCCCTGGGTAGGGTGGGGCCATCACGGCGGTGGGGCTCGCCTTCAACCGCGGCACCGATGCCGCCAACAGTCCCTGGTCTCCACGAGGGTGGCGGCTGCCGTGATGCCAGGGCGGTCCCCACGTCCAGCCGGTTGGACATCTCGTGGCCACGCGCGACCCAGAGTGGGTCGTGCGACGAGAAGGGACGCCTCATGGCGACGAACGGATCGGCCTTCACCCTCACCCGCCTGACCGCGCTGGAGATCCTGGACTCGCGCGGGAACCCCACCCTCCAGGTCGACCTCGCCCTCGGATCCGGCGCGACCGGACGGGCAGGCGTCCCCTCGGGCGCCTCCACCGGCAGCCGTGAGGCCGTCGAGCTGCGTGACGGCGACCTCTCCCGGTACGGCGGCAAGGGCGTGACCGGCGCGGTCGGCCACGTCAACGGTGAGCTGAGCGAGCTGCTGAGGTCGCGATCGTGGACCGGCCTCGCGGAGGTCGACCAGGCGATGATCGACGCCGACGGCACGCCCACCAAGGCGCGGCTCGGTGCCAACGCGATCGTCGGGGTGTCGATGGCGCTCGCGCGAGCGCTCTCCGCGGGCGGGGAGCTCTTCACCTCGCTGGCGCCGGACGGGGTCACCCCGCGGCTTCCGGTGCCGCACTTCAACGTCCTCAACGGAGGCGCGCATGCGCCGAACTCGCTGGACTTCCAGGAGTTCATGATCGCGCCGATCGGTGCACCGTCGCTGCCCGAGGCCGTGCGTGCGGGCGCGGCCGTCTACGCGAAGCTCCGTGGGCTGCTCCAGGCCGCCGGGTTCGCGACCGGCCTCGGCGACGAGGGAGGCTTCGCTCCGGACATCACGCGCCCCGAGGACGTGCTCGCCCTGCTCGTGCAGGCCATCGAGGGGGCCGGGTACGACGCCGGCCCGACGGGCGTCGCGATCGCCCTCGACCCGGCGGCGAGCGAGTTCTACCGGGACGGTGCCTACCACGTCGCCGGAGAGGAGCTGAGCAGCGCCGACATGATCGAGCGCTACGCCGCGATCGTGCGCGACTACCCGGTGTGGTCGATCGAGGACGGTCTGGCGGAGGGTGACTGGGACGGGTGGGAGGCGCTCACCGCGCGCCTCGGCGGCACGACGCAGATCGTCGGCGACGACATCTTCGTGACCAACCCGGCGATCATCACCGAAGCGATCGGTCGGCACGTCGGGAACTCGGCGCTCATCAAGCTGAACCAGATCGGCTCGGTGACGGAGACGCTCGAGGCGATGCGGCTGTGCCGCGAGGCCGGCTACACGCAGATGGTCTCGCACCGCTCGGGGGAGACGGCGGACAGCTTCATCGCGGACCTCACCGTCGCGACCGGGTGCGGCCAGCTGAAGTCCGGCGCACCCGCACGTGGCGAGCGGGTCGCCAAGTACAACCGGCTGCTGGAGATCGCTGCCGCCTACCCGCTGGCATACGGGTTGGCCGGCTGACCTGCCGGGGACCGCTGCGGGGACTCGTGCGCCACCGGTGCCTGCCCGCGGCGGTCCTCTCGCCACCCCTCTTGTCACCACGCTCTCCATCGTTGTAACGTGCGGCGTCGCGGCGCGGGAGCCGACGTCGTGCGGGTATGGACCGAGCGAGAGCGGGGCGTCGTGGCCACCACCATGAGGACTGTGGCGCTCGCGGCCGGCGTCTCGATCAAGACCGTCTCGAACGTCATCAACGACTACCCGCACATCCGGGAGGACACCCGGCAGCGCGTTCTCGAGGTGATCGAGGAGCTCGGTTACCAGCCGAACCTCTCTGCGCGCGGCCTCCGGTCGGGGCGCACCGGGGCGATCAGTCTGGTGATCCCGGACCTGCGCAACGTGTACTTCGCCGAGCTGGCCGACTCGGTGATGACTGCCGCGGCGAAGCGCGGCCTGGTGGTGATGATCGAGCAGAGCGGCGGTGATCGGGAGCGGGAGCTCGAGATCCTCCGTGGGCCGCGGATGCGGATGGTCGACGGGATCCTGTACAGCGTCCTGGCGCTCGGTCAGGAGGACGCCGACCTCGTGGACGTCCCGACGCCGGTCGTGCTGCTGGGTGAGCGGATCTTCGGGGGTCCCACGGACCACGTCACGATGAAGAACGTCGAGGCGGCCCGGGCGGCGACCGAGCACATGCTCGGGACCGGACGCCGCCGCATCCTCGCCTTCGGTGCCCACGAGGACGAGGTCATCGGCTCGGCGGGCCTGCGGCTGAGGGGGTTCCGCCAGGCGTTCGAGGGCGCCGGGCTGCGCCACGACGACGCCCTCGTCGTCAACGTCGGCAACTGGCACCGGGGGGACGGCGCCGAGGCGATGCGTGGGGTCCTGGCCTCCGGCCTCGAGTTCGACGCGGTCGTCGCGTTCAACGACGCGATCGCGCTGGGCGCCATGCGCGTGATGCAGGAAGCCGGGCTGCGGATTCCCGACGACGTCGCGGTCATCGGGTTCGACAACATCGAGGAGACCCGCTACTCGCTCCCGACGCTGTCGACCATCGACCCCGGTCGTGAGGAGATCGCCGAGACGGCGGTCCGGCTCCTGATGGAGCGCATCACCGGCACCGACGAGAGGATCGCGCCTCGCGAGATCGAGGTCGATTTCCGTGTGATCCAGCGGGAGTCCAGCACCGTGACGGTTTCGTAACCCATTCTCCGCCCGGCGGAGGGGATCAGGTCTTGACATCGTTGAAATGGTCTGGGTAGTGTCGTTTACAACGATGTAGACGCGAGCGAGAAAGCCAGTCCCGACCGGGCTGCGATCGTTCGCCGAACTGCTCGGGGTAGAGAGGCACCACCTGCGTCGCGGCATTCTTGCGACGCGGCTCTGAATCGCACGCAACGGCGCGCCCCGGAGGTGCGCAGGCCGTTCTCGTCCGTTGTCGACTCGTTCGCGGGTCGCCCCGACGATCACGCCACCACGTTCAGACGAAGAAGTCCGATCGAAGGGATCACTGTGAAGAAGTCACGTGTCGCAGCGGCATTCTCCGCCGTTGCCATCGCCGCCGGGCTGGCTGCGTGCAGCGGTGGGGGCGGGACCTCCTCCGGCACCGGGGCTGCAGGGACGAGCCCCAAGCTGACCAACTGCACCAACAAGATGATGAACGGCGCGCCGCAGGTCTCGGTGTGGGCCTGGTACCCCAACATGGCGACCGTCGTCGACAACTTCAACAAGGCGCACACCGACGTCCAGGTCTGCTGGACGAATGCCGGCCAGGGCGGCGACGAGTACACCAAGGTCCAGACGGCGATCTCCGCCGGCAAGGGCCTGCCCGACGTGGTGATGCTCGAGGCCGACCACCTCTCGAGCTACGAGATCCAGAACGCGCTCGTCGACATCAGCAAGTACGGCGCGGACAAGGTCAAGGGCAACTTCTCCGCGGGCGCGTGGAAGGACGTCTCGCAGGGCAGCGCCGTCTACGCGGCGCCGGTCGACGGAGGCCCGATGGCCCTGATCTACCGCACGGACATCTTCGCGAAGTACGGGATCACGACCCCGCCCGCGACCTGGGCCGAGTACGAGGCCGATGCCCAGAAGGTCAAGGACGCCGGCGGCCCGGTGTTCGGCGACCTCGGGTCCAACGTGCCCGCGGTGATGATGGCCCTCCAGATCCAGAAGGGCGCCACGCCGTTCGCCTACGACCTGAGCAAGCCGAAGGACCTCACGGTCAACCTGGCCGACCAGCCCTCGAAGGACGTCCTCGACTACTGGGCCGGGCTCGTCAAGAAGGGCCTCGTCGGCAAGGAGGACCAGTTCACGACGGACTACATCTCCGGCGTCGTCAGCGGCAAGTACGCGACGTACGTCTCGGCTGCCTGGGCCCCCGGCTACCTGACCGGTGCCGGCGTCGGCAAGGGCGCATCCAGCGGTGTGTGGGCGGTCGCCCCGCTGCCGCAGTGGGACCCGTCGAACCCGGTGTCGGTCAACTGGGGCGGCTCGGCGTTCGCCGTCACGTCACAGGCGACGGACAAGGCCCTCGCCGCCGAGGTGGCTCTCGGCCTCTACGCCGACCCGGCCTCGCTCGACGACGGCTGGAAGACCCAGACGATCTTCCCGCTCAACCAGAGCGTCCTGACGTCCGACGCCTTCATCAACAACAAGTCCGCGTTCTTCAACGGCCAGACGGCCAACAAGGACGTCTACATCCCGGCGGAGAACGCCTACAAGGGCATGGTGTACGCGCCCATCACCGTGTACTACTACGCGCAGCTGCAGGCCGAGCTGGTCAAGATCAACGCCGGGCAGATCAGCGGGGCCGACGCGGCGACCGAGCTGCAGGCGAACATCCTGAAGTACGCGAAGGGGCAGGGCTTCACGGTCACCGGCTAGCTGCCGCCGGGCCACGGCCCGACCGCAGCGGTCACGACCTGGTCCCGGGGCGGCGCGTCCCGGGACCAGGTCACCCCTCACCGAGACACGAAGGACTGGCGCATGTCACACGGATCAGCGCTCTCGGCGACCTCGCAGCCGAGCAGAACGGGCTCGCAGGGCCCCGCCGGGCGCGGCGGGAGCCTACGGAGGCGGTCGGCGACCGGGTGGCTCTTCATCGCGCCGTTCGCCGTCGTCTACCTGCTCTTCCTCGTCGCGCCGCTCGCCTACGCGTTCTACCTCAGCCTCTTCAGCAAGGGGCTCGCCACCGGCACGATCTTCGCGGGGCTGGGGAACTATGCCACGGCGTTCACCGACCCGGCCTTCCTGAGCGGCGTCTGGTTCGTGCTGAAGTTCGCGGTCGTGCTGATCCCGGTGCAGATGGCGATCTCGCTCGCCGTGGCTCTCGTGCTCGACGCGATCACCACCCGCTTCGCACGTTTCGCGCGGCTGATGGTCTTTCTCCCGTACGCGATCCCGGCGGTGATCGGCGCGTTGATGTGGGGATTCCTTTACAGCCCGACATTCGGTCCGCTGCAGCAGCTGTTCAACGTCTTCGGTGGTCAGGCGCCATTCCTGCTCGGTCCGTCGCACGTGTTCGGCGGTCTGATGAACGTGGTGATCTGGCAATGGGCCGGCTACTACATGATCATCATCTACGCCGCGCTCCAGGGAATCGACACGTCCATCTACGAGGCTGCGCGGATCGACGGCGCCAGCTCGTGGCAGCTGGCATTCCGTATCAAGGTTCCGCTGGTCTCCTCCGCGCTCGTGCTGATCCTCGTGTTCGCCTTGATCGGAACGCTCCAGTTCTTCACCGAGCCGCAGATCTTGAGGCTCGTCTCGAACGGCACGATCACACCCGAGTTCACCCCCAACATCTACGCCTACACGCAGGCGTTCTCGTACGCGAACTTCAACTACGCGTCGGCGATCTCGTTCGCCCTCGGGATCGTCGTCTTCATCGCCGTCTACGTGTTCCTCTTCTTCACTCGCAAGCGCGGGAGCTTCCTCTCATGACCACGGCACGCATCGACGCGACGCACCGCGCGCGCGGACGTTCCCCGCAACGGCGCGTGCCGCTGCGTCCTGCCCGCCGGATCATCCCGTACCTGTTCCTGGGCACTCTGGTCGTCTACTTCCTGACGCCGATCTGGTGGCTCTTCGTCGCCAGCACCAAGAACGTCACCGGGCTGTTCGACGGGAGCGCAGGGGCGCTCTGGTTCGACAAGACCTTCGCCCTCGGCGCGAACCTCAGCGAGCTGTTCACCTACGACGGCGGGATCTACCTCCGGTGGCTGGGCAACTCGCTCTTCTACGCGCTCGTCGGCGGTCTCGGGGCGACGGTGCTCGCGGTGCTCGCGGGATACGGCTTCGCGAAGTACCGCATCTGGGGCCGCAACTTCTTCTTCGCGCTGCTGCTCGGGTCGGTCATGGTGCCGCTCACGGCGCTCGTGATCCCCACGTTCGTGCTGCTCTCGGGTCTCAAGCTCACGGACACGATCTGGGCCGTGATCCTGCCGTCCCTGCTCAACCCGTTCGGGGTGTACCTCATGCAGGTCTACACGGCGGACGCCGTCCCGGACGAGCTCCTCGACGCGGCCCGGGTCGACGGCGCGGGCGAGTTCCGCACCTTCTTCAGGGTGGCGCTCCCGCAGCTCCGACCGGCGTTCATCACGGTGATGCTGCTCTCCGTCGTCGCGTCCTGGAACAACTACTTCCTCCCGTTGGCGATGCTGTCCAACACGAACCTGTTCCCGATCACGGTCGGCCTGGGGCTGTGGCAGGGCCAGGCGTCCGCCAACAACAGCGGCGGCCACTCGCTCTGGGGGCTCATCATCGTCGGCTCGTTGGTCTCCGTGATCCCGCTGGTGATCGCGTTCCTCTCGATGCAGAGGTACTGGCGCGGCGGCCTCGCCGTCGGCGCCCTGAAGTAGCGGCGTGCGCCGACGTCGCTGGTCGGCGTCGTCCCCCCGCTCCGTCCCGTTCGACCACACCCGTCTCCGAAGGATGCCCATGCCTGTCGCACGTCTGACCATCGACCCGGCCTTCACCGTCGGCGCGGTCAACCGCCGTCTCTTCGGCTCGTTCGTCGAGCACCTCGGGCGTTGCGTGTATGACGGGATCTACGAGCCGGGGCACCCGACCGCCGATGCCGAGGGCTTTCGGACCGACGTGATCGCCCTGGTCAAGGAGCTCGGCGTCACCACGATCCGCTACCCGGGCGGCAACTTCGTGTCCGGTTTCCGCTGGGAGGACAGCGTCGGGCCGCGCGAGCGACGTCCTCGTCGTCTCGACCTCGCCTGGCACTCGACCGAGACCAACGAGATCGGTCTGCACGAGTTCGCGTCGTGGCTCGAGACGGTCGGGAGCGAGCTCATGCTCGCGGTCAACCTGGGCACCCGGGGCACCCTGGAAGCGCTCGACCTCCTGGAGTACACCAACATCGCGTCGGGCAGCGCCTGGTCCGACCAGCGGATCGCGAACGGTAGGCAGGAGGCGTTCGGGGTCGGCATGTGGTGCCTCGGCAACGAGATGGACGGCCCGTGGCAGCTCGGCCACCGGTCCGCGGACGACTACGGCAAGCTCGCGTCCCAGACGGCCAAGGCGATGCGTCAGCTCGACCCGTCCGTCGAGCTCGTCGTGTGCGGCTCCTCCAGCGCGCACATGCCGACGTTCGGCGAGTGGGAGCGGGTCGTCCTGACGCACACCTACGAGGACGTCGACTACATCTCGTGCCACGCGTACTACGAGGAGAAGGACGGTGACCTCGACAGCTTCCTCGCGTCCGCGGCCGACATGGATCACTTCATCGAGTCGGTCGTCGCGACGGCCGACCACGTCAAGGCCGTGAACGGCAGCGACAAGACGATCAACATCTCGTTCGACGAGTGGAACGTCTGGTACATCGACCGGTACCAGAACGTCGACCGGATCGACGGCATCGACAACTGGCCCGTGGCCCCGCGGCTCCTGGAGGACGCGTACTCGGTGGCCGACGCCGTCGTGTTCGGCAACCTGCTGATCTCCCTGCTGCGGCACGCCGACCGTGTGACGTCCGCGTCGCTCGCCCAGCTCGTCAACGTGATCGCCCCGATCATGACGGAGCCGGGCGGCCCGGCCTGGCGCCAGACGACCTTCTTCCCGTTCGCGCTCACGTCCCGACTCGCGACGGGTGACGCCCTGGAGGTGCGGCTCGAGACCGAGACCTACCAGACCGGCGCCTATGGTGAGGTCGGGCTGGTCGACGCCGTCGCGACGCACGACGCCTCGAACGGCAGCACGGCCGTCTTCCTGGTGAACCGGAGCCGGCACGACCCGGCCGAGGTCACGATCGACGTCCGAGCGCTCGGTGCGGTCGGGGTCCTCAGCGCGGAGACCGTGAGCGATGACGACATCGCGGCGACGAACACGTTGGACCACCCCGAGAGGGTGGGGCTGCGACGCAACGAGTCCGCGGTCGTGTCCGGAGACACGGTCACCGTCGTGCTGCCGCCGGTCTCGTGGACGGCGCTCGCGCTCGGCTGACCGGGGTCACGCGGCCGACGGCGCGCCACACGGTCGGGGGCGGGGCGGCGCCTCGGTCACTGCTCGATGACGGACAGGACGTTGCCGGCCGGGTCGGTGAACCAGGCGATGAGCGGTCCGCCCTGGCGGAAGATCCCCGCCTCGTCGGTCTCCGCCGGGGTGCCGGCGTAGTGCTCGAACACGACACCGCGGGCCGTGAGTGCCGCCACGGCCTCCTCGATGTCCGGCACCGGGAAGTTGAGGATCGTGAACGAGGCCGGCGTGTGCGCCGGCTTCGGGTAGACGAGCACCTCGGCCCCGGTGCTCAGGTGGAGCCTGAGCATGCCGTGGTCCTCGGTGACCGGGAGGTCGAGGACGTCCCGGTAGAAGTGGAGGGCGGCCGGGACGTCGTCGACGGCGAAGCCGCTGAACGCAGGTGAGTCCGCGAGCATCGGAGGTCCTCTCAGCAGGGGGTCCGCCGTGCGCCGCTCGCTCCGCGTGGCCCAGGGACCAGGCTCGCACCCGCACCGCCGACCCGCACCCGCGCGAACCGCCCGCGCGGCCGGGCGCACCGCGCAGCCGAGCGGGTGAAGCTGTCGCGGACTCGGCCCCCGTCCTCCAGTGCAGCGCGCCGCGTGCCGACAACCCTCGGAGAGGGCGCCCGCGCGCGTCGACAGCTCGATGTGCGGCGACGACGGACGGGTCGGTTCGGCCGGGAGGGCCGCGCGGCGAGGAAGGGGCGGGGTGTCGCAGATCCGAGCGCGGAGCGACGCAGCGTCGACGCTCCGCACCGCGGCGCCGGTGACGCTCGCCTCGCCGCCAGGTTCGCTGACGACGAGCGTGGGGACGACCGAAGCCGCCGGCACCGCCAGGATCGCCGGCGGTGGACGCGGCGCGGTTCGCGGCTCGACGGGGTGGCCCGACACCGAGCGGCCGGACACCGGGCGGCCCGGCACCGAGCGGCCGGACACCGGGCGGCCGGACGCAGGGCGGCCCGACGCAGGGCGGCCCGACGCAGGGCGGCCCGGCACCGAACGGCCCGGCACCGAACGGCCCGACGCAGGGCGGCCTCGCGCCCGACGCCTGCGGCGCTGGTGGCCCGAGCCCGGCCCCCGCGACGAGATCCTCGACGTCACGCGGCGGCTCTTCCTGGCGCTCGCACTGATCTCGCTCCCGTTGTCGCTCGTCGGCGTCGTGGTGAGCGAGCGCGGGCTTCCCCTCCTGTGCGCGGTCACCGGGGGAGTCGCCCTGGGGCTCTCGTGGGCGCTCGGCTACCTCCGCGGCCGGGCCCTCCTGCGGATGGACGTCGTCGACGCAGTGGCTCTCGCCGCGGTCGGAGCGGCCAGCCCCGACCCGGAGGTGTTCCTCCCGCTCGTCTTCGCGGCGCTCTGGTTCCGGTCCCTGTACGGGAGCGGGCAACGCGTGGCGCTGCGCGTCGCGCTCTACTCCACGGCGATCGCGTCGATCGTCATCCTCTGGCCCGTCACTCATCCCGAGGCCTGGCCGCTCCCGCTGACTCCGCTCGCCGCGATCGTCCCGACGCTGGTCATCACCGGCGTCGTCGGGCATCGACTCGCCGACGCGATCCGGCAGCGCGAGCTGGTGGCCACCCTCGACGCCGTCAACATCTGGCTCGGTGCCCAGCTCTTGCAGACCACCGACGCGACGGAGATCCGCACGCTGGGCTGGCAGGCGATCGAGCGGATCAGTCGGTGCGTACCCGGGCTCCGGGTGACGAAGCTGCGTGATCTCGGACTGGTCGTCGAGGTCGAGGGTCGCTCCGACGGGCTCGACCACCTGCCGGCCACCCTGCCGCTCCACGTCCTCGGCAACCTGTCGTCCGACCTCGGCGGCTCCGGGACGCGCGGTCACCGGGAGCTCGATGCGGCCGCCGGCGAACCGTGCGCCTGGATCGGCTTCGCGACGCCGACGATCCCGCACCGTCGCGGGACGGCATGGCTGGTCTTCGGGGCGCCCCGTGGAGTGCCCGCCGAGGCGGCTCGTGCGTTGGACGGCCTCACGAACCAGATCGCTCTCGCGTACCGGAACAGCGCGGTGCACCACGACCTCGCCCAGCAGGCGGCGCACGACGGGCTGACGGGACTCGCGAACCGGGGGACGTTCACGGAGGTTCTCGCTGCCGCGCTCGAGGTGGTGCCCGTCGAGCCGGTCGCGGTGCTGTTCGTCGACCTCGACGACTTCAAGGACGTCAACGACGCGTTCGGGCACCGTCACGGGGACGAGCTGCTCCGCGAGGTCGCGGCGCGGCTCGACGAGGCGACCCGGCCTGGCGACGTCTGCGCGCGCCTCGGCGGCGACGAGTTCGCGGTGGTGCTCCCGGGGGCCGACGCCGCGGCGGCGAGAGCGGTCGCCGACCGGGTCGTGGCCGCGATCGCGAGACCTCTCCGGGTGGACGGCCAGGTCGTGGAGCTCGGCATCAGCGTCGGCATCGCAGCGGCGACCCCGGGCATCGACCTCGAAGAGCTGGTCCACAGGGCCGACGTCGCGATGTACGGGGCGAAGGCCGACCGCACGTCGAGCGTGCACGTGTTCGACGGCGCGCAGGACGAGGACAAGATCGCCCGGCTCGCGTTCGAGCGCGAGCTGGCGCTGGCAGCCCACGCCGGTCAGCTCGAGGTCCACTACCAGCCGGTCGTCACGCCGGACGGCGGGCGGTGCACGGCCGTCGAGGCGCTCGTGCGATGGCGTCACCCGCAGCGCGGACTGCAGTTCCCGGACTCGTTCATCCCGATGGCGGAGCGGACCGGCGCGATCGGCGGCATCGGCATCTACGTCCTGTGGCAGGCCTGCGCCGACGCCGCCCGCTGGCGCGCGCTCGACCCCACGCGAACGCTGGCGGTGCACGTCAACGTCTCGGCCCTGCAGCTCGACGACGACGCCTTCATCGACGAGGTCATCCGATGCCTGCGGGTGTTCTCGTGGCCGCCCGAGAAGCTCGTGCTCGAGTTCACCGAGACGGTCATGATCTCCTCGCCTGCGGCGATCGAGCGACTGTTCGCGATCTCCGGTCACGGGGTCACGATCGCGATCGACGACTTCGGGACGGGGTACTCCTCACTGACCACGCTCCGCGCGCTCCCGGTCCAGATCGTCAAGATCGACAAGTCGTTCGTCCTCGGAGCCACCGCGAACCGTGAGGACCGGGCCGTCACCGAGGCGATCATCACGATGGCGCACCAGATGGGCGTCAGCACGATCGCCGAGGGCGTCGAGACGCACGAGCACCGGCGACTGCTGCACGAGCTCGGCGCCGACGGCCTCCAGGGCTACCTTTTCCTCAAGCCGGCCACCGCCGGAGAGTTCGGTTCCTGGCTCGAGGCCGGGACCGCCGGGCGCTGACGCGGCGATCGGGCCCCGGGAACGACGTCGGAGGAGGAAAGCCATGGCTCGACCGCACGCTCTTCCCGCGTGGCACTCGGTCCTGGTCGTGGTGGCACATCCTGACGACGAGTCCTTCGGTCTCGGTGCGGTGATCGACGTGCTGGTGTCGCGCGGCGCGTCCGTGACCGTCCTGTGCCTCACCCACGGCGAGGCGTCCACGCTGCACGGCTCGGTCGCGGACCTCGCCGCGCTGCGCGAGTCCGAGCTGAGGACGGCCGCCGCGGCCCTGGGGTGCGTCGCCACCGTGCTGCGGGGCCACCCGGACGGCGCCCTCGGCGAGGTCCCGGCCTCCGTCCTGGTCGACGACGTCGTCGCCGTCGCACGTGGCAGCGACGCGCTCCTCGTGTTCGACCCGTCCGGCGTGACAGGTCACCCGGACCACGCCGCGGCGGGTCGCACGGCGGTCGACGCGGCCCGGGTGCTGGGCCTCCCGGTGCTGGCCTGGACGTTGCCCATGGACGTCGCGGTGCAGCTCAACGAGGAGTTCGGCGGGGCGTTCACCGGTCACCATCCCGAGGAGATCGACCTCGTGCTCGACGTCGACCGGACCCGCCAGCTCGTCGCGGTCCGCGCGCACGCGAGCCAGGCGGTGCCGTCGAGCGTGCTGTGGCGACGGCTCGAGCTTCTGGGCGGTGCCGAGCACCTGCGCTGGCTCGACACCGCGGGCTGACGTCGAGCGCTCGAGCAGGAGTCGGGCCGACCGTCCTCGCGGGTGACCGCGGGGGTCAGGCCAGGCGTGCCGCAGCCGCGAGCACCGCGTCGCGGGCGTCGCCCTCGGCGCCGAGGACGGTGCGGATCTTGAGCTTGCCGACCATCCGCACCATCGGCTCGCCCATGTGCCCCGCGACGACGGCATCGACGTGGTGGTCGATCAGGAACCGGGCGATGCGGGCGTGGTGCGTCCCCTCCGGCCCGGCGTCGTGGGCGACGTCCCACGCGACCTCGATCTCCTGCCAGTCGGTCAGGGCGCCGTCGGTCACGGTGGCGAGCGCGACGCGGTGGGCCTTGCCCCAGCCACCACCCGTCTGACCGTCGCCGAGCACGGGGATGCACAGGATCATGGGCGAGATCTCCTTCAGGTCCGTCCAGGCCGCGCGAGCCGCGTGACCGGGCTAGCAGCATCCTCCCCCCGAGCGGCGGGTCGGCGTCGGCGCGACACCCTGCGCGCGCCGGGGACCGGCCGGCCGCGGAGCGACGGAGTTCAGTCGCGTCCCGTGGGTGCCGATAGACACACTGATGGGCAGACCGGTCTGCCCGACCGCTCGCAGGCCGGCGAGATGCCGGTTCGACCCGAGGACGGCGCGGTCCCAGGAGGAGGTGCGGTGGACGCCACGCAGCACCCGAACGACGCGCACCCTGCTCCGCAGGGACGTCGCCCGCGCGTGGCCGTCGGGTCCGCTGCCGAGATGCAGGCGCAGATCGATCGGCTCGAGACGATCTACGAGCGTGCCCCGATCGGGATCGGCCTGGTCGACTTCGAGGGTCGCACCACGATGACCAACGAGGTGCTGAGGGAGCTCCTAGGGTTCACCCCCGAGGAGTTCGCGTCGATCCCCTTCTCGGAGTTCACCCACCCGGACGACGTCGCGCGCAACCTCGAGCTCTTCGACCGGATGGCCGCCGGGGAGATCGAGCACTTCGACATGGTCAAGCGGTTCATCCGCAAGGACGGTCGAACGCTCTGGGCGGATCTCACGGTGTCGCTCGTCCGCGACTCTGCCGGGCGCCCCGAGTACGCGATCGGCATGACCCAGGACATCACGGAGCGCAAGCGTCTCGAGAGCGAGCTGCGCGCCGCGGAGGAGCGCTACCGGCTCCTCGTCGAGCGGGTGCCGGCCGTGGTCTACGTGGCGGAGCCGGGGACTCTCGGCCGGTGGTCGTACGTGAGTCCGCAGATCGAGCACATGCTCGGGTTCACGGCGCAGGAGTGGGTCGCCGATCCCGCGCTCTGGTCGCGCCGCCTCCATCCCGACGACCGACGGGCGACGCTCGCGGACAAGAAGGTCATGATGGGCCTCGGCGCCGAGGGCCGGGCGACGTCCGACACCTACCGGTTGCGGCACCGGGACGGACGCACGGTGTGGGTCCGCGACGACGCGATGGTGCTCCGGGACTCCGACGGTCACGCGATGTTCCACGGCGTGCTCGTCGACGTCACGCAGGAGAAGCAGCTCGAGGAACGGCTCGGGCACCAGGCCTTCCACGACCCGCTCACCGGCCTGCCGAACCGCAAGCTCTTCCAGGACCGCGTCAGGCGTGCGCTGGCGCGGTCGCAGCGCCACGACGACGGGGTCGCGGTGATGTTCATCGACCTCGACAACTTCAAGACCGTCAACGACACGTTCGGCCACGCCTCCGGTGACGAGGTCATCATCGAGGCGGGCCGTCGGCTGCAGGAGTGCGCGCGCGCCTCGGACACCGCCGCGCGGCTCGGCGGTGACGAGTTCGCCCTGCTCGTCGAGGGTGTCGACGCCGCCGGGGTCGCGGCGCTGGCCGACCGCATCCTCGCCGCGCTGCACTCCGAGCCGGTGGACGTCGACGGGCGCAACGTCACGCTGGGGGCCAGCATCGGCATCGCCGTCGCGGGCCCGTCGGAGAGCGACGAGGTGCTGCTCCGGAATGCGGACCTCGCGATGTACCAGGCGAAGCACCGGGGCCGTGGTCGGTCCGTCCGCTACGACCCGGACATGCACGCGACGGTCGTCGCGCGGTTCCGGCTCGAGTCCCGGTTGCAGGCAGCGGTCGCCACCGGTGCGGTCACGGTCGCGTACCAGCCCATCGCCGACCTGCGGACGGGGGTCGTGGTCGGTCTCGAGGCGTTGGCTCGGTGGCACGACGTCGAGCTCGGTCCCGTGCCACCGGATCGGTTCATCCCGGTCGCCGAGCAGACCGGCCTGATCCACGAGCTCGGCCGTCAGGTGGTCGACCGGGCGTGCGGTGATCTCGCTCGGTGGCGGGCCGCGACCGGCAGCGACGCGTACGTGAGCGTGAACGTGTCACCGGTCCAGCTCGACTGCGCGGACTTCCACCAGGCGGTCGCCCGCGTCCTGGCCGACCACGGGCTCGAGCCGTCCGCGCTGGTCGTCGAGGTGACGGAGGGGATCCTGCTGGTGGAACGCACCCGTGCGACCCTGCGGGAGCTGCGTGCGCTCGGCGTCCGGGTGGCGATCGACGACTTCGGGACAGGGTTCTCCTCGCTCGGGTACCTGCGCCAGCTCCCGGTGGACATGGTCAAGATCGACCAGTCGTTCCTGCAGCCGGTCGAGGACGGGCTCGACGCGCCCGAGTTCCTCTCCGCGATCGTCCGGCTCGCCGAGACGCTGCACGTGGCCACGATCGGTGAGGGCGTCGAGACGCGGGCTCAGCTCACCGAGCTGCAGGCGGCCGGGTGCCGGTACGGCCAGGGCTACCTCCTCGCGTGGCCAGGTCCGATCGGCGCCGTCCCGGCGGTGGTCCCGGTCGTCACGCAGGGACGCGGGGCCGATCGACGCAGCGCGTAGGCGTCCGACGTAGGTGGCCCCGACGGGTCGGGTCGCGCGGTCGGCGCGGGGGGCTCAGGCAGGGCGCGGGTGGACGAGCGACGCCGCGAGCGCGGCCTGCGCGCGGGCGGTCGCGACGTCGGGGTCGCGCACCAGGGCCACGCCCATCCGTCGGGAGACGTGGCTCTCGCTCTTCCCGAAGAGCCGGATGTCGCTGTGCGGGACGCGGAGTGCCGCGTCGACGCCGTCGTACACGACGCCGGTCGACTCCACGCCGCCGTAGATCACCGCGCTCGCACCGGGGCTGGCGAGCGTGGTGTCGACCGGCAGACCGAGGATCGCGCGCGCGTGCAGGTCGAACTCGTTCTGCCACTGGCTGATCATGGTGACCATCCCCGTGTCGTGCGGGCGGGGGCTGACCTCGCTGAACCACACGTGCTCGCCCGCGACGAACAGCTCGACGCCGAACACCCCGAGCCCGTCGAGGTTCGCCGTGACGATCCCGGCGATCTCCTGCGCCCGGCGACGCGCGACGGGGTGCATCGGGTGCGGCTGCCAGCTCTCGACGTAGTCGCCGCCGACCTGGCGGTGCCCGATCGGCTCGCAGAAGTGGGTGATCGTCTCGCCGTCGGCATCCTTCGCCCGGACCGTGAGCTGCGTGATCTCGTACTCGAAGTCGATGAACGCCTCGACGATCACCCGGCCGCCGTGGACGCGACCCGCGGCCAGCGCGTGCTCCCAGGCGGAAGCGACGTCGTCGGGGCGGTCGACGCGGCTCTGCCCCTTCCCCGAGCTGCTCATCACCGGCTTCACGACGCACGGGTAGCCGATGCCGTCGGAGCCGGGCGTGCCGTCGATCGCGGCGCGCAGCTCGTCGACGGAGTCGCAGAACTGGTACGGGCTCGTCGGGAGCCCGAGCGTCTCGGCGGCGAGCCGCCGGATCCCCTCACGGTCCATCGTCAGCCGGGTCGCGCGCGCGGTCGGCACGACCGTCACGACGCCGGCGGTCTCGAGCTCCTCGAGCATCGCCGTCGCGATGGCCTCGATCTCGGGGACCACCAGGTCGGGCCGCTCCGCGAGGACCAGGTCGCGCAGCGCCGCCGGGTCGGTCATGTCGATCGTGCGGGCGTGGTGCGCCACCTGGTGCCCGGGGGCGTGGTCGTAGCGGTCGACCGCGATCGTCTCGACGCCGAGCCGCTGGAGCGCGATCACGACCTCCTTGCCGAGCTCACCGGCCCCGAGGAGCATGACGCGCGTCGCGGACGGGGAACCGGGGGTGCCCAGGGGCTTCATGGTGGTGCTCGCCTCGTGTCGGTGCGGGTGCGACGCCTGATCGGTGTCAGGACCGCATTATCCCGCCGTCGCGCGGCCACCATCCGCCCGCTCTTGCCGGATGGCTCGCCCCCGGCACGGCTACGGGATCGTGCACGAGGTCCTGGTGCTCTCGGCGGGCAGCATGCGGCTCGGTGCGGGCACGCTGTACGGCCTGCTGGAGAAGGCGCAGCTGTGGATGCGTGCGTACCCGCGCCGGTGGCGTGCGGCGCGCGGTGCTGAGCTGCTCGGCGTGGTGGTCGACCTCGCCGGCCCCGGGGCTCGGCAGCTGCGTGTTGGCACGGTGGTCGACCTCGTGCGCGGCGGCTGGGCGACCCGCTGGCGTGAGCGCCCGCCGCTGCACGTCTGGCTGGGATATCGGTTCCTTGGTCTCCGGATCCCGTCGGCCTACCGAGCGTGGGCGCTCGACGACATCGACGGCCGCGGGTATCTGCTCCGTGACCAGCCCGTCACCCTGGCGATTCTTGCCTCTGGTTGGGTGACCGCGCCCGCTCGGTGGTGGTGGGGTCTTCTCGCGGCGGCGTTCGTGCCGATTCTCTTGTCGGGACCGCGTCGTGACCGGGCGCGCATCAGGCATCTCGCGCCGGATCCCGGCGAGGTCCTGCGCGAGGGTGGGCTCGTCGCCTACCCCCGACCCGTCAGACGTGTGACGGCGCACGCGGCCCTGCGCGCGATGGAGCAGTTCCTCGCGCTCATGCTCGGGCGCGGGGCGCGCCGGCGTCTGGACCGGCTGGAACCGCGGCTGCCCCCCAACCGAGCCGGCTCGTGTGCTCCTTGTCGCTGTTCGCCCGCGCCGAGCTCGCCGTCTGGGGAGCCGGCGTCGTGGAGCTCGGGTCGCTCGAGGTGAGCGGTCGGCACATCCTGTTCCTCAGTGTCGCCGTGGGGGTCGTCGCGTTCGCACTCCCCCCGATCGACGCCCCGGGACGCGTCGTACGGCCGCTGACTGGACCGGTCGCCGAGAGGAGCGTCGTCGTTCCGCACGACCCCGGCGCGCTGCCGTGCCTCGCCCGGCCCCGACCGCGGTCGTGTGCAAGTTGAGGCAACTGAACATATGATACTTTTGTCATATGGCAGCCAGCGAGGATCCTGAACCGCGCCGTCGTGCTGCGCCGGAGCCGATCAACAAGCTGAAGGCC
>JAJYCD010000082.1 GCA_021778635.1 Actinomycetes bacterium
ACCGAGACGGTCAGCCGGGCTGCCGAACGTCAGGAGTCTCATCATGGCCACAGGCCTTCTCAACACCTCGAGCAACTACGCCCCCCGCGCCGACGCGCTTCTGACGCCGGGCGAGGTCGCGGTGCTGTTCCACGTCGACCCGAAGACGGTCACCCGGTGGGCCAATGCCGGCAAGCTCACCTCGGTTCGCACCCTCGGCGGCCACCGCCGCTTCCGTGAGGCCGAGGTCCGTGGGCTCCTCGGCGGCGTGCCCACCCAGGCATCCGGCAGCTGACGACCTCGTGCGAAGCCGGTCGGTCCTCGGACCGACCGGCTTCGCCGCGTCCGGGCCCCACGACCAGCTGCCCGTACACGCCGCCGGTGACAGGCGCGCGCCGGCGCCGCGCCGCGGTCAACTCCCCGAGACGCCCAGGTCGTCGGGCCCAGCCCCGGCGCGGCCGCGACGCTCCTCCTCGGCGCGCTGCACGTCCGCGGTGAGCTCGTCGACGACCAACGTCTCGGACGGCACCTTCCCGGTGCGGTAGCCGGCCCGGCCGACCAGGTGTGCGGCGACCGGCGCGGTCACCATCTGGAGGATCGCGACCAGGACGAGGGCCCAGACGGCCGGTGCGGAGCGGATCCGGAGCGCCAGCCCGGCGAGGACCAGCACGAGCCCGAGGGTCTGCGGCTTCGTCGCGGCATGCATCCGGGCCAGCAGGTCGGGGAAGCGAAGCACCCCGACGCCGGCCGCGAGAGCGAGGAACGAGCCCCCGAGGAGGCACGCACCGGCGACGACGTCCGCCACGGTCGTCCAGGTGTGCGGGTCCATCAGGACTCCTCCTCCTCGGCGATCTCGCGTGCGTGGCGCTCCGCCTCCGCAGCGACGGCCTCGGCGCGGCTGAGGACGCGCCCCTCGCCCACCGGCTCGGTCGCGGCGAACCGCGCGATGGTCACCGAGCTGAGGAAGCCGACGATCGAGAGGACGACGAGGATCGGCACCGCGACGGCGCTCCGGGTCACCGCGGACTCGAGCGCGATCGCCGCGACGAGCACCGCGACGACGACGTCGAGCGCGACCGCCCGGTCGAGCATCGACGGGCCCTTCTCCGCGCGGACGACCGCGAGGGTCGCGCCGACCGCGAGCAGCACCGAGCACACCAGTGCGAGCAGCGTCATGAACCCTCCGTCCTTCTCTGCGGTCGATCCTCGCCCGGTCGAGCCCCGCCCGGTCGAGCCCCGCCCGGTCGATCCGCCGGCTCCGCGCGTCCGACCGAGCCCCGTCGACCCGCCCGACGCGACCCGTCCGGTCCGGTCCTCCGCCCGGGAAGTCCCGCCCGCTCGAGCTCGGCGTCCGAGGCCAGCGCCCGCAGCACGCGCTCCTCGAGCTCGAGAACCGACGCGCGGTGCGCCTCGACCCCGCCGCCCGCCTCGGCGTCGAGCACGTGCAGGTAGAGCATGCCGGTCAGCCGGTGCGCCTCGATCACGAGCGAACCGGGCACCAGGGACGCGAGCTCGGCCGTGAGCGTCAGGTACAGGTCCGAGTGCGACCGGAGCCGGACGCCGATCACGGCGCCCCGAGGAGCGGGCCCGGGGCGCAGTGCGATCGTGCTGACCTGCACCGACGCCCGCGTGACCTCGACCACGAGGTGACCGATCACGCGCGCCACGCCGAGCGGACGCACCCGGCCGTGGAAGTCGATCGGCGGCATCGGCAGGACGGTCGTGATCACGAGCGCCAGGACCAGCCCGACGACCACGTTCGCGACCGAGAGGTCACCCCACAGGAGCACCCACACCGCCGCCATCCAGGTGGCGGCGATCACGTGCACGGTCAGGCGCCCTCGGCGGCGGCGCAGCGTCATGGCGTCGCACCCGCCACGGGGCCGATCGGGACGGGTCGACCGAGCCCGCGGACGCCGTCGGGCAGCACCGCCCCGATGTACGGCGACCGCTCGCGCAGCGAGACGGCCGTCCGATCGGCGTAGCCGTAGAGCGGACCGGCGACCACCGTGAGCGACAGGCCGAGGACGACGAGCGCTCCGGCGGACCCGACCATGCCGACGGGCAGACGGGTGCGGTGCCGGTCCGTCGGCATGCCGGCGGGCGGCGTCTGCCAGAACGCCTTGTTCCACGCCTTGATCAGCGCGTACAGGGTGAGCAGCGACGTCACGACGCTGCCGCCCACCAGGACGTACGCGAGCGGTGTGCCCCGGTCCACCGCGGCCTGGAGCAGACCGACCTTCCCGAGGAACCCGGACAGCGGCGGGACGCCGGCGAGATTCATCGCCGGGACGAAGAACAGCACGGCGAGGACCGGGGAGAGCTTCGCCAGGCCGCCGAGCCGATCGAGCGACGTCGTGCCGCCCCGACGCTCGATCAGGCCCACGACCAGGAACAACGCCGTCTGCACGGTGATGTGGTGCACGACGTAGAAGATGGCCGCGGCCGTCCCCGCCTCGCTCGACAGCGCGATGCCGAACACCATGAACCCGATGTGGCTCACCAGGGTGAACGAGAGGAGGCGCTTGACGTCGTTCTGCGCGACCGCGCCGAGGATGCCGACGAGCATCGTCGCGAGCGCTGCCCACAGGAGGACGGTGTCGGTGCGGCCGCCCGGGAAGAGCAGGGTCTGCGTCCGCAGGATCGCGTAGACGCCGACCTTGGTGAGCAGACCGGCGAACACGGCCGTGACGGGGGCCGGTGCCGTCGGGTACGAGTCGGGGAGCCACGCCGACAGCGGGAAGATCGCCGCCTTGATGCCGAACGCCAGCAGCAGCAGGATCTGCAGGACGAGCCTGACCCCCGGGTCGATCTCCGGGAGCCGCTGCGCGAGCTGCGCCAGGTTGACCGTCCCCGCTGCTGCGTAGGTGAGGGCCAGTGCCACCAGGAACAGCACCGAGGACAGCAGGGCGACGACGACGTAGATCGTGCCGGCTCGGATCCGTGCCCCCGTTCCCCCGAGGGTCAGCAGCACGAAGCTCGCCGCGAGCAGGATCTCGAAACCGACGTACAGGTTGAACAGGTCGCCGGAGAGGAACGCGTCCGCGACCCCGGCCGTCAGCACGAGGTACGTCGGGTGGTAGATCGCGACGGGCGCCTCCTCGTCGCCGTCGGCCTCGCCCTGCGCGAGCGAGTAGAGCAGGACGCACAGGGTCACCGCGCCGGAGACGGTGAGCATGAGGACGCTGAGCCGGTCCGCGACCAGGTCGATCCCGATCGGCGGAGCCCAGCCGCCGATGCTCAGGACGAGCGGCCCGCGGTCGACCACCGCGAGCATCGAGACCGAGGCGGCGAGCACGAGCGCGAGGGTGACGACGCTGATCGCGCGCTGAGCGCGCGGAGACCGGTAGAGGGCCAGGGCCAGACCCGCGCCGAACAGCGGGAGGACCACGGGCAGCGGCACGAGCCAGTTCATCGAGGCCATCGAGGTCACCGGGTCACCTCGTCCGCGCGACCAGAACCCGGGCGGCCCTCGTCGGTCTCGTCGTGCACGGCGGCGGCCTCGTCGTCGAGGTTCGCGTCGCTGTCCTCGGTGTCGGCGTCGGTGAACGACGGCTGGTCGGCGGCCGCACGTCGGGCGACCCGGCGGTCCTCGAGGTCGTCCTGCACCTCGTCGTGCTGGTTGAGCTGCCACGACCGGTAGGCCATCGCGAGCAGGAACGCGGTCAGACCGAGCGTGATGACGATCGCGGTGAGGACCATCGCCTGCGGCAGCGGGTCGCTCATCCGACCGATCGGCGTCGTGCCGACGATGGGAGCGCCGCCGGCCGCGCCGCCGGCCACGAGGAACAGGAGGTTCGCGCCGTTGCCGGCCAGGATCAGCCCGACGAGGACGCGCGACAGGCTCCGTTCCAGCATCAGGTACACGCCGACCGTGACGAGCGCGGCGATCACCACGACGAGCACGATGCTCGGGCGCATGTCGACCGTCATCGCGCCACCCCCGCCGGCCCGGCTTCCGCCTCGGCCTGACGGTCGACCTCGGCCCCGAGGCTGCGGAGGACGTCCAGCACCAGCCCGACCACGACGAGGTACACGCCGATGTCGAAGAACACGGACGTGACCAGGTGGATCGCGCCCACGACGGGTACGTGCAGGTCCAGGATCTCGCTCTGCAGCGGCGCTCCACCCGCGAGCAGCCCGACGATCCCCACGCCGGCAGCCAGCACGAGTCCGCCACCGAGGAGCAGCCGCGGCTGGACCGGGGCGGCCTCGCCGAGCTCGTAGCGACCTCCCGCCAGGTAGCGGAGGACCAGCGCGATCGCCGTCACCAGGCCGGCCGCGAAACCTCCGCCCGGAGCGTTGTGACCCGAGACGAGCAGGTAGACCGAGTACAGGATCATCGTGTGGAACAGCAGTCGCGTCACCACCTCGAAGATCACGGACCGCCGGTGCGGTGCGAGCGTCGGCACGGCCCGCAGCCACACCGCGGAGCGCAGCGGCCGCGACGTCGGTCCAGGTGGAGGCACCGCGCTCGCCGGGGCGTCGGCGGTCCCGTGCCGACGCAGGGCGCCCGCAGGGTCCGGGAGTCCGCCCCACACCGGGCGCCCGTGCGGCGTCGCCTCGTCGGCCCGGAAGATCGCGCCGGTACGCCGTCGCAGGAACACGAGCGACGCGACCCCGGTCGCGGCCACGAGCAGGACGGAGATCTCGCCGAGGGTGTCCCACGCGCGGATGTCGACGAGCGTCACGTTGACGATGTTCGTCCCGCCGCCGTACGCGACCGCCTCGGCGGCGAACCCGGCCGAGACCGGCGGACGGACGCGCGCACCGGGGATGACGAGCGCGAGCCCGGCCACCGTGAGACCCGACGCGAGGCCGACGGCCAGTCGCACCCACCGGCTCGCGGCGAGGGGCCGGTCGGAGAAGTACGGCGGCAGTCGGCGCAGCACCAGGACGAACACGACGAGAGTGACGGTCTCCGCGAGCACCTGGGTCAACGCGAGGTCGGGGGCGCCGTGCAGCAGGTACAGCGCCGCGACGCCGTAACCGGAGATGCCGAGCAGGATCACCGCCTTGAGCCGTCTGCGCGCGCGGACCGTGAGGATCGCGGCGGCGACCGTCACGGCGCCGAAGACGACCTGAGCGGGCCGGTCCCACGCACGCACCGACGTCGGCCACGACGTCCCGACGATCGCCGCTCCGCCCGCCGCCACCACGAAGACGGCAAGGATCAGGCCGAGGTACAGCGGGAGGGAGCCGCGCTGGGTGAAGGCGGTGACGTCGGCGGCGACGTCGTCGAGCCGTCGCATCATGCGGCGGTAGACCCGGTCGGCCTCGAGCGAGACGTGGCGGTCGGCCTGCCACCGCTCGACACGCTCTCGGAGAGCGAACAGCACGAGGCCCACGGCGAGCACGGCGACCGTGATCGCGAGCGTCGGCGTGACACCGGCCCACACGGTCAGGTGCCCCACCGCGCCGCCGGGATAGGTGTTCGCGTACGGCGCGAGCAGGTCCGACCCGAACCCCGGCACGAGCGCGACCGCGAGGCCGAGGACGGCGAGCGTCAGGGCGGGCCACACGAGCAGCAGCGACGGACGCGTGATCTCGACGGCGAGTCCGGCCGGGATCGGGTGCCGCTTGGTGCCGAACGCTCCCCACAGGAGCCGGAGCCCGTAGGCGACCGTCAACGCCGAACCGGCCGCGACGACGACGAGCAGGAGATCGCCTCGCCAGCCGGACGCGTCGTGCGCGACGGCCTCGAGGGCGGCCTCCTTCGCGACGTACCCCGCGAACGGCGGCAGCCCGATCATCGAGGCCGCTGCGAGCACACCGGCGAGCGCGGTGACCGGCAGCGCACGACCCACGCCGGAGAGCCGTCGCAGGTCGCGGGTCCCGGTCGCGGCATCGACGACGCCGACGACCAGGAACAACGCGGCCTTGAACATCGCGTGCGCGCCCAGCATCGCCAGTCCGGCCAGGGCGGCGGCACGGGTTCCGAGACCGACCAGCAGCACGAGGAGCCCGAGCTGGCTCACGGTCCCGAACGCGAGGATCAGCTTGAGGTCGTGCTGCCGTAGCGCCCGGTAGCCGCCGAGCAGGAACGTCCCGCCGCCGAGCGTCAGCACCACGACCTGCCACGGCGCGAGGGTCGAGTACCCCGGCGCGAGTCGCGCGATCAGGTAGATGCCGGCCTTCACCATCGCGGCCGCGTGCAGGTAGGCGCTCACCGGGGTCGGGGCCGCCATCGCCGCGGGCAGCCAGAAGTGCAGCGGGACGAGGGCCGACTTGCTCACGGCCCCGACCAGGACCAGCACGACGGCGACCGTCACGGCCGGACCCGACGGCGGATGGGCCACCAGCTCGGAGAGCCGGAACGTGCCCGCGGCGCGACCGAGCAGGATCATCCCGACGAGCATCGTCAGGCCGCCCGCGGTCGTGACGACGATGGCCTGCATCGCGCCGCGTCGGCTCGCCTTGCGGTCGGCGTAGTGCCCGATCAGCAGGTACGAGAAGACGGTCGTCAGCTCCCAGAAGACGTAGAGCATGAGCGTGTTGTCGGTCGTGACCAGGCCCACCATCGAGCCGGCGAACGCGACCAGCGTCGCGCCGAACCGGCCCAGCCCGATCGCCGACGCCGAGAAGTACGCCGAGCTGTACACGAGGACGAGAGCTCCGACTCCGCCGACGACGAGCAGCATCAACCAGGACAACGTGTCGAGCCGGAACGCGAGCTCGAGGTGCAGCGCGGGGACCCACTCGATCACCTGGGTCGGCACCGCACCGAAGGTCGTGCCGTGCAGGACGGCGGCCGTCTGCGTGAGCGCCCACACCACCGCGGAGGCCGGCGCCAGGGCCAGCACCAGGAACGCGCGCCGCCCGAGCCACCCGACGAGCGCGGGCGCAGCCAGCGCCATCGCGAGATGTCCCACGAGCAGTAGCAGCACGTCCGCTCCGTCCGAGAGTGGGCGGGAGGTCGGTCAGGTGGGTGGTGGGTCTGGTGGGTGGTGGGTCTGGTGGGTGATCGGTCTGGTGGGTGATCGGTCTGGTGGATCGCGGGGCCGACGCCTCGCGGGTCAGGCGAGTGGTCGCAGGATAGCAAGCCGATCCACGGCCGTCTCCGGACGCGCACCGATCGTGCAGGCAGCACGCGCGGCGCGTCGGCCGGTCGCAGCGTCGGCTGGTCGCCGCGTCCGCGCGTCCGCTCAGGGGCTCAGGGGCTCAGGGGCTCAGGGGCTCAGGGGCTCAGGGGCTCAGGGGCTCAGCCTGCGACGGCGACGCGTCGGCGCGCGGCAGCGGCGTGACGTTCCCGCGGCGCGAACCGTCCGAGCGGGGACAGCAGACGACCCATCCGACGCTCGGACCGGTACCCGTCCTCGACCGTGCGACTCTCGGCGTCGAACACGCGCGTCACCCGACCGGGCGCACGGTACGGCGCCCACCCGGGACTCTCGCCGCGCACGAACGCGACCCACGCGCCGTGGATCTCGGCCGCGAGCGCGGCCGGTGGCTCGTCACCGAGGACCCGCGCGACGCCCTCGGCGTCCAGGTGGTCCCACGCGAACGGGAGGTCTGCGCAGTGGAACGCCCCTCGGGCACCACCGTCCACCGGCGGGACCCAGCGGAAGTCGTACAGCCACGTGCGTCCGGGGGCACGCCGCGAATGGACCTTCGCGGTGCGGACCGCGGGGATGCGGAACACGACCTCGGTCACGAGCTGGCCGACGACCCAGCTCGCCGAGCGGCCGGGGAACCGGTGGGCGTAGGCGCGCGCGAGCGACCCGGTCAGCCCGAGCGCGCGCAGCGCCCGCTCGGCCCCGAGCTGGTCGACGTCGGCCGCGCGCGGCTCGAGGATCGACGTGAACTCGTTCGCGGTCGTCCCGATGAGCAGCGGCACGGAGCTCGCCGTCCCGGTGCGCAACGCCTCGAGCACCGGCAGCGGGACGAGCTCGCCGTCGACCACCGGTCCGAGGTCACGACCGGCGGTTCGTGCGTCCGCGAGCTGCCGCACCGCGCGTGCACCGGGATCGGCCAAGCCCGACCGCTCGGGTACCCGGCACACCGCCTCCTGCAGGTCGAGCAGCTCGTCCTCGGTCAGCGAGGCGAAACCCGCGCGGGTCGCCGGGATGCCGCCCGCCTCGGCGAGCCTCTCGACGAGCCGCTCGGCGTCGGCGCGGTCGCTGCTGTGAAGAGCGGGCGAGGCGGCGATCGCGCGGTGGAACAGGCCGCGGGCCCGCGGCGTCGCGACGAGGGTGAGCACCGCGCCCCCGCCCGCCGACTGACCGGCGATCGTCACCTGCGTCGGGTCCCCGCCGAACTCCTGGATGTTCTCCTGCACCCACTCGAGCGCCGCGACCCAGTCGAGCACGGCGCGGTTGGGCGGGGTGCCCGGGATCAGGCCGAACCCCTCCACCCCCAACCGGTACGACACCGTCACCGTCACGACGCCGTCGCGGTTGAACGCTGCGCCGTCGTACCACGGGCTCGCCGGCGAACCGGCGGTGAAGGCTCCCCCGTGGATCCACACCAGCACCGGCAGACCGCCGTCGACCTGGCCCGCGGCGCCTTCGTGGTGGGGTCCGGGCAGGCCCGACGGGCGGGACGGACGCGGCGTGAACACGTCGACCGTGAGGGTCTCCTCGCCGGGGATCGACGGCTCGGGAACGGTCGTCACCGGTGCGAGCGGACGGCGCTGCGGCGTCGGTGCGTGCACGGTCGCATCGCGCACGCCGGACCAGGGCTCGACGGCGGCGGGGGCGGCGAACCGGAGGTCGCCGACCGGCGGTGCGGCGAACGGGATCCCGAGGAAGGCGGCCGATCCGTCCCGCCAGGCACCCTGCACGCGTCCGGCGGCCGTGGAGACGATCGGGTCGGCGGACGGCATGGCTCCTCCTCGACGTGCGCGGCGTGTGGTCCGGTCGGGACCGCGCCGGGCGGGGCGTGACCCCGGTTCCAGTGTGGACCTCGACGGGCGGGCGGGTGCGCGATCGCACGCGGCCGCGCGCCGACGGGGCGGAGCCGACCCGACCCAGCGGGGCGTCGACCTCCGGCCCGTCCGCATCTGCGAACGCGTCCGACGTCGACGTCCGCGCCGGACTACCGTGCTCCGGTGGACACCCTCCAGCTGGCCTGCCTGGCCGCCGTCGTGGTCGCGACCCTCGTCGGGGTCGCGGTCTTCGCGCGCGGTGCGGCGGCGATCGTCCGGACCGTGCGGATCGGCCGTCCCACGCCTGGTCGCACGCGGCCGGTCACGCGCCGGGTGTGGCTCGTGGTCCGGGAGATGGTGGGGCACGAGCGGTTCCAGCACCGCCCCGTCGTGCGGGCGTCTCACTGGGTCGTGATGGTGTCCTTCCCGGTGCTGTTCCTCACCCTCGTGAGCGGGTACGGGCAGGTCGTGGACCCGACGTACTCGCTGCCGGTGATCGGTCACCTGCCGCCCGTCGAGTGGGTGATCGAGGCGTTCGCGTGGGCGGGGCTGCTCGGCATCCTGGCGCTCATCGCGATCCGGTTGCGCACGTCTCGCCGCACCCCGGCGCGTACCTCGCGGTTCTACGGGTCCGACGCCGCGGCGGCGTACTTCGTCGAGGCGACGGTGCTGATCGTCGTCCTCGCGGTGCTGGTGCTGCGCGGGTTCGAGTTCGCCCTCGCCTCCCGGTCCCCTGCGACCGCGCACCTCGCCTCCGCGTGGCACTTCCCGTTGACGGCGTGGTACGCCGCGGCGTGGGCGGGGACGTCGACGGCCGCCCTGGGATCGGCCACGGTCGTCACCGCGACCGTCAAGATCCTGGTCTCGATGAGCTGGTTCGTCGTGGTCGGCCGCCAGCCGACGATGGGCGTCGCCTGGCACCGGTTCCTCGCGGTCGTCAACGTCTACGCGCGGCGCGAGCTCGACGGCCGCCCGGCGCTCGGCCCGCTGCAGCCGCTCCGGGTCGGTGGCTCGGACGTCGACGTCGCGGCGCTCGAGGACCTGCCGGACGACGCCCGCCTGGGGGTCGGGGCGATCGAGGAGTTCACCTGGAAGGGCCTGCTGGACTTCTCGACGTGCACCGAGTGCGGCCGCTGCCAGGACCAGTGCCCCGCGTGGGCGACCGGCAAGCCGCTCTCCCCCAAGCTCCTGACCCTCGCACTGCGCGACCACGCGGCGGCCACCGCGCCGTACCTGCAGGCCGCGCGCGCGGCCACCGGCGAGGTCACGGCGGTCGGCGCGGACGGAAGCCGACCGGCCGCGGCGGAGCCGAACCCCTACGCAGGGGTCGACCTCCTCGCGAGCGGCGTGATCGACGCCGATGCCCTGTGGGCCTGCACGACGTGCGGCGCGTGCGTCCAGCAGTGCCCGGTGGACATCGAGCACGTGGACACGATCGTGGACCTGCGCCGCTACCAGGTGCTCATGGAATCGGCCTTCCCGAAGGAGCTCGGCGGCATGTTCACCAAGCTCGAGCGTCAGGGCAACCCGTGGGGCATGGCGTCACGCGCTCGGCTGGACTGGGCCAAGGGACTCGCGTTCGACGTCCCCGTCGTCGGCGCCGACGTGGACTCCGCGGCCGACGTCGACTACCTGTTCTGGGTCGGCTGCGCCGGTGCGTACGAGGACCGGGCGAAGAAGACGACCCGCGCAGTCGCCGAGCTGCTGCACACCGCCGGGGTGTCCTTCGCGGTGCTAGGCGACGGGGAGTCCTGCACCGGCGACCCTGCGCGGCGGGCCGGCAACGAGCTGCTGTTCCAGATGCTCGCCTCGGCCAACGTCGAGACGCTCAACGAGGTCGGCGCCCGGAAGATCGTCGTCACCTGCGCTCACTGCTTCAACACGATCGCGCGCGAGTACCCGCAGCTCGGCGGGCGGTACGACGTGGTCCACCACACCCAGCTGCTCGACGAGCTGGTCACCGCGGGGCAGCTCGTCCCGGTGGCCGGGCCCGACGCGGGGTCCCCGGACGCGTCGGCGTCCCCGGACGCGTCGGGGTCCCCGGTGCCCCCGGGGTCGACCGTGACCTACCACGACCCGTGCTACCTGGGCCGCCACAACGAGATCTACACGCCACCGCGTGAGCTGCTCGGCGCACTGCCAGGTGTCGCGCTCGCCGAGATGCCCCGAAACCGCGAGCGCTCGTTCTGCTGCGGTGCGGGCGGCGCGCGCGTCTGGATGGAGGAGTCCATCGGCACCCGGATCAGCACGGATCGCGCCGGAGAGGCGATCGCGACCGGCGCCGACGTGATCGCGACCGCGTGCCCGTTCTGCTCGGTCATGCTCTCGGACGGTGTCGCCGCGCACGCGGGCGACGGCTCGTCCGCCGGAGAGTCGCCGGCCCGCACGCCGCAGGTCGTCGACATCGCGACGCTGCTCCTCGACCGGGTCCGCGCGGGCGCCGGCGACTGAGCTCCCGCGGGCCGCGTCCGGTCGGTGCCGCCGAGGCACGGGTCGGATCGACCGACTCAGGTCACATCGGGTGGGCCCGCCGCGCGTCGGCTCAGGTCGGATCGGTCGGCTCAGGTCGGATCGGTCGGCTCGCGTCGACTCAGGTCCGGCTCGCGTCGGCTCAGGTTGCGTCGGCGTAGCTGTCCACGATCGCGACGTCGAGAGCGAACTCGACGTCGGTGTCGCCGAACAGGAGGCGTCCGGCCTCCTCCGCGGACTCGCGCACGGCCGACGCGACCTCCTCGGCCACTCCGGCGGGAGCGTGCACCATCACTTCATCGTGCAGGAACATCACGAGGTGCGGGCCGCCGTCGAGGGAACGGAGCCGCCGGCGAAGTGCGGCCATCCAGCACAACGCCCACTCGGCAGCGGTCCCCTGCACCACGAAGTTGCGCGTGAACCGTCCCCAGTCGCGCCCGCGTCGCCGCGCGGCACGGACCTCGTCGGCCCCGGCACCTTCCGCGGAGGCGGCCGCCCGCTCGGACCGCCACCCCGCATCTGGTAGCGGCGACGACCGTCCCAGCCACGTCGTCACCACGTCACCGCGCTCCCCTGCCCGCGCCGCCGCCTCGACGAGGCCGACGGCGCGCGGGTAGGCCCGGGCGAGCTGCGGCATGAGCATCGCGCCCGCTCCGGTGGTCGCTCCGTAGATCGCGCCGAGCATCGCGTACTTGGCCTGCTTCCGGGTCTCGACGATGCCCGCGTCGACGACCGCCTGGTAGAGGTCCGCGTGCCGGCCCGCTGCGGCCATCGCGTCGTCGCCCGACATCGCCGCGAGGACGCGCGGCTCGAGCTGTGCCGCGTCCGCGACCACCAGACGCCAGCCGGCGTCCGCGGTGACGGCCGCCCGGATGCTCGCAGGCAGCTGCAGCGCTCCGCCACCGCTCGTCGCCCATCGACCGCTCACGACCCCGCCGACCACGTAGTCCGGCCGGAACCGCCCGTCGTGCACCCACGCGTCCATCCAGGCCCACCCGTTCGCGCTGAGCAGCCTCGCGAGCTTCTTGTACTCCAGCAGCGGCGTCGTGACGGGGTGGTCCAGACTGCGGATCTCGGACGTGCGCGTCGTCGTGACAGCGAGGCCTGCTGATCTCAGCGCGCGCAGCAGGTCCGGTTGGGCGTCCGGGTTCAGCGTCGGCTGCCCGAGGAGGTCGCGCACCTGCTCGGCGAGCGCCTCGAGCCTGCTCGGCCGCGTCCCTGGCGCCGGGCGCTCGCCGAGGAGGCTCGTCAACAACGCGTCGTGCACGTCGACACGCCACGGCATGCCGTCGTGACGCATCTCGGCGGCGATCAGCGCACCGGTCGACTCGGCCGCCAGCAGCAGCCGCAGCCGACCCGGCGCCGCCGACCCGGCGACCGCCGCGAGCTGGAGCCGAAGCTCCGTCAGCGCGTCGCCGCCGTCCCGCGCCGGCGCAAGCGTACGGGGGTCCGCGAACAGCCCGATGTCGTCGACCTCCGCGGCCGACGCGCGAGGGGCATCCCAGGAGGTGACCGCCGCGGCCGCGAGCTCGGCGTCACGGCACAGCGAGCTCCGCCGCAGGATCGCGTGGCACAGGCGGAGGTCGTGACACCGTTCCACGCGCAGCCCAGCAGCCAGGAGCGGCGGATACCGGACGGCGGTGTCGTCCCAGACCCAGCGTGGACGGTCCAGCTCCCGTGCGCCGACCGCCGCGACGAGGTCCTGCGGGTTCACCGCCGCACGCACGCCCGGACGCCCGTCCGCGTCGACGTCCTGCAGCACGACGCCCCCCGCTCGCGTCGCGTCGTCGCTCACCAGGACGTAGACCATGCCCCATTCTCGCCGCGAGCACCCTCACACCGAACGCGAGCACCCTCGCGGCCACCGGGACGCGAACCCGCCCTGAGCTTGACCCTGACGCTGATCCGCGCCGATCCCACGCCCCACCGACGACCCCGCGCCGATCCCACGCTCCGCGCCGCAGGTGATGCGACTGTGGCGCGAGGAGCGGAGGAGCCAACTCATGCGCCACTCCAGCCACAGGGAAACCAGGTGCGGCGTGGAGAGTGCGGCGCCGGGCAGCTCGGGCGCGGGGCGATCCGCTGGTCAGGTGTTCTTCGAGTAGTACTCGGGACTCGCGATGATCTGGCCGATCACGACCTCGATCCGGGTCCCGCTCTGGATCGCCGTGACCCAGGTCGCGCGTCCGGACGGGTCGATCCCTCGCCCGAGGAGCTGCTGGTAGTACCCGTCGATGACGGACGCGAGGTGCTCGGAGGAGAGCAGGAAGCCCAGCGCGACCGACGCCCGCGTTGCTCCCCCGGCGAGCCGCGCGACCCAGAACGCCACCTCGGAGGGTGCCGGCGTGCGACCGAGGACGTGCACGTACAGCGACGTCACCCACGCGCTCGGTACCCCGCCGGCGGCCCGGTAGAACTCGTCCGACGCGACAAACCCCGACTCCATCTGCTGGATCGTCATGCCGGTCGCCATCTCGCCCAGCCAGAACTGCAGCCCCTGGGGGTCAGGCGCGCGACCGAGGTAGGTGAGGTAGGACCCGGTGATGAGGTCGCTCCGGTACTCGGTGCTCGACGTGATGGCGTTCGCCACGGCGATCCGCGGGGTGCCGGAGTCGAGCGCGGAGGTCCAGCCGGCAAGGCCGGTCGGGTCCGGCGCCCGGTGGAACAGGTGCGCGTAGACGCTGGTGACGTACAGGCTCGTCGCGCTCA
>JAJYCD010000159.1:0-1992 GCA_021778635.1 Actinomycetes bacterium
GACGTTGCGCAGCGACTTCCACGTGATCTCGTCGACGCGCTCGACGACCACCAGGACGTTCTTGCGGCCCGAGAGGTTGTCGAGGACGGCGATCGCGGCCTTCGTCGACGGCACCTCGCCCGGGGCGAACCCGGTGACGACGTGCACGCGGCCGGCGCGGGCGCGGTCCGAGAGAGCACCGCGGAGCGCCGCGGCCTTCATCTTCTTCGGGGTCCGCTGGCTGTAGTCGCGCGGCGTCGGTCCGTGCACGACGCCACCGCCGGCGAACTGCGGTGCGCGCGTCGAGCCCTGGCGCGCGCGGCCGGTGCCCTTCTGCTTGTACGGCTTCTTCCCGCCACCGGACACCTCGCCACGAGTCTTCGTGGAGTGGGTGCCCTGCCGTGCCGCAGCGAGCTGCGCGACGACGACCTGGTGGATCAGCGGGACGTTGGTCTGCACGTCGAAGACGGCGCCGGGCAGGTCAGCGGTGCCGGCCTTGTTGCCCTCGGCGTCCAGGACGTCGACGGTCAGCGTGTCACTCATCGTGGTCACGCACCCTTCACAGCGGTACGCACGAGGACCACGCCGCCCTTGGGGCCGGGGACGGCGCCCTTGACGAGCAGCAGACCCCTCTCGGCGTCGACCGCGTGCACGGTCAGGTTCTGAACGGTCAGGTGGGCGTTGCCCATCCGGCCGGCCATCCGCATGCCCTTGAACACGCGCGACGGGGTGGATGCCCCGCCGATCGAGCCCGGCTTGCGGTGGTTGCGGTGCGAACCGTGGGAGGAGCTGACGCCCTTGAAGCCGTGACGCTTCATCACACCGGCGGTGCCCTTGCCCTTGGTGGTGCCGGAGACGTCCACCGACTGGCCCGCCTCGAAGGCGGTCGCGGTCAGCTCCTGGCCGACCGAGTAGTCGGCGGCGTCCGGCGTGCGGATCTCGGCCACGTGCCGGCGGGGGGTGACCCCGGCCTTCTCGAAGTGGCCCTTGAGCGGCTTGGTGACCTTGCGCGGGTCGATCTGGCCGTAGGCCAGCTGCACCGCGACATAGCCGTCGGCCTCAGCGGAGCGCACCTGCGTCACGACGTTCGTGCCCACCTCGACGACCGTGACGGGGACGAGGCGGCCTGCCTCGTCCCACACCTGGGTCATGCCGAGCTTGGTCCCGAGGAGCGCCGTGACCGGGCGAGCGGTCTGCTGGGTTGCCATGAAGATCAGTCCTTCCCAGCGATCAGAGCTTGATCTCGATGTTCACGTCCGCAGGCAGGTCGAGACGCATGAGCGAGTCGACGGCCTTCGGCGTGGGATCGATGATGTCGATGAGCCGCTTGTGCGTACGCATCTCGAAGTGCTCGCGGCTGTCCTTGTACTTGTGGGGCGACCGGATGACGCAGAAGACGTTCTTCTCCGTCGGCAGCGGCACCGGGCCCACGACCTGCGCACCAGCTCGGGTCACCGTGTCGACGATCTTGCGCGCCGAGCTGTCGATGACCTCGTGGTCGTAGGACTTGAGCCGGATGCGGATCTTCTGTCCCGCCATGGCGTCGTCTACTTCTCTCTCTTCGAAAACCGGTCCGTCCGACCCCCGCACTCGGGCGTGTCGCATTGAGCGACACACTCTTGCGCTGCGCACCGTCAGGTACGAGGTCAGTGGTTGCGGTCGAGCCCCTCACCGCCGGGTGACCCCGGGGTCCGTGGGCTCTCCACGTCGTCGCGCCCACCTGTCTGCGGCGCGCGAGCGCACCACACCCCAGCGGGCAACCCCGACAGTCTGCCAGACGTTTCCCCGATCCACCAAACCCGTGACTGCGGATGCGTCGCGGCAGGTCGCAGGCGTGCTGGACGTCGACGCGCGAGGGGCCCGGGTGCGGTGTGCGCACCCGGGCCCCTCGTGGTCAGCCGGCCCCGAGGGGCCTGAGCTCACTTGATGATCTTGATGACCCGGCCCGAGCCGACGGTCCGGCCACCCTCACGGATGGCGAAGCCGAGGCCCTCCTCCATGGCGATGGGCTGG
>JAJYCD010000159.1:2002-2884 GCA_021778635.1 Actinomycetes bacterium
ATGACGCCGGTGACGTCGGTCGTCCGGAAGTAGAACTGCGGACGGTAGTTCGAGTAGAAGGGGTTGTGACGGCCGCCCTCGTCCTTGGCGAGGATGTAGACCTGGCCCTCGAACTCGGTGTGCGGGGTGATCGAGCCCGGCTTCACGACGACCTGGCCGCGCTCCACCTCCTCGCGCTTGGTGCCGCGCAGCAGCAGACCCGTGTTGTCGCCGGCCTCGGCGTAGTCCAGGGTCTTGCGGAACATCTCGACACCGGTGACGGTGGTCTTGATCGACTTCTCCTTGATGCCGACGATCTCGACCTCCTCGTTCACCTTGAGGCGACCGCGCTCCACACGACCGGTGACCACGGTGCCGCGGCCGGTGATCGTGAAGACGTCCTCGATCGGCATGAGGAACGGCTTGTCGATGTCGCGCACCGGGTCCGGCACGTTCTCGTCGACGGCGTCCAGCAGGTCCTCGACGGACTTGACCCAGACCGGGTCGCCCTCGAGCGCCTTCAGCGCGGACACGCGGACCACCGGGACGTCGTCGCCGGGGAAGCCCTGGGAGGAGAGGAGCTCGCGCACCTCGACCTCGACGAGCTCCAGGATCTCCTCGTCGTCCACCATGTCCGACTTGTTCAGCGCGACCAGCAGGTAGGGGACGCCGACCTGGCGGGCCAGCAGCACGTGCTCACGCGTCTGCGCCATCGGGCCGTCGGTGGCCGCGACCACCAGGATGGCGCCGTCCATCTGCGCGGCACCCGTGATCATGTTCTTGATGTAGTCGGCGTGCCCGGGGGCGTCGACGTGCGCGTAGTGGCGCTTGTCGGTCTGGTACTCGACGTGCGCGATGTTGATGGTGATACCGCGCTGCTTCTCCTCCGGCGCCTTGTCGATC
>JAJYCD010000083.1 GCA_021778635.1 Actinomycetes bacterium
CCTCGCGCGCCGCGGTCGGAGCCGTGGCCAGCGCGTCGGACAGCCAGGCAGTGCCCTCGGGGACGTCGGCCGTCACGACCGGTCCGAGCCCGCCGGGGAACGGGCCGAGCGCGTCGGCCAGGCCGGGCGCGGGCCGCAGCTCGGCGGAGTCGGAGCGGGGGTGCCAGAGCAGCGCGAGGTCGCTCGCCTGGCCGAGCACGGTCGCGACCTCGGACGCCGTCGCGCCGAGGGCGTCGGCGAGGGAGTCGGCGGTCACCGGCCGGCCGAGGTCCTCGACGACGACGGCGGCCTCGAGCACCTGGACGGTGAACGCGTCGAGGCGCGCGAGCGCGCGCTCGATGCTCACGCGACTGGTCGCTCGGGCGGCGAGCGAGGCGAGCGTCGTCGGGGTGGGATTGGCCAGGTCCGGTCGGCGCAGCATCAGGGTGACGAGCGTCTCGTCAGAGCGGTCACGCAGGTGCTCGCTGAAAGTGGACATCCCTGCAACGATACGGCGTCAGGCACCGCGGCCCGACCGAGGGGCGCTCCACCTCCGGAGAATCGTGCGGCGTCGGGACGACGCGCCAGGTAGCCTTGGTGCGTATGCGTGCGTCTGCCCACGCGCATTGTTCCCCGTCACAGACTCAGACACAGAGGTTCCAGTGCCCACCGGCAAGGTCAAGTGGTTCGACACCGAGCGCGGCTTCGGCTTCATCGCCAGCGACGAGGGTGACGAGGTGTTCCTGCACGCCTCCGCGCTGCCTGCGGGCGTCGCCTCGCCCAAGCCCGGGACGCGGGTGGACTTCGGCGTCGCCGACGGTCGCCGCGGACCGCAGGCGCTCTCCGTCAAGATCCTCGATCCGGTCCCGTCGGTCGTGAAGGCGCAGCGCAAGCCGGCCGACGACATGGCCGTGATCGTCGAGGACCTCATCAAGGTGCTCGACAAGGTCGGCAACGACCTGCGACGCGGTCGCTACCCCGAGAAGGCCACCGGCGAGAAGTACGCCGCCCTGCTGCGCGCGGTCGCCGACAGTCTCGAGGGCTGAGCGGTGGTCACCAAGAAGTCGGCCAAGGACGCCGTGCTCGAGGCTGCCGTCGACCTGGCGCGCGGGGCCGCCGAGGACATCGCGGAGAACCCGAGCGACGTCGGTGAGCACCTCGGCTCGGTCGTCGAGGGTGAGCGGCTGGTCTCGCACCTGTTCGCGTGCGCCGCGCCGGGCTACCGCGGGTGGCGCTGGACCGTGACGCTCGCCCGGGTCCCTCGTGGTCGGGTCGCGACCGTCTGCGAGGTCGAGCTCCTGCCGGGTGACGACGCGATCCTCGCGTCGACGTGGCTCCCGTGGTCCGAACGGCTCCGGCCGGGGGACCTGGGCCCCGGCGACGTGCTCCCGCTCATCGCGGACGACGACCGGCTCGAGCAGGGCTACGAGGCGACCGGGGACGCCGACGCCGACGCGATGGCCGTGTTCGAGCTCGGTCTGGGTCGCGAGCGCGTGCTCTCCCCGCACGGGCGGGCGCTCGCCGCTGAACGCTGGTACACGGGCTCGCACGGCCCGACGACGCCGGGGGCCGTCGCGGCGAGCGCGCCGTGCTCGACCTGCGGCTTCCTGGTGCTGATGGCCGGTTCGCTCCGGACCGAGTTCGGCGTCTGCGCGAACGAGTGGTCGGACGACGACGGACGCGTCGTGAGCATGGACCACGGCTGCGGCGCCCACTCGCAGACGGACGTCGAGCCGCAGAGCAGCGACTGGCCGGCGCCGGGAACGCTCTCCGACGACCTCGACATCGAGCTCGTGAACCTGCTCGCCGAGCACCACGAGGCGACCCGCGACGTGGCGGTCGACGACTTCCCGGTCGTCGAGGACCCGACCCCGCCCGACGTCCGCTCGGCCGTGATCCCGGTCGAGGCGGCGCCGTACGTCGAGGTCGTCGTGCCGGAGGCGGCGCCGTCCGGACCGGCCGAGGCCGTCGAGGGGGACGGCTCGAGGTCGACCGACGGGGTCGAGCCGACCGACGGGGTCGACTCGATCGACGGCGCCGGGGAACCGACCGACCAGGACGACGTCCTCGACGCCGTCGTGAACGACCCCGAGAAGTGACCCTCGACGTCTTCGGGACCACCGCACTTCGCGACGCGGTCCTGGGGGCGTGGCAGGCGTCGCCGGCCCGGCTGCGCGAGGACGCGAACCACGAGGAGGACCACGCCCGCGGCTACTACCGCGATCGTGTGGTGATCGAGCTCGCCCAGAACGCCGCGGACGCGGCTTCCCGCGCCGGCGTGCCCGGGCGGCTGCTCCTGCGGCTGACGACCGGCCCGCACCCGGTCCTCGTCGCCGCGAACACCGGGGCGCCGCTCGACGCGGCCGGAGTCGCGTCCCTGGCCTCGCTGCGCGCGTCCGCGAAGCGCGGGGTGTCGGCGACGACCGGCGTGGTGGGCCGGTTCGGGGTCGGGTTCGCCGCCGTCCGCGCCGTTGCCGACGAGATCGCGGTCCTGTCCGCGTCCGGCGCCGTCCAGTTCTCCCTGACCCGCACGCTCGACGCCCTGACCCGGCTGACCTCGGCGGACGTCCCGCCCGGGGCGAGCACCGTCCGACGCGACGCCCTTGCCCAGGAGGTCGCGCACCGCGACGGCTCGCTGCCGGTGCTCCGGCTCCCGTTCGAGCACACCGGCCAAGCGCCGGCCGGCTACGAGACGGCGGTCGTGCTGACGCTCCGGGACCACGCCGCGGTGCAGCACGTGACCGCGCAGCTGCTCTCCGTCGGGGACGCGCTGCTGCTGGCCCTGCCCGGTCTCACCGAGGTCCTCGTCGAGATCGACGACGCCCCGGTGCGGCGCATCGCCGACGTCGAGGACCGGTGGCGCGTGGTGCGCGGCGCCGGGGAGGTCCCCCTCGCCCTGGTCGCGGACCGTCCCGTCGAGGAGCGCAGCCAGCGACGCTGGGAGGTCACCTGGGCGTTGCCGCTCGGCACCGGCGAGGAGGCCGCGTGGTCGCACGTGGTGCACGCCCCTACCCTGAGCGACGAGCCGTGCACGCTGCCCGCGCTGCTCGTGGCGACACTGCCGCTCGACCCGACCCGCCGACACGTCGCCCCGGGGCCGCTCGCCGAGGCGGTGATCGCGCGCGCGGCCGAGGTCTACGGCGTGCTCGCCGGTGAGGTCGCCGCAGCCGGTGACGGTGACCCGCTCGCCCTCGTCCCGACCGGACTGGCCTCAGGCGCGGTGGACGGCGCACTGCGAGACGAGATCGTCGAGGTGCTCCGGCGCACCCCGATGCTGCGCCCCGCATCGGACGGCGAGTCGGGCGGTGAGCTGCTCGAGCCAGATCGCGCGGTCGCGATCGCCGGGCCGGTCGGCCAGGACTCGCGGGCCGTCGCCGCGCTCGCCATGTGGGGCACGGGCCTCGTCGTGCTGCCCCCCGGGCGGGAGGCGGCGGCCCGAACCGTGGCCGTCGAGCTGCACGACCTCGCCGAGGTGGTCGAGGGCCTCCCGCTCGGTGGCGGCGCGGCGCACTGGCGTGAGCTGTACGCGGCGCTCGAGCCGTCCGCGACCGACGCCGGAGTGCGCGAGCAGCTCGCAGCACTGCCGGTGCTGCTCTCGGACGGCCGGACGGTCCGGGGCGCGCGCGGCCTCGTCGCCTGGGACGCATCGGCGGGGCCGGCAGGCGCCGAGCTCCTCGCCGGGTTCGACGTCCTGAGCCGTTGGGGCATGCGGGTCGTCGAGCCGGACGCGATGCACCCGCTGCTCGAACGCCTCGGCGTCCAGGTGAGCGATGCGGGGGCGCTGCTCGCGTCGGCGCAGGTCCGTCAGGCGGTGCTGGACTGTGCGGACGACGACGACCTCGACGTCGTCGACGCCGTGACCGACGCGGTGCTCGGACTGCTCCGCGCCGCGCTGGAGGACGGTGGGGTGCCCGGGTCCGTGCGGGGCTGGCTCGGGCTGCTGACGTTGCGCGCGGACGACGGCGAACCGGCTCCCGCGCACGGCCTCGTGGTGGCGGGTTCACCGGCTGCCCTGGTGCTCGACGACCGGGTGCTCGCGGCGGTCGACCCGTCGCTCGTCGGGCGCTGGGGGAGCGACGTCCTGGCCGCGGCGGGGGTACGTCTCGACCTGGCGGTGACGGTGGTTCCCGACGTGGTCGCCGACCCCGACGCGATCGACCTCAGCGGCGGTGACCTCGAGGGGGGCAGCGACGACCCCGGAGTGCTGGCCGCCCAGCTCCTCGACGGGTGGGAGGACTACCTCGAGAGCCTGTCCGAGATCCTCGGTGCGGGAACCTACGTCGGGGAGATCCCGGCCGTCGCGGACCTCGACGCGGTGCGGGACGACGCGTGGCCGCAGGTGCTGGTCCGGCTGACCGACGAGCCGGAGCTGCGTCGTGCGCTGCTCGCCCGACCCGCCGGTGCCGCCTCGTACACGGCCTGGTGGCTGCGGACGCGGTCAGGTCTCGGGCTCGACCGACCGTTCGCCTGCGCGGACGCGGGCGCGGTCGTCCGCCTGCTGCTGCCGCCTGCTCCGGCCGCGCTGGCGGGTGCGGACCTCGACGTGCAGCGCGCGCTCGGCGGGCTCCTGAGCCTCGGGGATCTCGACGCGCGCGGCTGGGAGTCGGTGCTCGGTGGTCTCGACGCGGGCGGTGCGCCTGGCCCGGTCGACCCGGTCGTGGCCGCTGCCGTCTGGCAGGGTCTGGCCGCCGCGGCGTCGGCCGGTGTCGACCTGGCGGACGCCGTCACCTCGCTGCCGGGCGTGCGGGCGACACCCGACGGGCTCGAGATCCGAATGACGCCCGTCGAGGACGCCGCGGTGCTGGCAAGCCCGATGTGGCTGCAGCGCGGTGACCTCGCAGGACTCGTGCCCTGCCCGTCCGCGACGGCCGAGGCGCTGGCCCAGGCGCTCGACCTGCCGCTCGTCGACGAGCTCGCGGACGGGGTCGTCGGTGGGTCGGACGGCGCCCGGGTCCCCGTGCCCGCGGGCGTGCGCGACCTGCTGGGCGCGTGCCCCGAGACCTGGTACGAGCACGACGACCTGGCGGTCGACGGCGTCGCGGTCGGGTGGTGGGTCGAGGGCGACGGCCAGGACGCCGTCGTGCACGCGGCGCAGCTGGCGGGGCTCGCCCACGGGCTCGCGCAGGCGTCCGGTCGCTGGGACCTGAGGCACGCCGTGGACGTGCTGCTCGCCGCTCCCGAGCGGTGGGTCGAGCTGCTGGTGGAGCAGGCGACCGATGACCTCGCGTGACTTCTCGCTCGCGAGCCTGATCCCCGGCGTGTTCCTGCCGACGATCGTCTTCGAGATCGGCCTCGGCGCGATCCTCCCGGTCATCGCCCTGACCGGGCTCCATCTCGGCGCGAGCGTGGCGGGCGCCGGTCTGCTCGTGTCGATGCTCGCGATCGGGCAGATCCTCGGGGACGTCCCGGCCGGCGCCCTCGCGGCGCGGGTCGGCGACCGGCGGGCGATGCTCCTCGCCGCGACGGTCACGATCGCGACGCTGAGCGCGAGCGCCCTCGCGCGGTCCGTCTGGGTGCTCGGCGCCGGCGTCCTCGCGACCGGTGCGGCGAACGCGGTGTTCATGCTCGCGCGGCAGTCCTACCTGACCGAGGCCAGCCCGGTGCTGCGCCGGGCACGCGCACTGTCGACGCTCGCCGGGGTGCAGCGGATCGGGACGTTCATCGGTCCGTTCGCGGGTGCGCTCGTCATCCATCTTGCCGGGACCGGCTCGGTGTACTGGCTCGCGGCCGGCACGTCGGTCGTCGCGGCCGTCATCGTCGCCGTCGTGCCCGACGTCGCGGACCCGGCTGCGGGGCACGTGCGCGCGGCCGGCGTCGTCCCGGTACGGAGGGTCCTCGCCGACCACCGTCAGGTGTTCCTCACGCTGGGGGTCGCCGTGCTCACGGTCGGGGCCGTCCGCGGGGCGCGCCAGACGATCCTGCCGCTGTGGACCGAGCACCTCGGGATGTCGGCGACGACGACGAGCCTGGTGTTCGGCCTGTCCGGTGCGATCGACATGCTGCTCTTCTACCCGTCCGGGAAGGTCATGGACCGGATGGGCCGCCTGTGGGTCGCGATCCCGTCGATGCTCGTGATGGCGGTCGCGATGATCGCGCTGCCGTTCTCGCGCACGGTCGCGACGGTCAGCGTGGTCGCGATGGTGCTCGGCTTCGGCAACGGGATCGGCTCGGGGATCCTCATGACGCTCGGCGCCGACGTCGCACCGGCCGACCGCCGCGCGCAGTTCCTGGGGGTGTGGCGCGTGATCCAGGACACCGGGAACGCCGGCGGTCCCCTCCTGGTGGCGGCGGGTGCGGCACTGGGCAGCCTCGGTGGCGGGATCCTCGCGACGGGCGCGACCGCGGTGGTCGCGGCCGGGGCGCTCGCACGGTGGGTGCCGCAATGGTCGGTGCACGCGAACCGAAGCACGCGACGGCGGGCAGCCGAGAGCGCCGCCGGCGCCGGGCTCGGCTAGCGCGAGGTCCGGCTCGGCCGCGACTCGGCCCGGTGGTCCCTGATCCGCCAGACGAGCAGCGCGACGAGTACCACCGCGAGAGCGATCACGGCGGCGTCGCGGCCGATCGTCCGCTCGACCGCCGCATAGGACGCGCCCGCGAGGTAGCCGGCCGTCACGACGACCGCGCCCCAGATGATCCCGCCGGTGGCGTTGAACGCGAGGAACACCGGGTACCGCATGCGTGCCGTGCCGGCGAGCGCCGGCATCACGGCGCGGAAGAAGGCGACGCCGCGTCCCAGCAGGACGGCCCATCCGCCGCGACGCTGGAGAAACCGCTGCGCGGCCTCGAGGCGGTCGCGGTGCCGCGCGAGCGCCTTCAGCTCGAGCACCCGGCCACCGAAGTGCCGACCGACCTCGTAGCCGACGGTGTCGCCGACGATCGCGGCGAGGATCACCACGGCGAGCACCGCGGGGAAGGGCACCTGGCCGCGGTTGGCGGCCACACCACCGAGGATCGCCGCGGTCTCGCCCGGGAGCACGAACCCGACGAACAGGGCGTCCTCGGCGAACACCACGAGACCGACCACGCTCAGCACGATCCAGGTCGGCGCACCGAGGATGTGGTCGAGCAGCCCGCTCATCCGCGCCGCCCTGCTGTCGCGTCGAGCGCGCGGACGGCCACGCCCGGCTGCGGCACTACTCCGACCCCTGGGGGGCGCGCCGATGCCGGCGATCCCACCTCAGCCCCAGGGCGCCGAGGACGACACCGGTCGCGCAGGTGACGGGCACGGTCCACGACGCATCGGCCAGTCGCCACGCGAGCACGCCCACGACGGCCGCGACCGACCACAGACCCATGCCGACCAGGCTCACGACGCGGAGGTCGACGGCAAGGGGCGGCGGGGACGCGCGGCGTCGTTCGGGACGCAACGCCATCGACAGGACGGAAGGCACGGAGCGAGCCTACCGACCGGTGAGTTCTCGCGCTTCGAGTGCCCGCCGACCTCGCGCTCGAGACGGTGACCCAACCGGCCGATCAGGTCCTGTCGCGGGACGACTTGGTGCCGGCGAGGGAGGTCGCGGTGCCGAAGGCCGCCGCGACGGCCGCGAGGTACACCGTTGCGACGTCGGACGGCGCGAACCCGCTGGCCTGCACGGCGGCGATGTCGTTCTCCTCGTGCGCGAGGACCGCCGCGAGGGCGGGGCCGTAGGGACCCGTGTTGTCGCGCAGCGCGTTCGCGACGTCGGCCGAGACGCCGGTGCGGCTCGCGAGCTCGCTCGGGGTCGCGCTCTGGTGCGAGGCGATCGCGGAGAGCAGACCGACCGTGTAGGCGGCGTCGGACCCGGCAAGGGTGCGGCACGCGGTGGCCCGGGCGAGGATGAACCACAGCGATCCGAGCGAGCTCGGTCGTGCGTCCATGAGCGAGGCCATGGCGAGGGCGCCGAGCTGCTGCGGGCCGACGAGCACGACGGCCTGGCGCACCGAGTCGACCTGGCGTCGGAGCGCGACGGCGCTCGAGTTGACGAGGCGCAGCACGCGGACCGCGAGCTCCGGGTCCGCGCTCACGACGCGCACGACGGCGACGTGGTCGATCTCGTCCGCGCTGAGCAGCTGCATCAGCTCGAGGCACTGGAGCTCGCCCGCGCTGAAGCTGGTGGTCGGCATGGGCGCGTCACGGCTGAAGATCGGGCCCTGCAGGAGGTCGACGCCGAGCTCGACGCCGAGCTGGGTCCGTGGGTCGGAGTCGGCGCGCTCACCGATGACGGCGACGCCGTCCTCGTGCGCGCGATCGATCAGGTCGCGCAGCGCGTCGACGTCGGAGCTGAGGTCGACCTTGACGAAGTGCACGATCGGCAGCAGGGCGTCCTGGGCTGGAGCACCGGCGTAGTCGGCCAGCGCGATGCGGATCTGGCGGTCGGACAGCGCTGCGACGACGTCGGCGGCGTCCTGACGTTCCGCGAAGGATGCGGGGAGCTCGAGCACGAGGCCCCCGGACGGCGTCGGGACGGAGGACGTCCCGCGCAGCATCCCGGGCGTCGCGCGGAGGAACAGCGCGCAGTCGCCTGCCAGGGTCGCCATGTGGAGCTGCGCGTACTGGTTCTCGACCGTGGTGGGCGACGGCTCCTGCGCGAGCGCTCCCCAGCCGGGGGTGTGCAGGCTGACCTGCACCGCGTAGCCGTACACGCTGCGGTCGGTGCGGATCACGGGCTGACGGTGGACCGCGACCTGGGCCGGAGCGGGGGACCGCTGCTCGCCGTCGGGCGGGATCCCTGGCAGGTGCGGGTCCACAGGAACGTTGCTCATCTCGTCCTTCTGATCGTCCGTGTCCTCGGCGGCGTGAGGAGTCGTGGCCGACGTGATCGACTCCGCACCGACGCTCAGCCGAGCGGTGCGCGCAGAGGCCAACCGGAGTCGTCGAGCACGGTCTGGACGGCGCGGCCGGTACGGGCGTTGACCACGATCGGGGCGAGCAGGTTCGCGGTCGCCGGCTCGTCGCCCTGCGGTGGGCTGACGACAGTCAGCAGCACGGTCTCGGCCTCCGTCAGGTCGAGCGCGGTCCGGACCGCGGACGGGATGGTGGGTTCGTAGTCCGGGAAGAACTCCCGCGGCGGCACGACGAACAGGCGGACCTGCGGCTCGCCGTCGCTCCGCAGCGCGAACAGCACGCCGATCTCGTCGAGCGGTGTCAGCGAGTAGCGGACGTGGTCGGGAAGGCCGGGAAGCGGCGTCGTCAGGTCGAGGGCGTCGGGGATGTCCACGTGCGCGCCGCGCAGGCTCACGGAGACGAGCACGGCCGTCACTTGAGGTAGTCCATCAGCGAGGGCTGCAGCGACTTGCCTGCCGCCGCGAGGGCGCCCTGGTACGTGACGGACTGCTGCTGGATCTTCAAGATCATCTCCGCGAGGTCGACATCCTGGACCGACGACACCTGGGCACTCAGCGAGACCTGCTTCGAGCCGAGCACGGTCTGGGCGTTGGTGATCTGGTTCTGCTGGGCCCCGATCGCGGACTGCTGCGCCGAGATCGTGCTGAGACGCGCGTCGATCGCGGTCAGGTCGACGGTCGCGCTCGTGCCGCTGCGGATCTCGGCGGCCATCTTGTCGAGCAGCGCGAAGGCCGACGGGTTGGCGGGGTCGACCACGCCACCCGTGTCGCTGCCGAACACGGCGGAGGCGGAGGCGTCGACCCGGACGGTCGTGTCTGCCGACACCCGGCGCTGGACCGTCGCACCCGGGACGTCGTTGGCCGTGTAGGTGGCCGGAGTCGCGGCGACCGGGGGAGGTCCTGCCGACGCGGGTGTCCCCGGCGTCACGGCGATGGCGGTCGCGGCGTTCGACGTGCCGGCGAACACGTTGCGGCCCAGGAGCTTCGTGTTGGCGAGGCTCATGAGCTGGGCCTTGAGGCTGTCGATCTCCGTCGCGAGCGCCTCGCGTCCGGTCGGACTCATGCTCGCGGTGTTGCCACTCTGCACGGCGAGGTCCCGCGCGCGCTGGAGCGTGGAGACCGACGAGCTCAGCGTGCTGTCGATCGTGCTCAGCCACGCGGTGCCGTCGTTCGCGTTCCGCTGGTACTGCGTCGTGGCGCGCTGCTCGGCCTGGAGCCGCAGCACGTCCGAGGTCCCGCTCGGGTCGTCGGACGGCTTGCTGATCTTCGTGCCGCTCGACATCTGGTTCTGCAGCGCGGCCGCCGCGGCGAGGTTCATCTGGACGTTCGCCAGGGTCGAGCGCGAGATCGTCTGCTGCGTGACGCGACTGATCATGGTCACAGCCCCACGACGCCGGTGCGGTTGATCAGGGTGTCGAGCATCTGGTCGATCGCGGTGAGGACCCGTGCGGACCCCTCGTACGCACGCTGGTACGTCAGCATGTTCGTCGCCTCCTCGTCGGTGCTCACGCTCGTCTGGGCCAGCTGGAGGCCCTCGGCGGTGGATCGTGCGGCCTCGGCGACCGTCGAGCGGGCCGTCGCGCTCTTGGAGTCCACGCCGAGCTTGACGACGAACGCCGACCACGCGGAGTCCGGGCTGCCCGACGCCGAGGAGAGCTGGCTGATCGTGTCGGCCAGCGAGCCGTCGACGAGGCCACCGGTGGTCGTCGCCGCGGCGATCTTCGTGGTGTCCGTGATCGCCACCGACAGCCCGAGGGCCGCGGGCTGTGTCGCGTCGACCGCGAAGAAGTTGCCCGCCGGGTTCCCGTTCTGGTCCTGCCCGGTGGAGTGCAGCGCGTTGACGGTGGTCGCGAGCGCAGTGGCGACGGCGTTGTACGACGCGGCCGCCTCGGTCAGCATGCCGCCCGTCCCGGACGCGTCCGGGGGAGCGAGCACCGCGAGCGTCCCGGCGACCTTCCCGCCCGAGAGCGGCACCTGGACGGCCGGGTTCGACGCCCAGACGACCTGCACGCTGTTCGCGGGCGGTGCCGACGTGGTCGCGTTGGTGAAGGTCGCCGCCCCGGTGACCGCGATGGCGTTGGCGCGCGCGCCGTCGACCAGCGCGTTGCCTCCGACGAGCACGTCCACCGTCCCGTTGTCCCTGACCTGAGCCGTTGCGCCGGTCAGGCTCGAGAGCTGCGTGACGAGCTGGTCGCGCTGGTCCATGAGCTCGTTCGCCGAGCCGCCGGCATTGGTGATCGACAGGATCTTCGCGTTGAGGTCCGCGACCGAGGACGCCGTCGTGTTCACGTCGCTGACCATGCTCGCCAGGTCGCTGCGGCTCTGGGACCACTCGGTCGAGGCCGACGTGTAGAGCGTCTTCAGCCGGTCGACCACCGCCTGCGAGTCCTGCAGGACGACCGCCCGGGTCGCCGCCGAGTCGGGGTTGTTCGAGAGGTCGGACCACGCCGACCACATCGTGCTGAGCTGGGCCGACAGCCCGGTGGTGCTCGGCTCGCCGACCGACGACTCGAGGTTGGCGTACGTGGCCGCCTGGACGCCGAGCTGCGCGGCCGTCCCCGTCGCGGTGCGCAGGCGCGCGTCCAGGAAGGGGTCGCCGAGCCGCGAGATACCGGTCACCGTCGCCCCGTTGCCGGAGCTCGGCACGCTCGAGTACATGGACGGCGTCGACAACCCGCCGATCGAGGTGATGTCCGCGCGCTGCCGGGTGTACCCGACGGTGCTGGCGTTGGCGATGTTCTGGCCGGCGACCTCGAGGGCCTGCCGTTGGGCCATCAGGGAGCTCAGCGCGGTGCTGATCCCGGAGAAGGTGCTCACCGTCCGCGCGCTCCTCTCAGAACGATCGGTCGAGCAGCTGCGCGCTGCCCGTGGTTGCGGCGGTCATGCCCTGACCGTCGTAGGTCTGCACGCTCTCCTGCAGGGACATCAGGGTCTCCTGGGCGGCGCGGTGCGAGATCGCGAGCAGCTCGCGGTTGCCGTTGGCGAGCTCGACGATCTCGGAGGTGAGGGAGACGAAGGCTTCCCGGTGCGCGTGCAGGAGCTCGTTCCACGGTGCGGGTGCCTGTTGCGCGAGCGACAGCAGGCTGATGCCGGGCTCGAGGCCGAGCTCGATGGCCGCGGCCTCGGACTCGACCGTGCGGCCGAGCTCGGAGTCGCGGATCTGGTCGAGCACCGTCTCGACCTCACGCGTCGCGTGACCGAGCCAGCGGGTGCGACCGCTGGTGAGGATCATCTGCTCCTCCTCCAGCTTGAACAGCAGGAGCTCGAGCAGATGACGTTCCTGCCACAGAACGTCGGACAGCTGCATCAGGCCCATCGTGACCGTCGACCTCTCTGTTGCGCGCCCGGTTCCCGGACCGTTGCCCCTCGTGTCTGAGTCCTTGATCGACCGTGCGGCACCGGTTGTGATCAATTCGGGTGAACGGATCTGGTGCCGGGTGGCGAGACCTCGCGCCCGGTGGGGGAGGTTCGCGCGGAATACAGGTTCACGGTAGCCATCCGAGGTGACCGACACGCGGATCCGGCGCGACCGGTCACTCCGGCGATCCAGGGCGAAGTCGGTCATACCTCCGGCGACGTGGGCGTTTGGTCCTACTCCCATGGGGTGAAGGTGAGAACTTTCTCCTTCAATCTCCTCAAGCACCGCTGCGTCGCCGTCGAGAACCGTCCGGTGCCGGAGATGACAGAGCAGCAGATGAGCGACATGGTCGTCGCGCACCTCCCCCTGGTGGGCTACCACGTCAACGAGGTCCTCATGCGCGTGCCGTCGTCGGTCTCTCGCGACGACCTCGCCTCGGCGGGCAGCCTCGCCCTGGTCCTCGCCTCCCGTGCCTACGACGCGAGCACCGGCGTGCCGTTCGGCCGGTACGCGGCCCTGCGGATCCGGGGTGCCCTGCTCGACGAGCTGCGGTCGATGGACTGGGCCAGCCGTGGTGCCCGTCAGCGGGCCCGTGAGCTCTCGAGCACGAGCGACCGTCTGACGTCGACCCTCGGGCGTGCGCCGTCCCGCGAGGAGCTCGCTGCGGCGATCGGCACCGACGTCGCGGGCGTCGACGCGGCACGCCACGACAGCGAGCGTCGGGTGCTGAGCATCGACGCCTCCGTCAACCCGCTCGCGGACGTCCTGAGCGACGACGCGCCGGGGCCCGAGGAGCTGCTCCTGACCACCGAGCGCCTCACCTTTCTCAAGGCCGCCGTGCAGACGCTGCCCGAGCGGCTGCGCTACGTCGTCGAGCAGCTGTTCTTCCAGGACCGTCCCGTGGTCGAGCTCGCCGAGGAGCTCGACGTCACGCAGTCACGCGTCAGCCAGCTCCGGTCCGAGGCGCTCGCGCTGCTCAAGGACGGCATGAACGCGAGCCTCGACCCGCACCTCGTCCCGGTGGCCGAGCGGCCCGACGGTGTTGCGGAGCGGCGTCGGCAGGCGTACTTCGCGTCGGTCGCGGCGCGTGCTGCCGAGAGTGCGAAGGTCTCCGGGTTCATGACGGCGCCGGCACCGCACGGTGTGGTGCCGCTGCCGCACGAGCAGCAGCTCGGTGCGGTGGTCGACCTGACCGCTGTGGCCGGGTGAGGGTGCGCTCGTTCGGCACGATCTCGACGCGACGGGCGCTCCTGACGGGGTGCCCGTCGTTCGCGCCCGCGGTCGGCGGTGGTTCCTCCGGTGCTGAGGCGCCGAAGATCTCGGCGATGAACTTCTCAACAGCCCGAGGCCGGTTCCGATAGGTCTGCTGTAGCCCATGGATGGGCTTCGGCTTCGACCCGATTCAAGGAGGAGTTCCATCATGGGTCTCTCAGTTCAGACGAACCTCGCCGCGCTGAACG
>JAJYCD010000084.1 GCA_021778635.1 Actinomycetes bacterium
CGGGACGGTCGGCGCGGTCGGGACGGTCGGCGCGATCGAGGCGGTCGCCGGTGCGGCACATCCGGAACGCGCCCCGTGGCGTCGCACCGCCGTGTCCGTGGTCGCCGCCGCCGGGGTGCTCGCCCTGCACCACGGTGGCCAGCAGCACGGGGTCGCGATGGCGGCCTGGGTGACGGGCGGGCTCGTGGCTCTCGCCGCGTCGATCCCGCGGCTCGTGCCCGCCGGCACGCTGCGGTCCCGGCGCGGCCTCCCGACCGCGATCGGCCTCCGCGGCCTGCTGAGTGCGGCGTACTTCGGCACGGAGGTGTTCGTCCCGCTGCTGCTGACGACCCACCGGTCCCTGAGCGCCGCCGCCGCCGGAACCTTCCTGACCGCCACGGCCGTCTCCTGGGCCGGCGGCTCCGCGTTGCGCGGGCGGGTCGTCGGATCGTCGGACGCGGCCCTGCTCCGTGTCGGCACCCTCGGCGTGCTCGCGGGGATCGGGACCGCCGCGCTGATGCTCGTGCCCGGCTTCCCGCTCGCGGCCGCGTTCGCCGGGTGGTGCCTCGCCGGGTTCGGGATGGGCGTCACGATCCCCACCCTCTCGCTTCTGACGCTGCGGCTGTCCCCCGAGGGTGAGCAGGGGGTCAACAGCTCCGCGCTCCAGGTCGTGGACGCCGTCACGAGCGCCTCGATCCTTGCGCTGAGCGGCGCGTTGTTCGTCGTCCTCGGGGGCCCGGCACGGCCCGTCGCGTTCGTGACCTGCTTCGCCGTCGCGGCCGCGACCGGAGTCCTCGCGCTCGGCCTCTCCGGCCGCACGACGGAGCAGATTCACAGGGAAGACAAGCGCCTCGACACGCCTTAGCCTGGTATCACCTCAATGGCGAGGAGCCTCCTATGACGTGGGTTCGAATCATGGTGCCCGCGGTGGTCTTCGGAGTCGTCACGCTGGCGCTGCCCTCTGCGGAACGGACCACCCGCTGGCGAACGCGCGCCGCCGAGCGACTCGAGCATCTCGCCCGCAACCTTCGCCACAAGCCGCACGAGGTCGACCCGTTCGACGTGCTCTCGGTCCAGATGCGGTTGTCCGTCATCGCGGCCGACATCCGGTCGATCGAGGACGAACCCCACCTGTACGCCCGGGCCCACCACCTGCACGCGGCGCGGGTCGCCTACGACGACCTGCTGGCCGAGGCGTGCCGACTCGCCGGGCTGGACCCCGGTCCGCGGCTGAGCTTCTCGGTTCCGGAGGAGAAGCGGTTCGACGAGCGACTCCGCGAGGAGGTCGAGCTCACGGCGCTCGGCTGGACCTGGTGACCGGCGACCACCTCGTGACCGCCCGGGGGCGCTGATGCGCGACGCCCGGCGACCCGTGAACGCGAGGATCGTCCGACCGGGCGTCAGCCTGCGCGGACGGTGAGCGTGCTCGATCCGTCCGGGAGCCGACGCACCTCGATGCGATCGGCGAGCTGCTGCTTCATCGCCTCGACGTGCGAGACGACGCCGACGACGCGCCCGCCCGCCCGCAGCTTGCCGAGCTCCGCGAGGACGGCGTCCAGCGTGTGCGGGTCGAGCGAGCCGAACCCCTCGTCGACGAACAGCGTCCCGAGGTCGATGCCGCCGGCCTCGGCGGTCACGACGTCCGCCAGGCCCAGAGCGAGGCACAGCGAGACGTAGAACGTCTCTCCGCCGGAGAGCGTCCGAGGGTCACGCGCCGCCTCGATCCGGTGGTCGACGACCTTCATCGCCAGTCCGGTCCGTCGCGTGCGGACGTCCTCCCGCTCGTCGCTGCGCACGAGCTCGAACCTGCCGTCGGACATGAGCAGCAGGCGCTCGTTCGCCGCGGCGACGACGTCCTCGAACCGGCGCACCAGCACGAACGTCGCAAGGCTGAGCGCGCGCGGGTTGTCCGTGCCGGTCCCGGTCGCGAGGTTCGCCATCCGGACCACGGGAGCGGCCTCGCCGGCGACGGCCACGTGCCTGGCGACGGCCTCCGCGACCTCGACCCCGGCTACCCGGGCGTCGTCGGCGCGTCGGCCCGCGACCGCGAGCGTGCTCGCGGCACCGGTCGCCCGTTCCTCGGCGACCTCGGCCCGGGTGCGCGCACCTTCGAGGTCCACGACGAGGTCCTCGGGGAGGTCGGCGAGCTCCGGGGCCCGCAGGCCGTCGGCCACGCGGGCCACGGCGGCCTCGTGCGCGGTCACGACGTGCTCGAGCTCGGTCAGGGCTGCGGGCTCGACGAGCGCCGCCCGAGCGTGGGACGCGTCGCCGAACCCGTGCGCGGCCAGTCCGTCGGCCAGCTCGCGCCGGCGGAGGTCGCGGGAACGCTCGGCCTCCTGGACGGTGCCCACCGCGGTGACCAGGAGGTCCGCCCCGTCGATCCGTACCTGCAGCGTCGCACGTCGGTCGCGGACGCTCGAGGCGCCTTCGCGGGCGGCCACCACCTCGCTCTCGTTCTCGGCGAGCCCGGTGCGCGCCGCCGCGAGTCGCGACGTCACGGTCGCGGCCGCGGTCCGCAGGTCCTCGGAGCGACGTCGCGCCCTCTCCGCGCCCAGGTCGTGCTCGTCGAGCTCGCGCTGCAGTCGCGCGAGGTCCTCTTCGGCGGCCCCGGCCTCGGCGACCGCGGCCTCGGCGACCTCGACCTGCCGGGCCGCCTGGGTGACGTCGAGACCGGCCGCCGCCTCGAGGTGCGCACTCAGCCGCTCCCTGAGGGCGGCGACCGCGGCTGCATGCCGCGCGAGGGTGGCGTCCGCCTCGGCACGGGCGCGAGCGGCGTCCTCGATCTGCCTCGGGTCGGGATGGTCGACGCCCACCTGTGCCGGCGCCGGGTGCTCGACCGCGCCGCACACCGGGCAGGCCTCGCCCGGCTGCAGGCCGGCGGCCAGCTCACCGGCCATGCCCTCGATGCGTGCCGCCCGGAGCTGCGTCTCGACGCCGAGAGCCGCGCGCGCCACCCCGACCGCAGCACCGTGCGCCACCGCGACGGCGGCCAGCTCGGCCCGCGTGCGATCGGCGTCCTGCGCGTGCCCCAGCAGGGCACGGGCGGCCGCCGCACGATCTCGACGCGCCTCGGCCTGCGCGGCGATCGCAGCGACCTCCGCCTGGCGCTCCGCGAGGAGCCGTCGCTCGTCGGGCCGCGCGAGCAGCTCCGCCTCGATCGCGGCGAGGTCCCGACCGACGCCCGCGAGCTCGGCCTCGAGAGCGTCCGCGGCGGCACGGAGCGCGGGCAGACCTTCCTCGAGACCGACGACGCGTCCGAGGGTGGCCACGATCTCGCGATCGCGCATCCGGGTGCGATCCAGCAGCGCGGTGTCCAGCTGCGCGGTGTCCAGCAGCGCGGTGTCCAGCGCCGCCGTGTCCAGCAGCGCGGTGTCGACCGGCGGGACGGCGACCGGCGGGACGGCGCCGCCGAGGAGCGCGACGAGGTCCGCGGGAGCCGCCCGGAGAGCCGCGCGCCACGCGCTCACGGCGTCACGCTGCGCGGCGTCGGCACGGTCGGCGCCGTCGAGCAGCGGGCGCACCATCGCTGCTCGACGGGCCTCGGAGAGTCGGGCCCGGGCGTCGGCATGGTCGACGGACCGCGCCTCGAGCGCGACCTGCTCCGCGCGGAGCGCCTCGTGCCGCGCGAGTGCCGAGGCTCGCGCCGTCTCCGCGGCAAGCGCGTCCCGGGCGGCGAGGTGCTCGTTGCGCGCCCGGGCGTCGGCGGTCGCCGCGTGCTCGGCCAGCTCCGCGAGCCTGGCGACCTGCACGTCGACGAGGTCGACGAGGTCGGTCGACGCGGACTCGGCGGCCGCACGGATCCGCTCGACCGACTCCGGTTCGACGCCGTCCGTCAAGGAGGCCGCACCGATGAAGTGCGCGGCGGCGCGGCCCACGTCCGCTCGGGCGTCCGCGAGCGCGCGCCCGACCTCCCGACGCATCTCGTCGAGCTGCTTCTGCAGCCGCTCGTACGACTGCGTGCCGAAGATCCGTTGCAGCAGCCCGCTCCGCGCCTCCGGGTCGGCCCGGAGGAAGCTCGCGAACTCGCCCTGCGGCAGCACGATCGTCTGGACGAACTGGTCGCGATCGAGTCCGATCGCGCGCCGGAGCTCCAGGCCGGCCTCGTCGAGCCGGGTCGAGACGATGTCCCCGTCGAGCTCGTCGTGGTCCAGGAGCGGACCGTCCGGGAGGCTCGTCAGGCGCCAGAGCCGCACGCTCGCCGGCTGGCGGACGGTCCCCTCGCCGCGCCTCTTCGGCCGGTCGAACTGCGGGGTCCGGCGCACCCGGTAGATGCCGTTGCCGGTCTCGAGGACCAGGTCGACCAGGCTCTCCACGTCGTCGGCCGCGTGACCCGATCGCAACCGGTCCTCGCTCGCCTCCGCCGAGGCGACCTTGCCGTACAGCGCGAACACGATCGCATCGATGAGCGTGGACTTGCCCGCCCCTGTCGGGCCCTCGAGGAGGAAGATCCCCGACGCCCCAAGCGCCTCGAAGTCGATCGTGTGGCGTCCGGCGAACGGTCCGATGGCCTGCACCGTCATCGAGTGGAGGTGCATCAGGTGCTCCGCTCCGCCGCGGTGACGCGTTCCCACGCGTGACGCAGCGCCGCTCGCTCGCCGGGCGTCGCCGGCGCACCGGTGACGTGCTCGACGAACTCCTCGGCGACCTCCAACGGATCACGAGCCGCACCGACCGCCACCGCGCCGCCGGTCGCGGCCCCCGCCGACGACCGGTGCTGCATGACCAGCGCGTGCGGGAACCGCTCGGCGAGCCGCGCGTACATGCCCGGCGGACGGACCGCGTCGGTCACGGTAATCCTCAGCCAGTCGTCCCGGTGGGAGTCCCCGGCCCGCCCGAGCAGCTCCTCGAGCGGGCCGGTCAGGTCCGCGAGACGGCGCGGCACCGGGGCCGCGACGAGCTCCTCTCGCACGGGTCCCGACCCGGCCAGCTCGAGGAGCACCGTGGACTTGCGGTGGTGCTGCTCGGAGAACGAGTACGCGAGCGGCGACCCCGAGTACCGCACCCCGTCGGCCACGCGCTGCGGACCGTGGAGGTGGCCGAGGGCCACGTAGTCCACTCCGGCGAACACACCGGCCGGGACGTGGTCGACCCCGCCCACGCGGATGTCGCGCTCCGACTCGCTCGGCTCGCCACCGACCACGAACGCGTGCGCCATGACGACGCTCCGCACCGGCGACCTGGCCGACCGGTCGGCCAGGTCGCCGCGCACGCGTCCCATCGCCGCCGCGAGCACCGCCTCGTGCGACCGCGCGAGCACGGCGGCGTCGTCGCCCGGACCGGCGAGCTCACGACGCACGACGTCGGGGTCGAGGTACGGGAGCGCGTACACGAGCACCGGGTCGCCGTCGGCACCACGCACGACGACGGGCGCCGCGATCCCGCCGACGGTCGCCCGCACGTGGAGCTCGGGGCGCATGAGCCCCGCACCGAAGCCGAGCCGCGTGGCGGAGTCGTGGTTCCCCGGCGTGACCACGACGGTCGTCACCTCCGCGAGCCGCACCAGCGTCTCGGACAGCAGGGAGACCGCCTCGACCGGCGGGACGGCGCGGTCGTACACGTCCCCGGCGACGAGCACCGCGTCCACCCGCTCCGCGCGTGCGAGGTCGATCAGGTGGTCGAGGTACGCCGCCTGGTGGTCGAGGAGGTCGACGCCGTGCAACGAGCGGCCCAGGTGCCAGTCGGAGGTGTGCAGCAGCCGCATGCCGTGAACCTAGCGGTCGGCAGCGACATCACGGCGCCGCATCCGACGCCGGGATCTCCCCGGGCATGCCGACCGCGTCGAGCAGGTCCCCGACGACGCGGCGCGGGTCCCACAGGCTCATCGTGAGACCGGCCTCGCGGGTGGCCATGCGCAGCTGGAGGAGGAACGCGACGCCCGTCGAGTCGATGAAGCGCAGGTCGGTCGCGTCGCAGAGCACCGGGGAGGACGCGCCGAGCACCTGTCCCATCGCGACGCTCGCCTCCTCACGGAGCGTCGCGTCGACGTCGCCGCGCAGGCGGACCACGGTGTGCGGTGGGCCGGACTCGACCGTGATCGAACCCGTGCTCCCGGTAGGGCCGTGGTCGGTGTCAGTCATCGATCCGCGCCTCCGGCTCGGTGACGTCGGCAACCGTCGCGCCCAGCGCGGTCACCAGGTCGTCTCCGTCGACGGTGACGGCGACCCCGTGCGCACCGGCACCGATCGACGCCGACCGGCCCCTCACACGCTCGTCGGCCACGACCGGCCAGGGTCGCGTCGATCCGAACGGCGTGATCGTCCCGCGCTCGTAGCCGGTGACCTCGAGCGCGACGGTCGCGTCCGGCATCGACAGGCGGCTGACTCCGAGCAGTGCGCGCAGCTTGGGCCAGGAGATCGTGCGGTCGCCGGGGACGAGGACGAACAGGTAGTCGTCGTCACCCCGGCGGACGACGATCGTCTTGACGATGCCCGAGGGGTCGATCCCCCGAGCAGCGGCGGCCTCGGCCAGCGAGGACATGCGTCCGTGACGCGTCAGTGCGTAGCCGATGCCGGCGGCGTCGAGCGCTGCGACGGCACGGGCCTCACCGGTCTGGGGTGCGTCCATGGTCACCACCATGCCATCCGGCACCCACCGGGACACGGTGAGCGCCGGACGACGGTGGCGACCTCGGTCAGCTCCGGACCACGAGCACCGGGCACGGCGCGTGCATGACGACCGTGTGGCTCACGGATCCGAGCAGCATGCGCGTGACCCCGTGCAGCCCACGGCTGCCGACCACGAGGAGCCGGGCGCCGACCGCGGCCTCGAGCAGGGCCTGCGCTGGGTTGTCGTGGACCAGGCGGCGGTTGACGGTGAGGTCGGGGTAGCGCTCGCCGAGCCCGGCGAGCGACTCGGCCAGCACCATGCGCTCGCCCTCCTCGACGAGCTCGTCGTTCGAGCCGGAGATGACGTCGACGGAGAGGTACGTCACCGGTGACAGCCACGCGTGCACCACGGTGAGCTCGACACCGAGACGGTCGGCCTCCTCGGCGGCGCGCGCGACGGCCGTCACGGAGTCCGGCGACCCGTCTGCCCCGACGACCACGCCGGTCCCGCGCTCGCCCGTCCCCTCCGGCACGACGAGCACCGGCGAGTGGGAACCTGCCACCACCTGGTAGCTGAGCGACCCGGCGAAGACGCGCTCCATGAACCCGAGCGGGTGCGAGCCGACGACGACGAGCGCCGCCTCCTCGGAGAGCTCCGTCAGGATGCGCGCAGGTGTCGTCCTGGACAGCGTGGTGCGGACCGTCAGGTCCGGCTCGGCGTCGAGCGCACGCTTCCGCTCGTCGTCGAGCAGCGTCTCGGCGCTGGCGTTGACGGCGTCGTCGTACAGCACCTCCATGCTGGAGTAGGGGACGCCGACGGCGTACACGATCTCGAGCTCGTCCCGCCGTGCGGCGGCCGCATGCGCTGCCCAGACCAGTGCGTCATGACTCGAGTCGGTGCCTTCGACACCGACGACGACGGTGCGTGCCATGGTCGTGCTCCTCCCTCGGGCGTCCCCGGCTCTGCGCCGATCCGGCGAGGCCGGGCAGCCCGACCAGGCCGGGCGACCCGGGAGTCGGCCGCAGCGCGGGCAGGCCCGGGACGTGCTGATACGTCCACGCTTCGCGCAGCGTGCGATAGCGTCAAGGGGCCTTCGTCCTGGGGGCGCGTGAGGCGTCCGACGGCGCCGCGGCCGGGCGAGCGCTCGGCCGTCGGAGGGACCGCCGGCCGGGTCGGGTCACCGTGATGGCCTAGTGCGCTCGCGCGCGTCGACCGTCATGCTGACACGGGGCAAACAGTGAGGAAGGACGCGAGATGGACACGCAGGGCAGCGCCAACACGGACGTGTACCGACGGGCGACCGACGCCGCATCCGCGGAGCGTCGCGGGATCCAGGCGGAGATCGCCACCCTGGAGGCACGGATCACGACCCTCCGCACGCGCGACACGTCCCTCGAGGCCCTCGTGCGCACCCTGCGCGAGCTCCTGCCGTCCCCGCTCGACGCCCCTGCGCCCTACATCCCGTCGTACACGCTCGTCGAGGACTCGCCCGACCTCCGGCACCGGTCGTCGTTCGGCGACGTCGAGCTGCGCAGCCAGAGCGGGTCGCGGAGCATCTGACCGCGGCGCCGACGCGGCTCCCGCGGCCCGGCTCAGACGGTGAACTGGTCGACAAGACCCCGGACCTCGTGACTCATCATCGAGAGCCCCTGCGCCGACTGCTGCACGTCGACCATCCCGCCGTTCGTGCTGCGCGCGGCCTCGGCGATCTCGGCGACGTTGGCGGCGATCTCCGACGCGTTCACGGACGCCTGGTTGATGTTCCGGCTCATCTCGTTGGTCGTCGCGGTCTGCTGCTCGACGGCGGCCGCGATCGTCGTCTGATGGTCACCGAGCCGAGCGGTGATCGCGACGATCGCACTGATCGCCTCGACCGCGGCGGCGGTGTCCGCCTGGATGCTCGCGACACGCGCGGTGATGTTCTCGGTCGACCGTGCCGTCTCCTGCGCGAGGTCCTTGACCTCGCCGGCGACGACGGCGAACCCTCGCCCGGCCTCCCCGGCCCGCGCAGCCTCGATCGTGGCGTTGAGCGCGAGCAGGTTGGTCTGGGCCGCGATCGACGTGATGACCTTGACGACGTCGCCGATCTCGCGGCTCGAGTCCCCGAGCTTGGCGATCAGCGCGCGCGTCGCCTGCGCGGCGTCCATCGTCTCGTCTCCGACGCGCGACGCCTCGCTGGCGCTCGCCGCGATCTCGCGGATCGACGCAGACATCTCCTCCGCGCCGGCAGCTGCGGTCTCGACGTTCCGGGACACCTCCTCGGCTGCGGCGGCGACAGCGTTCGACTGGGTCGACATCTGTGCGGCGGCGGCGAGGATCTGCGTCGAGACGGCAGTCAGCTCCTCGCTCGCCGCCGCCACCGTGGACGCCGAGCCGGAGATCCCCCGGACCGTGTCGGCGATCTTCACGACGAAGGTGTTGAAGGACCGGCTCACCTCCGTGAACTCGTCCTTGCCGTCGACCTCGAGGCGCTGGGTCAGGTCGCCCTCGCCCTCGGCGATGTCGGCGAGCCGCGCACGCAGGGTGCCGAGCGGTCGGGTGATCGAGAGCGTGAGCAGGATCGCGAGGAGGGCCGATCCCGCGAGAGACACGACGCCGAGGACGGCGGCGAGCGTGCTGGTCCGGGAGGCCGACGACCGCGCCTCCGCGGTCGACGCCGCCGCGGCCTGCTGCGCGGACGTGACGATGAGGTCGACGTCGTCGCTGATCTTCTGGAAGAGCTGGATCTCCTTGCCGATGACGAGCCCGTTCGCGGCGGCCGTCCCCTCGACGGTCCCGGTGCGGTAGTCGGCGATGACCTGGGTGTCGGTGGCCGTGAAGTCGGCGAACGTGGTGCGCACCTCGGCGACCAGCGCGGCGTCCTTCGCGTCGAGGTGTGCGGCGGCGAGGGTGTTCAGCTCGGTCGTGAACTGCGCGGCCGACGCGAGGTAGGCGGCCCGGGACGGCGCCGAGTCGGCAGTCGCGCCGACGACGCCTCGGGTGATGTCGAAGGCGTACGCGGTCTGCCACCCGTTGAAGTCGGCGCTGCGGAACTTCACCTGCTTGGCGGCGTCAACCCGGGCGAGTGCCACCGAGAGGTTCTCGGCGGCCGCGCGAGTACCCGCCGCCGACGTGAGCGCGACCGCCCACAGCGCAGCCGCACACAGCGCGATGACGAGGAAGCCGGCCGTGAGGCGGACGGCTACGCGGACGCGACGCATCATGGGACTCTCCTTCGAGCCCGGACCGGGTCTCCGTCGACGCGGTCGTGGATGCCTCTCCTATCGGCGCCCCGCGTCCGTCCCTGAGGGAGTCGGCGCAGCTCCCGCACGGCTGCTCCCGCGCGGCTGCTCCCGCGCGGTCGCGCGAACGCCCTCGATCACGGTGTGGAGCGCTCGGACGGGACCGCCGCCGCAGCCAGTACCCTGACGCGCGGCCTGCCGTGCTGCGCGTGCCCTGACCCCGCGAGAGGGATGACGACGACGATGCACCTCCTGCCCGACGCCGCGCCGGTCGACACCGGGAACACCGCGTGGATCATCGTGTGCACCGCCCTGGTGCTGCTCATGACACCGGGGCTCGCGTTCTTCTACGCCGGCATGGTCCGGTCGAAGCACGCGCTCGGCATGATCATGCAGAGCTTCGTGACGATCGCCGTCGTCTCGGTCACCTGGACCGTCGTCGGGTACTCCCTCGCGTTCGACCGGGACGCCGGCGGCGGGCTCGTCGGTGGGCTGCACCTCGTCGGGCTGACTCATGCCGAGGTCGCCGTCCCCGGGATGAACCTCACCGTCCCGCCGCTGGCCTTCGTGGCGTTCCAGCTGATGTTCGCGATCCTCACCGCCGCGCTGATCAGCGGCGCTTCCGCGGACCGGATGCGGTTCGGCGCGTTCGTGACGTTCATCGCCGTCTGGTCCGTGCTCGTGTACGCACCGCTGGCGCACTGGACCTGGTCGCCGGACGGCTGGCTGAACAAGGCCGGCCTGCTCGACTTCGCGGGCGGCACCGTCGTGGAGATCTGCTCCGGGGCGTCGGCGCTCGCCCTGGCCCTCGTGCTCGGGCCCCGGCGCGGCTGGCCGCGCGAGATGATGGCACCCCACAACCTGCCGCTCACGCTCCTCGGCGCCGGCCTGCTCTGGTTCGGCTGGATCGGCTTCAACGCGGGCTCGGCGCTGACCGCGGGTGGTCTCGCCGCGAGCGCGGCCCTCGCGACGCACCTCTCCGGCGTCGGCGGCATGATCGGCTGGCTCTCCCTCGAGAAGAAGCTCACCGGCAAGGCCACGACGCTCGGGGGCGCGTCCGGTGCCGTTGCCGGGCTCGTGGCGATCACCCCCGCGGCGGGGTTCATCTCGCCCCTGCCCGCTCTGCTCGTCGGTGCGATCGCCGGCGCGGTGTGCCTGTTCGCGATCCGCCTGAAGTTCCGCTTCCGCTACGACGACTCGCTCGACGTCGTGGCGGTCCACTACGTCGGCGGCGTCGTCGGCACGCTGTTCATCGGACTGTTCGCGGCGGCGGCGGTCAACCCCGCCGTCCGGCACCAGGGCCTGCTGCTCGGCGGCGGGCTCACCCAGCTCGGCCACCAGGCCCTCGGGGTCCTCGCCGCCAGCGTCTTCGCCTTCGCGGTCACGTACCTGATCGCCCGCGTGCTGCGTGCCACGATCGGTCTGCGCGTCGGTCCCGACGAGGAGGTCGAGGGCCTCGACTCGAGCCAGCACGCCGAGACCGCCTACGAGTTCACCGCGACCTCCAGCATCGGAAGGACCCACTGATGAAGCTCATCACGGCCATCATCAAGCCGTTCAAGGTCGGTGACGTCCGGGACGCGCTCGCCGAGATCGACGTGCGGGGGATGACGGTCTCCGACGCGCAGGGGTACGGACGCCAGGGTGGCCACACCGAGGTCTACCGCGGGGCGGAGTACCAGGTGGACTTCGTGCCGAAGGTGCGGCTGGAGGTCGTCGTCGACGACGTCGACGCCGGGCGCGTGCTCGACACGATCGTCCGAGCGGCCCAGACCGGCAAGATCGGCGACGGCAAGGCGTGGGTCCTGAACGTCGAGGAGGTCGTCCGCGTCCGGACCGGCGAGCGCGGCGCCACGGCGGTCTGAGCGGCTCGCACGGCTGAAGGGCAGGGCCACCTGCGCCGCCGTGCCATCGGCGCAGTGTCATCGGCGCCGTGCCATCGGCGCCGTGCCATCGCCGACGTGGCCGCCTACGCCGGGCCGTCGTCCACGATGATCCAGCGCGAGACCATGCTGTTGCGGGCGAGCAGGAACCCCCAGGTCAGGTGCTCGTCGGACGTCCCGCCGGGCGCCTTCCGCGTGAGCGTGAGCCGGGCGGGGACGAAGACCACCTGCGCGTACCCGTCCGCAGCCGTCCCACGACCGTCCCGGGGCTCCGGTGCACCGAGCGACAGGTCGGTGATGGTCACGGGCGTCGTGAGCCAGCCGTCCGGCCTGCCCAGCAGGGTGCCCACGTGCTTCGGCGCGAGGAGACCCTCTGCCGCTGCCACGTCCTGGCCGTCGAGGTCGCGGACATAGTCCCTGATCGTCGAACCGGGCTCGATGCCCGACGGGTCGGCCGGCATCGTCGTCGGTCCGGCGACCGGGCTCGCGCCGCCGGCCGGGCCCGCGCTGGCGATCGGTCCGGGAAGCGCCGGGGTCGCCCCGCAGCCGCCGACGAGCAGAGCGACCGCCACCGCCCCGAGACCGATGCCCGGGGCGAGCCGCGCCGCCCGACGGGCCCGTGTCGTCACACCGATCGCCCCCTGACGCCTCGCGGTCCACCTGTGTCACCCGGACCCACCTTGCACGATCGGACCCGGACGTGTGAAGCAGCTCGCCGAGTGGCACCGCTCTCGACGCGCGCGCCGAGCGCGGTCGCCGCCGGCGTCGCGACGCGCCGGACGCTTACGGGGAGATCGCCTCGACAATCATTCTGATGAATGCCGTCGATACATTCTTTCGCGGCGTCTCCGGGCTTGCGGAAATTGCATTCATATGCTATGCTGCACGCATTGTTCGGTAGCCTTGTCGGCATGGATTCTTCGTCGACCGTCAGCCGCACCGCCCTCACCTCCGCAGCCGCTCGCGCGGCCCACCTGCTCGTCGACCACGAGCCCTTGATCTTCGTCGACCCGCTCGCGCAGGTGCTGCTCGGCGAGCGTGGCGACGAGCTGATCGCCTACCACCAGCGGTTCGGGTCGCACCCCGTGCTCGCGGGTGCCCGCGCCGAGGTCCTCTGCCGCAGCCTCTTCACCGAGACCCTCCTGACCGAGAGCGCGCTGCCGCAGTACGTGATCCTCGGCGCGGGCCTCGACACGTACGCCTACCGCAGCGGTGCCGGGAGGTCCGTCTTCGAGGTCGACCACCCGGCGAGCCAGGCGTGGAAGCGCCAGGCTGTCGAGACCGCCGGGATCTCGGCCCACGGCGGTCCGACCTTCGTGCCCGTCGACCTCGAGCGCGACCCGCTCGTCGAGGCGCTGGTCGAGGCCGGCTTCGACCTCGCGCGGCCGTCGTTCGTGAGCCTGCTCGGCGTCTCGATGTACCTGAGCGGCTCCGCGCTCGAGGGCGTCGTCGCTGCGCTCGCCTCGTTTGCCGCCGGGTCGCAGATCGTCGTCGACTATATGCTCACCCCGGAGCTGCGTGATGACGCCGGGCGCGCCTACGCGGAGGCGGTCGGCGCCGCGGTGGCCGAGGACGGCGAACCGTGGCTGAGCTTCTACACGCCCGACGAGCTGACGCCGATCTTCGTCCGGCACGGCTTCACGTCCGTCCGTCACGTCGCTCTGGCGGACTCGATCGACCTCGGCCTGTGGCGACGGACCGATGCCGTGGCTCGCATGGGACTCTCCGGTCTGCTCCACGCCACTCGCCAGTCGTAGCGCGGCGCGGCCCTCGCACGGCACCGGCGACAATGGTGAGCTGTGAGCACAGGACCGGAGCAGGAGCAGGCATCGGGCGGGCGCCGGTCGCCGCGCCGACGCCGCGGCGGCGCCGGTCGGCCGGGGCGCACGGCGAGCGACGC
>JAJYCD010000013.1 GCA_021778635.1 Actinomycetes bacterium
TCTTGACGTTCATCGCCGCCACGGGTGCGCGCAAGGGAGAGGCGATGGCCCTCGCATGGAAGGACGTGGACTTCGATCGCGCCGAGATCCGAATCGTCAGCACGCTCTCGCGCATCGGCGGGCGCCTGGTGGTGACCTCGCCCAAGACCGCGAGATCCCGCCGGGTGCTCCCGTTGAGCGAGGGCATGTCCAAGATGCTGCGCGAGCTGCAGGCTCAGCAGTTGCGCGAGCGCAAGGCCGCCCGTGACCTGTGGCAGGAGTCCGGGTTCGTGTTCACCTCAGAGACCGGGGCGCCCCTGGACCCGCGTAACGTCCTGCGAGCGATGACCACGGCCGCGAGGAAGGTAGGCCTCGAGGGAGTGACAGTCCACACCCTGCGCCACTCCGCGGCCACGGCGATGCTCGAGGCCGGCATCCACATCAAGGCGGTTTCAGAGCTTCTGGGGCACTCCGACATCCGCATCACCGGCGACGTCTACGGGCACGTCAGCACCGAGACCGCCAAGGCGGCGATGGACTCCCTGTCCGGGCGCCTGGGCATCTGACCGCCCAATGCTCTGAGCAGCGTCGACGCGCACCGGCCGCAAACCTATGTGCACGGGTGAGAATCCACACGCCGGGATCTTGGACTCCATCAGCTGCTGCCAGGACCGCGCTTCAACCGCGTTGCTACACGCGTTGCTACATTTCGTCCCATGACTGCCGAAAAGGCCGCTTCGGATTCCTCCGAAACGGCCTCTGACCTGCACATACGCTGGTGGGCGATACTGGGATCGAACCAGTGACCTCTTCCGTGTCAGGGAAGCGCGCTACCGCTGCGCCAATCGCCCATGCTGCCTTGCGAGGTGGAGATGGGATTCGAACCCACGTATACGGCTTTGCAGGCCGCTGCCTAGCCACTCGGCCACTCCACCGCGAGAACCCTGACCGAGAGCCCAAGGACTCAACGGGGAGGGGAATCTCCGAGCGGACGACGGGATTCGAACCCGCGACCCTCACCTTGGCAAGGTGATGCTCTACCACTGAGCCACGTCCGCACGGCACGTCACGCGAGCCACCGTCTCCGGCCGCCCGTGCTTGGTGCGCGTCCCAGACTGTAGCCGACGGAATCCGGGTGAGTCCAACCGGCTCACGAGGGCCGCGCGGTGGCCGGTCGCGTCCTGCGGATGGGTACCGTGTGCGTGTGTCGACGGGTCGAGATGCGGCGAAGACGACTGACGTCGCAGGTCATGCGTGGTTCGCCGGGCACCGTGCGACGCGAGTGGTCGAGAGTGTCGACCTGCGCACCGACGCGGAGCGCGTCAGTGCCGGAGGATTCTGGGCGGTCGTTGGTGACTTCTCGGGCACGGTGCGCGCGTGGCGGTTCGCCGCGGTCGAGACGGACGACGCACCGGGGCCGGGCACCGGGGTTGCTGACCCGCGACCGTTCGGCGACGGCTCTCGACCGGCGGCGCCGGCGTGGCGGGGCCCGCGGCCCGATGCGTGGTCGACCTCGCTCGACCAGGGGACCTATCTGCGCGCCGTCGACGAGATCCGCGCGACGATCCGCGACGGCGGGGTCTACCAGGCGAACCTCTGCCGCGTGCTCGAGGCACCGCTCGACGCCGCTCCGGACGGGTCCGAGCCGTCTGCCGACGCCCTCTCCGCGGTTCTGGGCGCCGGCAACCCGGCTCCGTACTCCGGCGCAGTCCATGTGCCCGCGGCGTGCGGGTTCCCGCCGGTCTGGGTCGTCACCGCGTCGCCAGAGCTGTTCCTGCGGCTGGACCACGGATTCCTGACGTCTGGCCCGATCAAGGGCACCGCGACGACGGCCGCCGGACTGACCGCCAAGGACGAGGCGGAGAACGTCATGATCACGGACCTGGTCCGCAACGATCTTCAGCGCGTCTGCGTGCCCGGGACGGTGGAGGTGCTCGACCTGCTCGCGCTCGAGCGGCACCCTGGCCTGGTGCATCTGGTCTCCACGGTGCGCGGACGCCTCTCCGGACAGGTTGCGGCGTCCCCGGACCTGTGGGCGCAGATTCTCGACGCGACGTATCCGCCAGCGTCCGTCTCAGGCGCGCCGAAGAACGCAGCCCTGTCCGTCATCCATCGTCTCGAGCCTGTCGACCGGGGGCCGTACTGCGGTGTGGTCGGGTGGATCGACTCCGATGCGGGTCGCGCGGAGCTGGCGGTCGGCATCCGGACGTTCTGGTGGGTGCCGTCGACGCCCGGGTCGGCCGGCACGCTGCGGTTCGGGACCGGAGCCGGGATCACGTGGGGGAGCGAGGCGGGCGCGGAGTGGGCGGAGACCGAGCTGAAGGCGCACCGGCTCGTTGCGCTGGCGTCCGGCACGCCGATGGCCGATGCGGGAGACTGACCGTGGTGGCGCGACAGCGAGCCGGATTCAGCCGGTGCGGACCGTGGCGCCGGGCGGAGGAGAGCTGATGCAGGCCGGCATGGTGATCTGGACCGACGGACGGGTGATCGCCCCGGGCGAGGCCGTGGTGACCGCGACCGACCACGGTCTCACTGTCGGCGACGGGGTGTTCGAGACGTGCGCGGTGCTGCGAGGTCAGGCGTTCGCGTTGACGCGACACCTGCGCCGACTGCATCGATCGGCGGTCGGGCTGGGTCTCCCCGCTCCGGACGAGGACCAGATCAGGGCCGGTGTCCGCGCGGTCCTGGGCGTCGCCGGGGACGGCGCCGGCCGGGTGAGGGTGACCGTGACCGGGGGCCCGGGCCCGATGGGATCGAACCGTGCCACCGTGGGGGAGGGGCGCCCCACGGTGATCGTCGCGGCCGCCCCCGCGACCCGTCCGGTACGCGCGCGCGTCGCGCGCGTCCGGTGGGTCCGGAACGAGCGCTCCGCCGTCGCCGGGCTGAAGACGACGTCGTACGCGGAGAACGTGGTCGCGCTCGCCGCAGCCTCGGCGAAGGGTGCCGACGAGGCGATCCTGGCGAACACGCGTGGCGACCTGTGCGAAGGAACGGGCTCGAACGTCGTCGTCGAGGCGGGGGGAGCACTGGTGACCCCGGCGCTCTCGAGCGGGTGCCTCGCGGGCATCACCCGCGAGCTGCTCCTCGAGTGGGCGCCGGACGCCGGGATCGTCGTGCGTGAGGCCGGGCCGGGTGAGCTGCTGCTCGCCGCACTGGACGACGTCCTGGCGGGACGTGCACACCTCGCCGTGACGTCGAGCACGCGCGAGGTCGAGCCGGTCTGCTGGCTGGATGGGTCCGACGTCGCCGTCGGTCCTGTCAGTCTTCAGGCGCAGGCGATGTTCCGGGCCCGCGCGGAGGACGACATCGACCCGTGACGCGCTCCGCGACGGGTGGGCGACGCGCACGGGGCTCCCGGCCACGACGGCCGGGAGCCCGGTACGCGTGTCGTCAGGCGGTCAGCAGTGCCGCGATCAGCGCGCTGATCTCCGGATCCATCTGGTCGCTCTCGTTGCCGAAGGGCACCAGGGCCTCGGTCTTGGTGATGAAACGCTCGAGCGGTTCCGCGGGAGCGGCGAGGAGCGCGTTGCCCTCGACCCCGTTGAGCGAGATCAGCACGTAGCTCCGGTCCTCGTCGCGCCAGACCTGGACGTCACCGGTGCCGGCGCACGAGTCCTGATCCGCCTCGAGTCCCTGGGCGATCAGCTCGCGTCCGAGCAGCCACGTCGACATGGTGTGCGAACCGGTGAAGACCGCGCGAACCGTGTACGGGTCGCAGACCCGATAGGACAGCTCGGCCAGGACCGGCATGACGCTCTCGTCCGGACCGATCAGCTGCATGGTGATGACGTCGACGATGTCGGGCGCACCTGTGGTCATGTCCGGCGTCCTCCTCACGGTCGAAACATCATGCCAGCAACGATCGTGGATCGGCGGCGACCTGCGCTCACCCGATCGGTGGAAACGAGCGCGTGACTGCCCGGTTCGGAATATCGGTCCTGCTTCGGTAACATCCTCAGAAGCGTCGTCCCGGTGAGCCTCTCGCCGGAACCGACGGGCGATTGGCTCAGTGGTAGAGCGCCTCGTTCACACCGAGGAGGTCACTGGTTCGAACCCAGTATCGCCCACGCACGTGACTCCCGGCCAGAGGTACGGCCGGGGGTCATCGCTGTTTCCGGGGTGAAGTTGTCCCGCAAATGCGCAGGTCAGTGCCACGACTTGCCCTGATATCGCCCCGTTTGTCCGGATGCCGTGACGGTGAAGTCCACCCGTTCGGCCCTGTACCTCCACGCGCGGCTCGGCCGGGTGGGCGACCAGAGCCGAGGAGGGCACGACCTCGGTAGCATCGACGTGCGTGCCGGCCGGTGCGTTCACGATCATGAGGAGGCCACCGACGTGCCCGCACCGGAGCAGCTGACCATCACTGTCGAGGGGACCAGCACCCAGGTGGCGCCAGGATCGACGGCCGCGGACGTGTTCACCGGGCGACGCGACGTCGTCGTCGCTCTCGTGGACGGAGTGCTGACCGACCTTGCCGCTCCGCTGCGGGACGGGGCCGTCGTCGAACCGGTCACGATCGACTCCCCGGAGGGTCTGCAGGTTCTCCGCCACTCCGCCGCGCACGTCCTGGCGCAGGCCGTTCAGCAGGTCAACCCGCAGGCGAAGCTGGGGATCGGGCCGCCGATCACCGACGGCTTCTACTACGACTTCGACGTCGAGACCCCCTTCACCCCGGAGGACCTCAAGGCACTCGACAAGGCCATGATGCGGATCGTCAAGGAGGGACAGACCTTCCGTCGCTGGGACGTGACCGAGGACGAGGCGCGTGAGGCGCTTGCCTCCGAGCCGTACAAGCTCGAGCTGATCGGCCTCAAGGGCACACCGGGTGCCGAGGACGACGGTGCCGGCGTCGAGGTCGGTCTCGGTGGCTTGAGCATCTATCAGAACGTGCGACGTGATGGCGAGGTCGCCTGGCAGGACCTGTGCCGCGGGCCGCACCTTCCCAGCACGCGGCTGATCGGCAACGGGTTCCAGCTGATGAGGTCCGCGGCGGCGTACTGGCGCGGCTCGGAGAAGAACCCGCAGCTCCAGCGCGTCTACGGGACCGCGTGGCCGAGCAAGGACGCGCTGCACGCCCATCTGGATCGCCTCGTCGAGGCAGAGCGCCGCGACCACCGACGGCTCGGCAGCGAGCTCGATCTCTTCTCGTTCCCCGACGAGATCGGGTCCGGGCTCGCGGTGTTCCACCCGAAGGGCGGCATCGTGCGGATGGAGATGGAGGACTACTCGCGCCGCAAGCACGTCGAGGCCGGCTACTCGTTCGTCAACACCCCGCACATCACGAAGGCCAAGCTCTTCGAGACCTCGAAGCACCTCGACTGGTACTCGGACGGCATGTACCCGCCGATGCGGCTCGACGCCGAGTACCACGAGGACGGCACGCTCAAGCGCGAGGGTCAGGACTACTACCTCAAGCCGATGAACTGCCCGATGCACAACCTGGTCTTCGCCTCGCGCGGGCGCTCCTACCGGGAGCTGCCCCTCCGGCTCTTCGAGTTCGGGACGGTCTACCGGTACGAGAAGTCGGGCGTCGTGCACGGGATGACGCGCGCGCGCGGATTCACGCAGGACGACGCCCACATCTACTGCACGCGCGAGCAGATGCGGGACGAGCTCGGCTCGTTGCTCACGTTCGTGCTGGACCTGCTTCGCGACTACGGCCTCGGCGAGTTCTATCTCGAGCTGTCGACCCGTGACCCCGAGAAGTCCGTCGGCGACGATGCGACCTGGGACGAGGCGACCCAGACCCTGCGCGAGGTCGCGACGGCGTCCGGGCTCGAGCTCGTGGACGACCCGGGCGGGGCCGCGTTCTACGGGCCGAAGATCTCCGTCCAGGCCAAGGACGCGATCGGCCGGACCTGGCAGCTCTCGACGATCCAGCTCGACTTCTTCGAGCCCGAGCTGTTCGAGCTCGAGTACACGGCGGCCGACGGGAGCCGCCGACGCCCGGTGATGATCCACCGGGCGTTGTTCGGGTCGATCGAGCGCTTCTTCGCGATCCTCGTCGAGCACTATGCCGGTGCGTTCCCCGCGTGGCTCGCACCTGTTCAGGTGGTGGCGGTGCCCGTCGCCGAACCGTTCAACGACTACCTGGTGGACGTCGTGGGTCGGCTCCGGGTCGCGGGGATCCGCGCGGAGATCGACCTGAGTGACGACCGCTTCGGGAAGAAGATCCGCAACGCGAGCACGCAGAAGGTGCCGTTCGTGCTGATCGCGGGCGGCGAGGACGTCGAGGCCGGTGCTGTCTCGTTCCGGTACCGCGACGGGCACCAGGAGAACGCCGTTCCCGTGGCCGAGGCGGTGGACCGGATCGTGGCGGCCGTGCGCGATCGGGTCCAGGTATGAGCCGTCTGACGATCGGCGCGTGACCGTGCCCCCTCACGAGCCGCGACTCGAGAGTGCGGACGGGTTCGCCGGCGACCCGGACGGGTTCGAACGGCTCTGGACACCGCATCGGATGGTGTACATCGGTGGGCAGGACAAGCCCGACGACGACGCCGCCGGCGACGGGTGCCCGTTCTGCCGCATCCCCGGCCTGTCCGACGAGGACGGGCTCGTCGTCGCGCGCGGCGAGTTCGCCTACGTCGTCATGAACCTGTACCCGTACAACTCCGGCCACGTGCTGGTGTGCCCGTACCGGCACGTGGCCGACTACGCGGACCTCTCGACCGACGAGACATGGGACGTCGCGGAGCTCACGCGTACGGCGATGCGCGTGATCCGGGACGTCTCGGCCCCGGCCGGCTTCAACCTCGGGATGAACCAGGGATCGGTGGCAGGCGCCGGGATCGCCGCGCACCTCCATCAGCACCTGGTGCCCCGGTGGCGCGGCGATGCGAACTTCCTGCCGATCGTGGCCCGCTCGCGGGCGCTCCCCGAGCTCCTCGCCGACACACGTGCCGCTCTTGCCGCGGCGTGGCCGGCCACGTCGACGCGTACCCGCGAGAGGATGATCGAGGAGTGCTGAAGCGACTGCGTGCGGTCATGACCACGGTCTGGACGCCGCTCGCCGACCTGCTCATCCGGCTCGGCGTCACCCCGGACGCCGTGACGATCACGGGGACCGTGGCTGTCGTGGTGGCCGCGCTGTGGTTGTACCCGACCGGGCACCTGCTCGCGGGCAGCCTCGTGATCACGGTGTTCGTCCTCGCCGATTCCCTGGACGGCGTGATGGCGAGACGATCCGGCCGCACCGGGAGCTGGGGTGCATTTCTCGACTCGACGCTGGACCGGTTCGCCGACGGCGCGATCTTCGCCGGGCTCGTGCTCTGGTACACGGGTGGCGGGAGCGATCGGCTGACGGGCGTGCTCGCCCTGGTCTGCCTCGTGGTCGGTTCGATCGTGCCGTACGCACGAGCGCGGGCCGAGGGGCTCGGGATGACCGCAGCCGTCGGGATCGCCGAACGCGCCGATCGGCTGGTCGTCGTCCTGACCGCGACGGCACTCGTCGGCATGGGACTGCCGCGCGTCGTCCTCACGGTGGCGCTCGGGCTGCTCGCCGTCGCCGGGGTGATCACCGTGGTCCAGCGCATGCAGACGGTCCGGGCGCAGGTGGCCGCGGCCGCCCAGGCCGACGGGCAGGCCGGGGCATGAACGGTGGGTCCTGGTTCGGCCTCGCCTGGCGCGTCGGGCGCCGTGCTCCGGAGAGCGTGGTGCGCGCCGTCGGGGCTCTCGTCGCCGACGTGGCGTGGTGCCGTCACGGAACGTCCGTGCGCCGGCTCGAGGGAAATCTTCGTCACGTTCGTCCGGGCCTCTCACCCCGGCAGCTCCGGACCCTGTCCCACGCGGGGATGCGCTCGTACATGCGGTACTACGGCGAGGCGTTCACGTTGTCCGCGCTCACGCGCGAGCAGCTCGCGGCGCGCGTGAGGACCATCGGCGAGGACCGGCTGCGAGGGGTGCTCGAGCGGGGTGAGCGGGTCGTGATCGCGATCGGGCACCAGGGGAACTGGGACCTCGCGGGCGCCTGGGCGACCCAGTACCTCGCCTCGGTGACCACCGTGGCGGAGCGTCTCGAGCCCGAGGAGGTCTTCCAGGAGTTCCTTGCGTTCCGCGAGGGACTCGGGATGACGATCTTCCCTCTGACGGGCGGGCGTGACGTCTTCCGTGAGCTGCTCCGCGCCGTCGGCACCGGGTCCGGCGCGGGGCTCGTCCCCCTCGTGGCGGATCGCGACCTCACGAGCCGCGGCATCGAGGTCTCGCTCTTCGGCGCCCCGGCGCGAGTCGCGGCGGGACCCGCGGCTCTCGCGGTCTCGACCGGCGCACCGCTCTTCGCCGCGTCGATCTGGTACGAGCGGCTCGTGGGGGAGCGCCGTCGTCGCGCCGGTTCCCCCTGGGGCATCGTGATCGCCTTCCGACCGGTCGATACCGCACCGGAGAGCCTGCCGCGAGCCGAGCGCGTCGTCGTGACGACCCAGGCCTGGGTCGACGAGGTCGCCGCGGGGATCGCCGCGCACCCCGAGGACTGGCACATGCTCCAGCGGGTGTTCGTCGCCGATCTCGACCCCGCCCGGGATCGAGACGGCGCGCCGTCGGACGCCGATCGCGCGGGTGGCATCCGATGAGACCCGACCAGCGCCGCCTGCGGATCGGGATCGTGTGCCCGTACTCGTTCGACGTCCCGGGCGGCGTCCAGTTTCATGTGCGGGATCTGGCGGAGTCGCTGATCGAGCGTGGGCACCAGGTCTCCGTCCTCGCCCCGGCGGACGAGGACACCCCGATCCCCGAGTACATGACGTCCGTCGGGCGAGCGATCCCGGTGAGGTACAACGGGTCGGTCGCACGGATGACCTTCGGCCCGCTCACCGCCGCCCGCGTGCGCCGGTGGCTCGCTGCGGGCGAGTTCGACGTGCTCCACCTTCATGAGCCCGTCACCCCGAGCCTGGGGATGCTGGCGCTGTGGATCGCCGACGGGCCGATCGTCGCCACGTTCCACACGGCACTGATCCGCTCACGCCCGCTGCAGATGGCCTATCCGCTGGTGCGTCAGAGCATGGAGAAGATCTCCGCCCGGATCGCGGTCTCGGAGGACGCCCGACGGACCCTGATCGAGCACCTCGGCGGCGACGCCGTCGTCATCCCGAACGGGGTGTGCGTCGCGAAGTTCCGCGACGCGGTCGCGAACCCGCGGTGGGTCGGTACGGCCGGCGCCCCGACGATCGCCTTTCTCGGTCGGCTCGACGAGCCTCGCAAGGGCCTTCCCGTCCTCCTCGGCGCCGTCTCCGAGGTGTTGAGACACCACCCCGGAGCCCGGTTCCTGATCGCAGGGAGAGGTGACACCGGTCCTGAGGAAGCCCGTGAGCTGCTCGGGGACGACGCGCGCGCGGTCGAGTTCCTCGGACCGCTCTCCGACGAGGACAAGGCCACGTTGCTGAGCTCGGTGACCGTGTACTGCGGACCCCAGACCGGAGGTGAGAGCTTCGGGATCGTCCTCGTGGAGGCCATGAGCGCCGGTGCCTGCGTGGTTGCGAGCGACCTGGGCGCGTTCCGTCGCGTGCTCGAGGACGGCGCGTCCGGCGTGCTCTTCGCGACGGGGGACAGCCGCGCGCTTGCCGAGACGCTCGTCGCGACGCTCGACGACCCCGAGCGACGCGCGGCGGTCGTCGAGCATGCCGGCCGGGCCGTGGTCCGGTACGACTGGTCGGCGGTGACGACCGAGGTCCTGACCGTGTACGAGATGGCCGTCGCGACCCAGGGGGCGACGAGCGTGCGTGAGGACCCGACGTCCGTGCGCGGGCACCGTGGTCTCGGCGCCGGTGCCCGAGGCTCTCGCCGATGACGACCTCAGACCTCCGGGACCCACGGTGATGAGTGCCTCCGACGTCGCCCTCCTCCTGGTCGCACTTGTCGCGCTGCTCGCCTGGTCCGCCTGGGTGGCGGCCTCCCGTCTGGACCGGCTGCACCGCAAGGTCGCCTCTCTTCGTGCGGTCCTCGACACCCAGCTCGTTCGGCGTGCGTCGGCTGCGGCCGAGCTCGCGGCCTCGGGGCTGCTCGACCCGGTCAGTGCCGTCCTGGTCGGGGAGTCGGCGTGGGCGGTTCTCGCCGCCGGGGGTCTCGACGACGACGAGCTCGCGCGTCTGCTCCCGGAGCACGTCGGGGACGGCGCGGCCGTCGCCGTGGCGCCTGACGACCCGGTGCTCGACCGTGGTCTGGCCGAGAGCGAGCTCTCGGCCACCTTGCGGGCGGCGCTCGGCGACCCCGACGAGGTGGCCCTGCTGTGGGCGGAGCCGGGCGGCAGCGCACTCCTGGGCTCGCTGTCCGCCGCGTGGTACCGCGTCCAGCTGGCGCGGCGCTTCCACAACGAGGCGGTCGCGCAGTCCCAGCGGATGCGTCGCACCTTCATGGCGCGCGTGCTGCGGCTCGCCGGCCACGCGGCCGTGCCGCAGACCGTCGAGCTGGACGACGGGTGGCCGGATGCGCTCGGCCGGCCGGGTGCCGGCATCCAGGCGGACGGACCCGAGGCGCAGGCGTCGGTCTAGGATGGCCGCACCGGGCCGGCGAGGTCTCAGGCGCGGGACACCCCTCCTCTTCGATCAGTGAGGTCTGCAGTGAGCAGCGAGAACACCGAGTCCGTCGTCGGCACCGCGAGGGTCAAGCGCGGCATGGCCGAGATGCTCAAGGGCGGCGTGATCATGGACGTCGTCACGCCGGAGCAGGCGAAGATCGCCGAAGATGCCGGCGCTGTCGCGGTCATGGCTCTCGAGCGGGTGCCCGCGGACATCCGCGCCCAGGGTGGCGTGGCGCGGATGAGCGACCCGGACCTGATCGACGGGATCATCGCGCAGGTCTCGATCCCGGTGATGGCGAAGGCCCGCATCGGTCACTTCGTCGAGGCGCAGGTCCTGCAGTCCCTCGGCGTCGACTACGTCGACGAGTCCGAGGTGCTGACGCCGGCGGACTACGCGCACCACATCGACAAGTGGCGCTTCACCGTGCCGTTCGTGTGCGGAGCGACCAACCTGGGCGAGGCGTTGCGCCGTATCACCGAGGGTGCCGCGATGATCCGCTCGAAGGGCGAGGCCGGTACCGGTGACGTCTCGAACGCCACGACGCACATGCGCACGCTCCGCGACGAGATCCGCCGCCTGACGACCTTGCCCGAGGACGAGCTGTACCTCGCGGCCAAGGAGCTCCAGGCACCGTACGAGCTCGTCAAGGAGATCGCGGTGGCCGGCAAGCTGCCCGTCGTGCTGTTCACCGCAGGGGGCATCGCGACTCCGGCCGACGCCGCGATGATGATGCAGCTCGGTGCCGAAGGCGTGTTCGTCGGCTCGGGCATCTTCAAGTCGGGCAACCCGGCCGAGCGGGCCGCGGCCATCGTCAAGGCCACCACGTTCTACGACGACCCGGACGTGATCGCCAGCGTGTCCCGCGGTCTGGGCGAGGCGATGGTCGGCATCAACGTCGACGACGTGCCGGTCCCGCACCGGCTGGCCGACCGGGGCTGGTGACGACAGCGTCGCCGAGCCCGGCGTACGGTCTGGGCCCGGACTGGGTTCCGGGCCCGGACGGGCTGCCGTTCCGGCGGGCTGCGCGCGTGATCCTGCTCGACGCGTCGGACCGGGTCCTGCTGATGCGCGGTCACGACGTCGACCAGCCGTCGCGCACCTGGTGGTTCACGGTCGGCGGCGGGATCGATGCGGGGGAGGACGCGAGGTCGGCCGCGGTCCGTGAGCTCCGCGAGGAGACCGGGCTCGAGGTCGACGTCGCGTCGCTGGTCGGACCGGTGGTGACCCGGTCGGCGGTCTTCGACTTCTTCGCCGTGACGTGCCGACAGGACGAGGAGATCTTCCTCGCGCGGCTGGACGCGCACGGCACGCACGAGGACGACCTCAGCCGCGACGGCTGGACCGACGTCGAGAGACGGATCCTCGACGAGCTGCGCTGGTGGCCTCTCGACGCCCTCGCACGCGTGAACGACGAAGTCTTCCCGGAAGGGCTCGTCGACCTCGTCCGCGGTCTCCTCGCGGGGTGGGACGGTGTGACGCGCCATCTCCAGGACGAGGACCGTACCGGTCGGTAACCTGCGCGTCATCTGGGCCGGGTAGCGTCGAGACGTGCCTCTCTCCACGTCTCCCGTCGTCCGTATGCAACGCTCCGGCATCCGTAGCCTCATGGAGCTGGCGATGAGGGATCCGGGATGCCTTCGTCTGGAGATCGGCGAGCCCGACCTCCCCACTCCGCCGCACGTCGTCGAGGCTGCCGCGACGGATGCGCGGGCGGGGCACACGCACTACACCTCGAGCGTCGGCGATGCGGAGCTCCGCGCCGTGCTTGCCGCCCGGGTGACGGCGACGAGCGGTCGCCCGGTCGAGCCGAGCGAGGTCGTCGTGACGCACGGCGCGATGCACGGGCTCGCGATGGCGATGAACGCGACGATGGGCCCGGGCGACGAGATCCTGCTCCCCGACCCGGAGTTCCCGAACTGGCGGATGGCCGCCGTGGCCGCGGGCGTGGACGTGGCGACCTACCCGGCCCGCGCGGCGAACGGGTTCGTCCCGACGCTCGACGACATCGAGGCCGCGGTCACCGCGCGGACGAAGGTGATCCTCGTCAGCTCGCCGAACAACCCGACCGGGGCGGTCTACCCGGCGGAGCTCCTGGCGGGCATCGTCGAGATCGCGCGCAGGCACGACCTGTGGGTGTTCTCCGACGAGTGCTACGAGGCGATCACCTTCGACGTCCCGCACGTGAGCCCGACGGCCTTCGACACGGACGCGCGGGTGCTCACCTTCCACAGCTTCTCGAAGACGTACGCGATGACCGGTTGGCGGCTGGGGTACGTCGTGACCCGCGACCCGGTCGTCGCTGGCCTGCTCGCGCAGGTGGCCGAGGCCACGATCGCGTGCCCGTCGTCGATCAGCCAGCGGGCAGCCCTGGCGGCGCTCACGGGTCCGCAGGACGCGGTGCGCGCCGCCGTGGAGTCGTACCGCGAACGTCGTGATGCCGCGATCGCACTGCTGACGGCGCGCGGTATCCCGTGCGCCCGACCGCAGGGCGCGTTCTACCTCATGGTCGACGTGTCCGCCGCGACCGCGGACGGTCACGCGTTCGCACTGCGCCTGATCAGGGACGCGCACGTCGCGGTCTCGCCAGGCGAGGCCTTCGGAGCGGGTGGCGCCGGCATGGTCCGGGTCTCGCTCGCGAGCGAGCGCTCGATCCTGCTGGAAGGGTTGACCCGGCTCGCCAACCTGGTCGACGCCTGGCGCACGGAGGCCGATCGCGGTGCGGTCGTCGGCGCCGACGCGTGACGCCTTGTTCGTAGGATGACCCGGTGAATCCGACGATCGGTGTGCTGGCGCTGCAGGGTGATGTCCGCGAGCACGTGGCGGCGCTGGCGGCGAGCGGGGCGAGCGCGGTGCTCGTGCGCCGGGAGCGCGAGCTCAAAGACCTCGACGGGATCGTGCTGCCGGGCGGTGAGTCGACGACGATCGACAAGCTGCTGCGTGCGTTCGACCTCGCGGAGCCGCTACGTGTGCGTATCGCGGAGGGGTTGCCGGCCTACGGCTCGTGCGCAGGGATGATCCTGCTCGCTGACCGCCTGCTCGACGGTATCCCGGGTCAGCAGACGCTCGGCGGGCTCGACATCACGGTCCGCCGCAACGCCTTCGGCCGGCAGGTCGACTCGTTCGAGACCGACCTGACGATCGAGGGCATCGAGGACAGCGCGACGCGTCCGATGCACGCGGTCTTCATCCGTGCGCCGTGGGTCGAGGAGGTTGGCCCGGCGGCGACGGTGCTCGGCACGGTCGCGACAGGTCCCGCCGCCGGTAGGATCGTCGCGGTGCGCCACGGTCGACTGCTGGCGACCTCCTTCCACCCGGAGGTCACCGGCGACGCGCGCGTGCACCGAATGTTCGTGCGGATCGTCCGCGAGAGCCTCTGAGTCTGTCCAGGCGGACCTGCAGCTGACCTGCAGGTGGTCCACCTGGAGCTGCGTCGGGTCTCGACTGGGCGCGGATGAAGGAGATCGAGCGATGTCGGGTCACTCCAAGTGGGCCACCACCAAGCACAAGAAGGCTGTTGTCGACGCCAAGCGGAGCAAGCTGTTCGCCAAGCTCATCAAGAACATCGAGGTGGCGGCGCGGACCGGCGGCGGTGACCTCGCCGGCAACCCGACGCTCTTCGACGCGGTGCAGAAGGCCAAGAAGAATTCCGTGCCGATCGACAACATCAACCGCGCGGTGAAGCGCGGGTCCGGCCAGGAGGCCGGCGGTGCCGACTACCAGTCGATCACCTACGAGGGCTACGGCCCGGGCGGCATCGCTGTCCTCGTGGAGTGCCTGACCGACAACAGGAACCGTGCCGCGTCGGACGTCCGGGTGGCGTTCACGCGCAACGGCGGTCAGATGGCCGACCCGGGGTCGGTGTCCTACCTGTTCACCCGCAAGGGCGTCGTCGTCGTGCCGAAGGAGGGTGCGCTCACCGAGGACGACGTCCTCATGGCGGTGCTCGACGCGGGGGCGGAAGAGGTCAACGACCTCGGCGACGTGTTCGAGGTGATCTCCGAGGCGACGGACATGGTGCCGGTGCGCACCGCGCTGCAGGCGGCGGGGATCGAGTACGACTCGGCGGACAGCCAGTTCGTCCCGGCCACCCAGATCGAGGTGGACGTCGACGGGGCGCGCAAGATCCTGCGCCTGATCGACGCGCTCGAGGACAGCGACGACGTCCAGAACGTGTTCGCGAACTTCGACGCCTCGGACGAGGTCCTCGCGGCACTCGACGAGGAGTGACTCGCCGGTCCTTCCGCTCGGTCGTCACCGTGTGGTCGGTCAGCTGTGTCGCAGCAGCCGGCTCGTCGATCGGCCTGGGATGCTGACGGCGTGCGCGTCCTCGGAGTCGACCCAGGCCTGACCCGGTGCGGTCTCGGCGTGGTCGATGGTCTGGCCGCCCGGAGGGTGCGGCTCGTGGCCGTCGGAGTCGCGCGGTCGGCTCCCGGTGCCGACGTCGACCAGCGTCTGCTCGCGATCGCGACGGAGATCGACACCTGGATCGAGGAGCACGCGCCCGACGCGGTCGCGGTGGAGCGCGTGTTCGCGCAGCACAACCTCAGCACGGTCACGGGAACCGCCCAGGTGGCCGGCGTGGCGATGCTCGCTGCGGCGCGCCACCGGATCCCGGTGGCGCTGCACACCCCGAGCGAGGTGAAGGCCGCGGTGACCGGGTCGGGTCGCGCGGGCAAGAGGCAGGTGCAGACGATGGTCGCGCGGCTTCTCGGTCTCGACGAGCGTCCGGAGCCGGCCGATGCGGCCGATGCGCTCGCGCTCGCGATCTGCCACCTCTGGCGCCCCGCGGGCGCGGTGGGGGTGCCCCAGCGAGCGCCCGGATCGATGACGTCGGCACAGCGCGCGTGGGCGGCGGCCGAGCAGGCGGCGCGTCGTGGGTCGCGTGCCTGAGCACGCTTGCTAGCCTGGGCGTCGTTCGTACAGGTGTTCGGTCGGCGGTCGCGGCTCGCCCTCGGGTCGCCCGCACGACGCGCGAGGCGGTCCGCCGGGCCGTGACGCAGATCCCTGTGGTGCTCGGAGCTCATGGTGAGGAGGCGCGATGATCGCGTCGGTCCGCGGAACGGTCCAGTCGGTCCGGCTCGACGGTGCGGTGATCGAGGTCGGCGGTGTGGGCCTGCTGGTGCATGCGACGCCCGCGACGCTCGCGACGCTCACGATCGGTGCGACGACGTCCTTGGCCACCTCCCTCCTGGTCCGAGAGGACGCCCTGACCTTGTTCGGGTTCGCCGACGCCGACGAGCGCGAGGTCTTCGAGACGGTCCAGACGGTCAGCGGCGTGGGGCCACGGCTGGCGCTGGCGATGCTCGCTGTCCACAGCCCCGACGCGCTCCGCCGCGCTGTGCAGGACGACGACCTCGTCGCGCTCAAGCGCGTGCCCGGCATCGGGCACAAGGGCGCGCAGCGAATCGTCCTCGAGCTTGCCGGCCGCCTGGGTGCACCCTCGGCGGCCGCGTCCGACGGGGCGACCCGACCCGGGAGCCCGGGCGGGGACGGCGCACGCCCACGTGAGCAGGTGACGGAGGCGCTCGTCGGCCTCGGGTGGACGGCGAAGGCGGCGCAGGACGCGGTGACGGGCGTCGCCGACTCGGTCGAGGCGTCCGGCGAGACGCTCGAGGTCGCGTCGCTCCTGCGGGCGACGTTGCGCGCCCTCGGAGGCGGTCGTGCGTGACGGCGGCGGGCGCGGCGTGACGGGAGACGACGTCGGGCGCTCGTTCGACCCGGGGACGTTCGACGGCGGGGAGCGCGACGAGATCGTCACGGAGCGAGTCGTTCGACCCGGCGCGGACGATGTCGAGCGCGCGGCAGAGGCGGCGCTCCGCCCCCGCAGCCTCGACGAGTTCGTGGGTCAGCGAGTCGTCCGCGACCAGCTCTCGCTCGTCCTCCATGCCGCCCTCGGCCGTGGACGGGCCCCGGACCACGTCCTGCTCTCCGGCCCCCCGGGACTGGGGAAGACCACCCTGGCGATGATCATCGCGTCGGAGCTCGGGACGTCCCTGCGGATCACATCGGGCCCGGCGATCCAGCATGCCGGTGACCTCGCCGCCGTGCTCTCGTCCCTCGAGGAGGGCGAGGTGCTCTTCCTCGACGAGATCCACCGGATCGCGAGACCGGCGGAGGAGCTGCTGTACGTCGCGATGGAGGACTTCCGGGTCGACGTCGTCGTCGGCAAGGGTGCGGGGGCGAGCGCGATCCCGCTCGCACTGCCACCCTTCACCGTGGTCGGAGCGACGACGCGCGCGGGGTTGTTGCCCGCGCCGCTGCGGGACCGCTTCGGCTTCACCGGGCACCTCGACTTCTATGCCGATGACGAGCTCGAACGCGTGCTGGTCCGCTCGGCGGGCCTGCTCGGCATCCGGCTCGATGCCGATGCAGCGGCCGAGATCGCCTCGCGGTCGCGGGGGACACCGCGGATCGCCAACCGTCTCCTGCGTCGCGTGCGCGACTGGGCCCAGGTGCGGGGGGACGGCCGGCTCTCCCTGATCGCCGCGCACGCAGCGCTCGAGGTGTACGAGGTCGACGTGCTCGGCCTCGATCGCCTGGATCGGGCAGTCCTGACGGCGCTGTGCACCCGGTTCGGCGGCGGTCCGGTCGGTCTCACGACGCTCGCGGTGGCCGTCGGGGAGGAGCCGGAGACGGTGGAGACCGTGGCCGAGCCGTTCCTCGTGCGTGAGGGGCTGATCGGCCGGACACCTCGCGGACGGGTCGCGATGCCGGCGGCCTGGGAGCACCTCGGTCTCGAGGTACCGCCGTCGGCCGGGCTGGGTACGCTCTTCGGTTGAGCCGTCGGTTCGCCGTGGGCGCATCGCGTCGGGTGAAGCCGGGCGGTCGGACACTCGTCGGTGCCGCGTCCCACGGTCGTGCGCGTTAAGGTACGCAAGGCCCGACACCAAGACGACGGCCGACATCACACGAGATCCGGAGTGCGACACCGTGGGAAGCAACACCAGCCTGTTCGTGATCCTTGTCCTGGGCGTCGGCGCGATGTTCCTGCTGTCCCGCAACCAGCGGAAGCAGCAGAAGGCCCAGCAGGCGTTTCGCGCCAATCTCGCCGTCGGTCAGCAGGTGATGACGGGTTCCGGCATGTTCGGCGAGGTCGTCGCCGTCGACGGTGACGAGATCACGATCGAGTCCACGCCGGGCAACCGGAGCCGCTGGCTGCGCGCGGCCATCGCCAAGGTGATCGAGCCGCCCACGGAGGACGAGCCTGACGACGACCTCGACGACGAGGACGATGAGGACATCGAGGTTCCCGATGACCTGTCGTCGCTCGACGACGGCCCCGCGGCGCCCGAGTCCGACACGGAGGATCCCGGACACAAGTAGGCTGGCCCGGGCCCGCCGTCGAGCGTCGGGCGTCGTCTGGACCCCATGCGTCCCTCGTCCGGGGGAGCGTGCGCGCACGAGAGAAGAAGATCTGTTGGCTGCCAATTCCCGTGGTTCCCGTCCGGTCCGGACGTTGGTGACCCTCGGAGTCCTCATCGTCGCGCTGTTCGCGGCCATCGCGGGCGGGGTCAAATGGTCGAACGGGACCACCGCTCCGAAGCTCGCCCTCGATCTCGAGGGCGGCACGCAGATCATCCTGACCCCGACGACGACGGATGCGTCGAAGGTCACCAGCTCGACGATCTCCCAGGCGATCGACATCATCCGTCAGCGCGTGGACTCGTCGGGCGTCGCCGAGGCCCAGATCACCAGCCAGGGTGGCAACAACATCGTGGTTGCGCTCCCGGGCAAGCCGAGCGAGGCGACGCTGAACCTCGTGCGTGAGTCGGCACAGATGCGGTTCCGGCCCGTCCTCATGACGGCTGCACCGACGCCGACCGCGACGGCGACACCGGGTTCCGGGCCGACCGTCGCGCCGACCCTCAGCAACACGCCCCCGGCCGCCGGCACGGACGCCAGCTCCACGTCCTGGGTGACGCCGGCGCTCCAGGCCCAGTACGACGCGCTCGACTGCACCAAGCCGTCGAACCTCGTGGGCGGCGGGGGTGACGACCCGAAGGTCGGCCTGGTCGCGTGCGCCAAGGACGGCTCGGCGAAGTACGCCCTCGGACCGGTCGAGATCGAGGGCACGGAGATCACGAACGCCAGCTCGGGGCTGAAGGTCGGCTCCAACGGGGTCGTGACGAACGAGTGGGTCGTCAACATGACCTTCAACTCCGCGGGCAGCGCGCAGTTCGCCACCACGACGGCGCGGCTCGCGAAGCTGACGTCGCCGCAGAACCGGTTTGCGATGGTGCTCGACAGGCTCGTGATCTCGGCACCGTCGGTGAGCGCGGTCATCCCGGACGGGCGCGCTGAGATCTCGGGCAGCTTCACCCGTACCTCGGCCGCGACCCTGGCCAACCAGCTGAACTTCGGTGCGCTCCCCTTGACGTTCACCGTGCAGAGCGAGGAGCAGGTCTCCGCCACTCTCGGCACCGAGCAGCTGCAGAAGGGTCTGCTCGCCGGACTCATCGGGCTCGTGCTGGTCGTCGGGTACTCCCTCGTCCAGTACCGGACGCTCGGCTTCGTGACCGTCGCGTCGCTGGCGCTGGCCGCCGTGATCTCGTACGGCGTGATCACGCTGCTGTCGTGGACGCAGGGGTATCGCCTCAGCCTTCCGGGTGTCGCGGGCCTGATCGTGGCGATCGGCATCACCGCGGACTCGTTCATCGTGTACTTCGAGCGTGTCAGAGACGAGCTCCGTGACGGACGCACCCTCGTCGGCGCCGTGGACAAGGGCTGGAGCCGTGCACGCCGGACGATCCTCGCGTCGGACGCGGTGAACTTCCTGGCGGCCACCGTGCTCTACGTGCTGGCCGTCGGCGGGGTGCGCGGATTCGCCTTCACCCTCGGCCTGACCACCCTCATCGACCTCCTGATCGTCTTCACGTTCACCCACCCGGTGATGATGCTGCTTGCCAAGACGTCGTTCTTCGGGGACGGGCACCCGGCGTCGGGTCTCGATCCGCGGCGGCTCGGAGTACGAGGCGTTCGGTACGCCGGTCGCGGTCGCGTGGTCACGGGTACCACCGAGGACCTGACCGTGCTCGACGTCCCGGAGGTGTCGAGCCTGCGCGCCGCGGTGCCTGCGCGCACGATCGCGGAGCGGCGCAAGGCGGCGGCCGAGGCGGCCGAGGCTGCCGCGGCGGGAGCCGACGCGGGCGACGCGACCGAGGCTGAGCCGGCTCAGACCACCTCGACCGAGAGGAACGAGTCCTGATGGCCGTCGGATTCGCCCAGTGGGGCAACGACCTCTACACGGGACGCCGGTCGTACGGCATCGTCGGCCGGCGCAAGATCTGGTTCACGATCGCGGCCCTCCTCGTGACGGTCTCCGCCGTCCTGCTCGTGGTCCCTGGCCTGAACCCTGGGATCGACTTCCGCGGTGGGTCGGAGTTCACGATCTCCGGAGTCTCGACCTCGAACCGGCAGGCTGCCGTCACCGCGGTCGCCTCGATCGACCCGAAGGAGGTCCCGCAGGTGTCGGCCGTCGGCACCTCATCCATCCGGGTGCAGACCTCGAACCTGGCGAACACTCAGGTGGAGCAGGTGCGACTCGCGCTGGCCGACGCGTACAAGGTGTCCAAGGACAGCGTCGCCAGCTCCTTCGTCGGTCCGTCCTGGGGGCAGGACGTCTCGAACAAGGCGATCCGAGGCATCGTGGTGTTCCTCATCCTCGTGACCGTCGTCATGGCGCTCTACTTCCGCGCCTGGCGCATGGCCGTGGCGGCGCTGGTCGCGCTCGGCCACGACCTCATCGTCACCGTCGGGCTGTACGCCGGCATCGGCTGGGAGGTCACCCCGGCGACGGTGATCGGGTTCCTGACGATCCTCGGGTACTCGATCTACGACACGGTGGTCGTGTTCGACAAGGTTCGCGAGAACACCCAGGGCGTGCTCGAGCAGAGCCGGTTCACCTACGCGGAGCAGGCGAACCTCGCCGTGAACCAGACCTTGGTGCGCTCCATCAACACGACCGTCGTCGCTCTGCTCCCGGTCGGCTCGATCCTGTTCATCGGCGCGTTCATCCTCGGTGCGGGCACCCTGCGCGACATCGCCCTGGCGTTGTTCGTCGGGCTCGTGGTCGGCGCGTTCTCGTCGATCTTCCTGGCGACGCCGCTCGAGGTCGCACTCCGGATGCGCGAACCGGCGATCGCGGCCCACGACGCGAAGGTCCTCGCCGCGCGTGCCGCAGCGAGTGAGGAGCTCGGAGTCGACGTGAGCGTCCCGTCCCACGCGGTGCAGCTGCTGCCCGGCGGCCATCTGGGCAACCAGGCACAGCCGCGACGACGCAAGCAGGGACGGCGGTGACGACGATGGCGGATCTCGATCTCTCGACCAGGTGCGCCGCGCTCGTGCGAGACGTCCCGGACTACCCGTCGGCAGGTGTGGTGTTCAAGGACATCACCCCGCTCCTCGCCGACGGTCCGTTGTTCGCCGAGGTCGTGCGCCACATCGCGGCCTACGCGCAGGGGAGGGTCGACCTGGTCGCCGGGATGGAGGCGCGTGGCTTCATCCTCGGGGCGCCGGTCGCCGTCGCCCTCGGCGCCGGCTTCATCGCCGTGCGAAAGGCGGGGAAGCTGCCCGGGCCGACTCTCGCGGCCGAGTACGACCTCGAGTACGGATCGGCGACCGTGGAGCTCCACCCCTCCACGATCCGGCCGGGGGATCGGGTGCTCATCGTCGACGACGTCCTCGCCACCGGCGGCACCGCGGAAGCGACCGTCAAGCTGCTCGAGGCGGCCGGGGCCGAGGTCGTGGGTCTCGCGTTCCTGCTCGAGCTCGACGCCCTGGCCGGCCGGGACCGTCTCGGCGGCGTGCGGTTGGACACCCTCCTCCACGTGGCCTGATCACCGCACCGTAGACTTGGTCGGATCAGTCCATGACGCCGGCTCCCGCGAGAGCGGCCGAGATCGGGCTGCGATCGACGATCGAGCGGGGGAGGCGCGCATGAGCGAGAACACGGTCACTCCGAGTGAGCTGGACGCGCGCACCGAGCCGCAGGCGACGACCGGTCGGGTCCGCTCCCGCCTCGTGCGGTTCGGTGCCCGGGGGACCGCCGGGTCGCCGGTCCTCGAGCCGCTGCTCCAGGTGGTCAGGGCGAACCAGCCCAAGGCCGACCTCTCCGTCCTCGAGCGCGCCTACGCCGTCGCCGAGCAGGCCCACCGCGGCCAGCTCCGCAAGAGCGGCGACCCGTACATCACCCACCCCGTTGCCGTGGCGACCATCCTCGCCGAGCTCGGCATGACGCCGTCGACACTGGTCGCCGCGCTGCTGCACGACACGGTCGAGGACACCGACTACTCGCTCGAGGAGCTCCGCACCGACTTCGGACCCGAGGTCGCGATGCTCGTCGACGGTGTCACGAAGCTCGACAAGGTCACCTTCGGCGAGGCGGCACAGGCCGAGACGGTCCGCAAGATGGTCGTCGCGATGTCGCGTGACATCCGCGTCCTGGTGATCAAGCTCGCGGACCGGTTGCACAACGCGCGGACGTGGAAGTTCGTGCCCGCGGCGTCCGCTCAGCGCAAGGCCCGCGAGACGCTCGAGATCTACGCGCCGTTGGCCCACCGGCTCGGCATGAACACGATCAAGTGGGAGCTCGAGGACCTGTCGTTCGCGATGCTGTACCCCAAGGTGTACGACGAGATCGTGCACCTCGTGTCCGAGCGCGCACCGGCGCGCGAGGAGTACCTGGCTGTGGTGCGCGACCAGGTGTCTGCCGATCTGCGCAACGCGAAGATCAAGGCCGTGGTCACCGGACGCCCCAAGCACTACTACTCGATCTACCAGAAGATGATCGTCCGCGGTCGTGATTTCGCGGACATCTACGACCTCGTGGGCGTTCGTGTCCTGGTCGACAGCGTGCGTGACTGCTACGCCGCGCTCGGATCCTTGCATGCGCGGTGGAACCCGGTTCCTGGCCGGTTCAAGGACTACATCGCGATGCCGAAGTTCAACCTCTACCAGTCGTTGCACACCACGGTGATCGGGCCCGGCGGCAAGCCCGTCGAGATCCAGATCCGGACGCATGACATGCACCGCCGCGCGGAGTACGGCGTCGCGGCGCACTGGAAGTACAAGGAGACCGCCAAGGGGCATCCTGCGGTCACCGACTCGGCAGGGAACGACATGACGTGGCTGCGTCAGCTCGTCGACTGGCAGAAGGAGACGGCGGACCCGAGCGAGTTCCTCGATTCGCTCAGGTTCGAGATCGCGGGCGCCGAGGTCTACGTGTTCACCCCGAAGGGCGACGTCATCGCGCTGCCGGCTGGCTCCACGCCGGTGGACTTCGCGTACGCGGTACACACAGAGGTCGGCCACCGGACGATGGGGGCACGGGTCAACGGGCGACTCGTCCCGCTGGACTCGACCTTGGAGAACGGCGACGTCGTCGACGTCTTCACGTCCAAGTCGGAGAGTGCAGGACCCAGTCGCGACTGGATGACGTTCGTCAAGAGTCCGCGCGCGCGCAACAAGATCCGGCAGTGGTTCTCGAAGGAGCGTCGCGAGGAGGCGGTCGAGCACGGCAAGGATGCGATCGCGAAGGCGATGCGCAAGCAGAACCTGCCGATCCAACGGTTGCTGTCGCACGAGGCTCTCGTCGCGCTCGCCAACGAGATGCGCTATGCCGACGTCTCGGCGCTGTATGCGGCGATCGGCGAGGGTCAGGTCTCGGCCGCGACCGTGGTGCAACGACTCGTGCAGTCCATGGGTGGGGAGCCTGCCGCCGAGGAGGACCTGGCAGAGGTGGCACGGCCCGGTCGCACGGGCCGGCGTGTGCGATCCGGCGATCCCGGCGTCGTCGTCAAGGGTGTCGACGACCTGTGGGTCAAGCTGGCGAAGTGCTGCACCCCGGTTCCGGGAGACGACATCATCGGGTTCGTCACGCGCGGCAGCGGTGTCAGCGTGCATCGGACCGACTGCGTGAACGTGGAGAGCCTGCGGTCCCAGCCCGAACGGATCGTCGAGGTCGCCTGGACGTCGGGAGGGTCGGGGTTGTTCCTCGTCCAGATCCAGGTCGAGGCGCTGGACCGGAGCCGGCTTCTCTCGGACGTGACCCGGGTGTTGTCCGATCACCACGTGAACATCCTCTCGGCGACGGTCTCGACCTCGCGCGACCGGGTCGCCCTCTCCCGATTCGTCTTCGAGATGGCGGAGCCGTCACACCTTGCCTCGGTGCTCGCGGCGGTGCGCAAGGTCGAGGGTGTCTTCGACGTCTACCGGATCACGGGATCGCGCAACGCCGACGAGCCGGCGATCAGGGTCTGAGGTCGGCGCCGGGCGGCCCGTTCGCGTCACGCGCGCGTTCACCCCGCGGCGAGCCACGCTTCACGCCGCGGCGAGCCGCGCTTCACCCCGCGGCGAGCCGCGCGAGAACGTCACGAGCCGCCCGGAGGCCGCGTTGTCCCGCCAGCTGTGTGAGGGCGTCGAGCGCCGCGCAGGGGTCGAATCCTCGACCGAGCAGGGCGTCGAGCGCGACGAGCACGGTCGGATCGGTCGGTGAACCCCATCGAGCGAGATCGAGCCCGGTGCGCTGGATCGATGTGACCCGCACGTCGCCGAGCTCGTCGACGTCCCCACGGGGAAGCGGACACTCGCGCGTCCGCCGTGACGGGTCGGGTGCGAGGCGTCGGCGCCCAGGTTCGACGAGAAGGTCGAGGATCACCGGAGGTGTCAGTCCCGTGTGCACCCACGCGGCCGCCATCCGACCGACGACCACCCGTGGTGGGACGTGCGGCGCGAGAGCACGGGCTCGGTCGACCGGACCGGGCCGGCGAGAGGCCGGCACCGCCAGGTCGCCCCACACGTGCTGCAGGGCGCCGTCGCGCAGCAGTACCTGCCACCCGATCGGACCGACATCGTCGCAGACCACGACCGTCGGTGGGTCAGGCGGTGGCGGCAGGAGCCAGGCCAGGGGAGACGTCATGCCCCCAGCATCGACGCGGCAGCGGCGATCGGCGCGCGACGGCGCTCACCCCTGTGGACAGTCGGCTCGCAGGGCGGGCGCGGGGACGTAGCCGAGGTGCACGGAGTGGCGTCGTCGTTGCGGCGCGTGCAGGCCGGCAGAGGTCGGTGCCGATCAGAGCCGGTGGCCGCGACCTGGACCACCGGCTCACCGGCGTGCTCCGTCCCTGGTCAGGACTCGCGTGCTGCCCGCTCGACCTGCTCGAGCCAGGACCGTCGCGCGTCGAGAGCGGCCTGGGCCTCGGCGGTCTTGCGAGCATCGCCCGACGCCTTGGCTGCGGCGAGGTCGGCCTCGAGGCCGGCGATGGCCGCCTGGAGCTGCGCTGCCGCGCCCTCGGCGCGTGCGCGCGTCTCCGGGTTGCTGCGGGTCCAGACCGCTTGGTCGGCGTCACGGATCGCGGTCTCGACCGCACGCAGACGCGCCTCGATCCGCTGCAGGTCGCCTCGAGGGACCTTGCCCGCCGCATCCCACCGGTCCTGGATCGAGCGCAGCGTCCGCTTCGCGGCGGCCAGGTCCGTGGGGGGAAGCAGCTGCTCCGCCTCGACGAGCAGGGCCTCCTTGACGTCGAGGTTCGCGCGGAACTCGGCGTCGGTGGCCGTCGCGGCGCTGTCTCGAGCCGCGAAGAACGTGTCCTGGGCGGCGCGGAACCGCGCCCAGAGCGCGTCGTCGTCGTGCCGGCTCGCACGGCCCGCGGCCTTCCAGGCATTCATCAGATCGCGGTAGGCACCGGCCGTCGCCGCCCAGTCGGTCGAGGTGCTGAGCGCCTCGGCCTGCGCGACGAGCTGATCCTTGACCGACTTGGCCTGCGAGTTGCGCTGCTCGAGCTCCGCGAAGAAGTGCCGCCGCTCGCGATCGAACGTCGTCCGCGCGTGGCTGAAGCGCTTCCAGAGCGACTCCTCGATCGGCCGATCGAGTCGCGGACCGGTGCGCTGAGACTCCTTCCACTGATCGAGAAGGACTCGGAGCTGTTCGCCGGCGGGGCGCCACTGGATCCGCTCCGGATCGGTCCCGGAGATCCGCTCGGCCGCCTCGACGATCTCCGTCCGCACCTTCAACGCCGCGTCCTTGGCGGCAGCCCGCTCGGCATCGGCGACGGCGCGTCGCTGCAGCGCGATCGGGCGCAGGGCGGCGAGACGTTCGCGGAGCCCGTCGAGGTCCCCGACGGCGGCGGGCTCGGCGAGCTCGTCGGACAGCTTCGCGAGGGTCTGATCGATCTCCTTGATCGCGAGGTCTGTCGCGGTCAGGCGCGTCTCGAACACCACGACCTTGGCGTGGAGGTCCAGGTAGCGGCGAACGTAGAGGGCGAGGGCCTCCTCGCTCGACGTCCCGGGGAACTGGCCGACGACGCGTTCGCCGGCGGCCTCGTGCACGTAGACGGTGCCGTCCTCGTCGACCCGGCCGAAGGTCGCCGCAACAGCGGCCGCAGCAGCGTCCGACGGTGCCGGGACGGGCGTCGCGGCTCCGCGCGGAGCGACGGCGGGCCGAGCGGGAGCGGCGGACGACGGGCCGATCGACGGTGGGCGGGGCACTGGCCGGGGAACCGGACGCGGGGTCGGGCGCGGAACTGGCGCCGGAGCGGGTGCCGCCGCTGGAGCGGTTACGGGTGCAGTGTCCAGAACCGGCGACGGGTCCGCAGTGGGCACAGAGTCCGGAACTGGCGCACGGTCCGGAACGGGCGCACCCTCCGGAGTGGGCGCGGCGTCCGGAACGGGCGCACCGTCCGGAGTGGGCGCGGCGCGATCATCGCCGCCGGGTGTCGGGGCGGAGGTGGCGGTGTCCGTCGCCTCGTCAGGAGTCTCCAGAGGCTCCGACGACCCGTCCGGCGCCCGGTCCTCGGCCACGCTGTCGGTGACGGGCGTGGTGGCGTCGTTCTCGGTCACTTGACCTCAACTCCTTCGATGGTGACCGCGGTCGCGGGGGGACCGTCTGACAGGCCACCCTTCACGCCCGCGGCCGCGACTGCCTGGACGACGTCCAGACCAGATGTGATGTGGCCGAACACGGTGTAGCCCCCGGCGGCGTCCGCCGGGATCGTGGAGTCCTTGTACACGAGGAAGAACTGGCTGCCCATCGACGAGCCGTTGCCCGCGGTGCGAGCCATCGCTATCGTCCCGGCCGGATAGAGGTTGTTCGTCGGTGCGTTCTCGATCGGTCCCCACGAGTACCCGGGTCCGCCGTTCCCCGTTCCCGTGGGGTCGCCGCACTGCAGCACGAAGATGCCGGCCGTGGTCAGGCGGTGGCACGGCGTGGAGGTGAAGAACCCGTGCTGCGCGAGAGAGACGAAGTTCGCCACCGCCTGCGGGGCGGCGGCACCGTCGAGAGAGATCCCGATCGAGCCGGCCGACGTGGTGATCGTGCCGGTCCACAGGCGGGCCTCGGCGAGCGAGGGGGACGGGAGGGTGTACGTGGTGGAAGCGCTCGGCGAGGCGGCCGGTGCCGTGACGTTCGAGGTGGGTGGTGTGAGGGGCGAGCCACCGTTGCGTGCGCTCGAGATCGCTGCGCCGACACCGAGGGCGACGATGAGGACTCCGACGACCGAACCGGCGACCACCTGTTGACGACGCCGCCGCGAGCGCGCTGCTGCTTGCCGGCGCTGCCAGTCCTCGTATCGGCGACGTGCGTACTCGCGCTCGCGCTTGTTCGGGGACACCCGGCCTCCTCCTCGTCGACGACTGCGGCGGTCAGCGACGGGCCGCGTGCACGGCCCACGCGGGACCGAGCACAGTCTAGGCAAACACGAGCCGCAGACCGCGCCGAAGGACGGTTCCCGAGGTACCGATGACGTCACGCTTCCGGGACCCGGGCGTCCGCACCGCCTCGGTAGGGTGGTGGCGTGCCTGTTCCCCTGTCGGTCCGCACGGTCGTCGCGCCGGTGTTCGGGACCAACTGCTACGTGCTGTCGGCGCCAGGAGGCGCCTGCGTGATCGTCGACACGGGCGCGGGTACCGCGCAGGACGTCGTGGCGTCGGTCCGTGCGCTCGGCCTCGAGGCGGTCGCGGTGCTCGCGACGCACGGTCACGCGGACCACACCTGGGACGCCGCCGCGGTGTGCGACGAGCTCGACGTACCGCTCCTGATTCACGAGGCCGATGCCTACCGGGTCACCGACCCGTTCGGCACCCTCGGTCTCGGGGCGTCCGACGGCGCGGCGTCCGGACCATTGGCGCAGGCGCTGCGTGGGACCGGGATAGACCCGCGCAGCTACCGCACGCCGAGGCGGGTCGACACGTTCACGACTCGTCCGGGTGTGGTGAGCGACCTCGGCCTGGACGGCCTCGGGCTGCGTGCGCTGCACGCACCGGGGCACACCGAGGGCTCGACCTTCTACCTCGTCGAGCTCGAGGCCGGTCCGGCCGCGCTGACCGGCGACGTGCTCTTCGCGGGGACCATCGGTCGCACCGACCTGCCGGGCGGCGACGGTGCGGTGATGACCAGGACGCTGCGCGACGTCGTCCCGCTGCTCGCACCGGGCGCGCGGGTCCTTCCTGGGCACGGTCCGGCGACGAGCCTGGTCGCGGAACGTCGGTCCAACCCGTTCCTGGCAGGATGACGACCATGGCTCGCCCCACCCCCTTGTCCGGATTCCCCGAGTGGCTGCCTGCCGGGCGCATCGTGGAGCACCACATCGTCGAGACGCTCCGACGGACGTTCGAGCTGCACGGGTTCGCGGGTATCGAGACGCGCGCCGTCGAACCACTCGAGCAGCTGCTGCGCAAGGGCGAGACCTCGAAGGAGGTCTACCTGCTGCGCCGGCTCCAGGAGGAGGCCGGGACGGCCGAGGACCGCGCGGGACAGCTCGCGCTGCACTTCGACCTCACGGTGCCCTTCGCGCGGTACGTGCTCGAGAACGCCGGCCACCTGTCCTTCCCGTTCAAGCGGTACCAGATCCAGAAGGTCTGGCGCGGTGAGCGGCCCCAGGACGGGCGCTTCCGGGAGTTCGTGCAAGCCGACATCGACGTCGTCGGGGCCGGCGAGCTGCCGTACCACTTCGAGGTCGAGCTGCCGCTCGTCATGGCAGAGGCCTTCGCGGCGCTCGCGCCCATCGGCATGCCGCCGGTGCGCATCCTCGTGAACAACCGCAAGGTCGTCGAGGGCTTCGCGCGGGGACTGGGGCTCACCGACGTCGACGCCGTGCTCCGCTCGATCGACAAGCTCGACAAGATCGGCCCGGCCGCGGTCGCCCAGCTGCTCGTCACGGACGCCGGCGCGAGTGACGCGCAGGCGTCGGCCGTGCTGGAGCTGGCGGCCGTGCACGGAGAGGATCTGACCGTCGTGGAACGGGTGCGCGCGCTGGCGGTCACCCACGCGGTGACGTCGGAGCTGTTGACCACCGGCCTCGCGGAGCTCGGCGCACTGATCGGCGCCGCGAGCGAGCGCGCGCCCGGCGTCATCGTCGCGGACCTCAAGATCGCCCGGGGTCTGGACTACTACACGGGCTCCGTCTACGAGACGGTCCTGGTCGGCCACGAGCAGCTGGGCTCGATCTGCTCGGGCGGCCGCTACGACACGCTCGCGTCGGACGGCGCGAACACGTACCCGGGTGTCGGTCTGTCCGTCGGCGTGTCCCGCCTCGTGTCACGGCTGCTGTCCGTCCCGCTCGTCCGGACCACCCGGGCGGTCCCGAGCGCGGTGGTGGTCGCGGTCACCTCCGAGGAGACCCGCGCGGACAGCGACCTCGTCGCGACGGCCCTCCGCGCCCGTGGGATCCCGGTCGAGGTCGCACCGGTGGCGGCGAAGTTCGGCAAGCAGATCCGGTACGCCGACCGACGCGGCATCCCGTTCGTGTGGTTCCCGGCCGCGCCGGACGGCGAGGTCGGGTCCGACCAGGTCAAGGACATCCGCTCGGGCGAGCAGGTGCCGGCGGACGCATCGACGTGGGCGCCGCCGGCGGAGGACCTCTGGCCGCGCGTGCTCCCCGCGGCGTCGGTCTGACGGTCTCCGGTCGCGCTGCCGACCCCGCCGGACGCAGCCGTGCCAGGATGCGCGCATGGACGCTGTCGCCACCGATGACCACGACGTCGACGTCCTGATCATCGGGTCGGGGTTCGGTGGGTCGGTCGCCGCCCTGAGACTCACCGAGAAGGGCTATCGCGTCGCGGTCCTGGAGGCTGGTCGCCGGTTCGCCGACGACGAGTTCCGCACCTCGTGGCACCTGCGGACGTTCCTCTGGGCCCCGGCGTTCGGGTGCTACGGCATCCAGCGGATCCAGGTGCTGCGGGACTCGCTGATCCTGGCCGGTGCCGGGGTCGGCGGCGGGTCCCTCGTCTATGCCAACACGCTGTACCGGCCGCTGGCGCCGTTCTTCGCCGATCCGCAGTGGGCGCACCTCACCGACTGGGCGGCGGAGCTGTCGCCGCACTACGAGCAGGCCCGACGGATGCTGGGCGTCGTCACGTACCCGTCCACGACACCGGCCGACCGGCTCATGCTGCGGGTGGCGACCCGGATGGGCTGCGAGGAGACGTTCCGGGCCGCCGACGTCGGCGTGTTCTTCGACGAGCCCGGTCGCACGGTTCCCGACCCGTTCTTCGGTGGCGCGGGACCGGCACGGACCGGGTGCACGGACTGCGGAGGGTGCATGACGGGGTGTCGCGTCGGCGCGAAGAACACCCTGGTGAAGAACTACCTGCACCTCGCCGAGTCGGCCGGCGCGCAGGTGCATCCGATGACGACGGTGACCGAGCTGCACCCGCAGGCGGACGGCAGCTGGCTGGTTCGGAGCCGGCGGACCGGGCCCGGCGGGGCGCGCCGAGCCGCCGTGTGGCGGGCGCGCGAGGTCGTCCTTGCCGCGGGTGCACTCGGGACGCAGACGTTGCTGCACCGGAACGTCCGGGCAGGTCGGCTGCCACGCCTCTCGCGACGGCTCGGGGAGCTCACCCGGACCAACTCGGAGGCGCTGCTCGGGGCGAGCGCCCCGCGGGTGGACCCAACCCGCGACCTGTCCCGTGGGGTGGCGATCACGTCGTCGTTCTTCACCGACCCCCACACCCACGTCGAGCCCGTCCGCTACGGGCCGGGCTCGAACGCGATGGCGCTGCTGCAGACCGTCCTGTCGCGGGGCGCGCCGCGGTGGCGTCGGTGGACCCTCGTCCTGTCGGGCTACGCCCGCGAGCTCGCGCGGCGACCGGTGACGACCGTGCGGGCCCTGGCCCCGTACCGCTGGAGCGAGCGGACGACCATCGCCCTGGTCATGCAGGCTCGCGACAACTCGTTGACGACGCGGTGGGTGCGGGGACCGAGGGGTGGGCACCTGTCGAGCCGGCAAGGTCCGGGTGAGCCGAACCCGACCTGGATCCCCGACGGTCACCGCGCGGCCTCGCTGCTCGCGGAGGAGCTCGGCGGAGTGCCGGGCGGGAGCTGGGGCGATCTCGTCAACATGCCGATGACCGCGCACTTCCTCGGTGGGTGCCCGATCGGCGCGACCCCGGACGAGGGCGTGATCGATGCCTACCAGCGCGTGCACGGCTACCCGACGCTGCACGTGCTCGACGGCGCCGCAGTCACCGCCAACCCCGGGGTGAACCCGTCCCTGACCATCACGGCGCAGGCCGAGCGGGCGTGTGCCTGCTGGCCCAACGCGGCCGACGTCGACCCGCGGCCGCGGCAGGGCGACCCCTACGTCCGGCTCGACCCCGTCGCGCCGGCTCACCCGGTCGTCCCTGCCTGGGCGCCCGGTGCCCTGCGCCGGCCGCCGGACGGTCGAGGGGGTCCCGACCACTAAGATCGTCGGGTCGCCGTCCTGGCGTCGCATCGATCCCGGAAGGACCCCTCCGTGCTCCGCACCCACACGGCCGGCTCACTGCGAGCCGAGCACATCGGCCAGACCGTCACCCTCACGGGTTGGGTCGACCGGCGTCGCGATCACGGTGGCGTCGCGTTCATCGACCTGCGGGACGCCTCGGGGATCGCCCAGGTCGTCATCCGTGACGAGGCGGTCGCGCACGGGCTGCGCAACGAGTACGTCCTGCAGGTGACCGGAACGGTCGGGGCCCGACCCGAGGGCAACGCCAACGACCACCTCGCCACGGGCGCGGTCGAGCTGGTCGCGCAGGACGTCGTCGTCCTCAACGAGGCCGCACCGCTGCCGTTTCAGGTCTCGTCGGCGCTCGACGAGCACATCGGTGAGGAGGCGCGGCTGAAGTTCCGCTACCTGGACCTGCGCCGTCCCGCGCCCGCGGCCGCGCTGCGGCTGCGCTCGAAGGCCAACGCGGCCGCGCGCCGTGTCCTCGACACGCACGACTTCGTCGAGATCGAGACGCCGACGTTGACGCACTCGACGCCCGAGGGGGCGCGCGACTTCGTCGTGCCCGCGCGGTTGTCGCCCGGCTCGTGGTACGCCCTTCCGCAGTCGCCGCAGCTGTTCAAGCAGCTGCTCATGGTGGCGGGGATGGAGCGGTACTACCAGATCGCGCGCTGCTACCGGGACGAGGACTTCCGTGCCGACCGGCAGCCGGAGTTCACCCAGCTCGACATCGAGATGAGCTTCGTCGAGCAGGACGACGTGATCCAGGTCGGCGAGGAGGTGCTCGTCGCCCTCTGGGACCTCATCGGGTACACGATCCCCACGCCGATCCCGCGGATGACGTTCGCGGACGCGATGGCGCGGTTCGGCTCGGACAAGCCGGACCTGCGGTTCGGTCTCGAGCTCGTCGACCTGACCGCGTACTTCGCGCGCACGACGTTCCGGGTGTTCCAGGCGCCCTACGTCGGTGCGGTCGTCCAGCCCGGTGGCGCGGCGACACCTCGCCGCGGCTTCGACGCCTGGCAGGAGTGGGCCAAGCAGCGCGGTGCCAAGGGCCTCGCGTACGTGACGGTCGGGGAGGACGGCACCCTCGGTGGTCCCGTCGCGAAGAACCTGTCGGACGCCGAGCGTGACGGACTCGTGGCGGCCGTCGGTGCGGCACCGGGCGACGCGGTGTTCTTCGCCGCGGGCAAGACGAGTGACGCCCGCGCGCTGCTCGGCGCCGCGCGGCTCGAGATCGGCAGGCGCGGCGGGCTGATCGACGAGAGCCGGTGGTCGTTCGTGTGGGTCGTCGACGCGCCCCTGTTCAAGCCGACGGGGGAGGACGACGACGTCGCGGTCGGCGGTGGGTCGTGGACGGCGGTGCACCACGCGTTCACCTCACCGACGCCGGAGTGGATCGGCCGGTTCGAGGAGGACCCGGGCGCCGCGCTGGCGTACGCGTACGACATCGTCTGCAACGGCAACGAGATCGGCGGCGGCTCGATCCGTATCCACCGCCGCGACGTGCAGGAGCGGGTCTTCGCCGTGATGGGGATCGGTGAGGACGAGGCCCAGGAGAAGTTCGGCTTCCTGCTCGACGCCTTCGCGTTCGGTGCGCCGCCGCACGGCGGGATCGCGTTCGGCTGGGACCGCATCCTCACCCTGCTGACGGGATCGGCATCCATCCGCGACGTGATCGCCTTCCCGAAGTCCGGCGGCGGTTACGACCCGCTCACCGGTGCGCCGGCGCCGATCAGTGCGGATCAGCGGCGCGAGGCCGGCGTCGACGTCGTGGCGAAGCCCGTCCAGCCCGGTGCCGACACGCCTGCTGCGGGCGGGTCGTCGCTCCACGGGGAATGAGCCCCGAGCCCGCGTCGTCGCGCTGGCACGCGGCCGCGACCCGGGTCGTGGAGCTGCCGGCGCCGTGGTCCACCGAGCCGTACCTGCTCGGCGAGCACGCGCTCGCCACCGTGGTCTCGGCGTGGGGGAGCCCGACGGCACTCGTGGCGGTCGTGGAGGGGCTCGGTCGCGAGCGGGGGCTGTTCGGCGTGGGGGGCGTCGAGGACGTCGCGGTGCTCCTCGAGTCGATCGTCCGCGAGGACGGGCTCGTCGCGCACGGCGCCCGGTACGCGACGATCGAGCGAGGCGCCGTGGAGCTCCTTGCGCCCGAGGTGCGCGAGCTCGTCGGGCTCGGCGGCGCCGGATCCTCCTGGGACTGGATGTGGACGGACGGTCCGCTGCGCGTCGCCGACCACGCGCGTGCGGAGCGTCTTCCCCTCGGACCGGGAACCACCGACGAGATCAGGGAGTTCCTCTCCCGTGGTCACCCCACGGCGAGCACCGCCCCGGACGATCCGCGGCTGATCGGCTGGTGGGGGGTGCGTGAGCGTGGCACCCTGCATGCGGCCGTCGGCGCGATCCAGCTCGTGCCGGGGATGGCGCCGCACCTCGTGTCTCTCGGCGTCGATCCGGGAGTGCGCGGTCGCGGCCTCGCGGGCCAGGTGCTCGCCGCCGCCGTGGTGGACTGCCTCGAGGTTCGACCGGCGTTCGGTCCGCCGTCGGTCAGCCTCGGGCTGTACGCCGACAACGACGTGGCGCGGCGGTTGTACCTCAGGCTCGGACTCGAGCTGCGCCACGGCTTCACGTCACGGCGCGTGGACGCACCGTCGGACGTGTAGCGGTCAGGATTCGCCGAGCAGCTCCGCGAAGGACGGCGCGCTCGCGAACGGGTCGACGGGCCGGGACGCCGGCCGCGCGGCGATCGCGCCCGCGAGCTCCCGCGCGCCTCGGGTGATCCGTGCCGGAAGCGGGGCGACGGTGTCCGTCCCGCCCGCCCAGTCGTCCGTCGCGGCGAAGACCGAGGTGGTCACGGTCTCCGCGTGGAGGTACGTGAACAGGGGACGCACCGCGTACTCGAGCGCCAGGGAGTGACGCGGCGTCCCGCCGGTGGCTCCGAGGAGGACCGGCATCCCGGTCAGCGCGTCCTTGTCGAGGATGTCGATGAAGGACTTGAACAGACCGGAGAAGGTCGTGGTGTAGAGCGGAGTCACGGCGATGAGGGCATCGGCCCCGGTGACGGCCCGGAGGACGCCGCCCAACGCCTCGGAGGGGAACCCGGTGAGCATCGCGTTGACGACGTCGTGCGCGACGTCCCGCAGCTCGATGGTCTCGACCGTGGCCGTGACGCCCATGCCGGTGAGCTCGTCGACGGTCGCCTGCGCCAGGCGATCCGCCAGCAGTCGGGTCGAGGACGGCCTCCCCAGCCCCGCGGTGACGACGGCGATCCTGCGCGCGGTCATGCGCGCTCTCCCGACACGGCGTCCGCAGCGGCGAGGTCGTCCTCGGCCGTCCGTCCGGTCCAGCGGTCCGGTGCGGGCGCGCCGTGCTCGAGTGCGGCGGCTCCCGCCGCGCGTGCCGCCGCGACTCGCGTCACGTGCGTGGGCGCCTCGGGGACCGTGGCCGGGCGGTCGGAGGCCATCTCGGCGCGGAGCACCGGCACGACCTCACCGCCCAGGATGTCGAGCTGCTCGAGGACGGTACGGAGCGGGAGCCCCGCGTGGTCCATCAGGAACAGCTGCCGCTGGTAGTGCCCGACGTCATGCCGCATCGCGGCGTACCGGTCGATCACCTGCTGCGGGCTGCCGACCGTGAGTGGTGTCTGAGCGGTGAACTCCTCGAGCGACGGGCCGTGGCCGTACACCGGGGCCTCGTCGAAGTAGGGGCGGAACTCGCGCACCGCGTCCTGCGAGCGCGACCGCATGAACACCTGCCCACCGAGCCCGACGATCGCCTGCTCGGCCGTGCCGTGGCCGTAGTGCTCGAACCGCTCGCGGTAGTACCTGACCATCGATCGGGTGTGCTCCATGGGCCAGAAGATGTTGTTGTGGAAGAACCCGTCGCCGTAGTAGGCGGCCTGCTCGGCGATCTCCGGGCTCCGGATCGAGCCGTGCCACACGAACGGCGCGACACCGTCCAGCGGTCGCGGGGTCGACGTGAAGCCCTGCAACGGCGTGCGGAAGCGGCCCTCCCAGTCGACGACCTCCTCGTCCCAGAGTCGGCGGAGCAGCGCGTAGTTCTCGACGGCCAGCGAGATCCCCTGGCGGATGTCCTTGCCGAACCACGGGTAGACCGGGCCGGTGTTGCCGCGCCCCATCATGAGGTCGACGCGACCGTCGGCAATGACCTGGAGCATCGCGTAGTCCTCGGCGATCTTGACCGGGTCGTTGGTGGTGATGAGGGTGGTCGCGGTCGAGAGCTGGATCGTCGAGGTCGTCGCGGCGATGTAGCCGAGCATCGTCGTGGGGGAGGAGGGGACGAACGGCGGGTTGTGGTGCTCGCCGGTGGCGAAGACGTCGAGGCCGACGTCCTCCGCGTGCTTCGCGATCGTCAGCATGGCCTTGATCCGTTCGGCCTCGGTCGGGGTGCGACCGGTGGTCGGGTCGGTGGTGACGTCGCCGACGGTGAAGATGCCGAACTGCATGTCAGGTACCTCGTCCTAGTCGATGCGTTTGCATGTACATCCGGCCCAACAGGCGCCTCGGGCCGGCTATTCCCGGCGGACGACGCGTCGGCGAGCGCGGCGCGGCGCGGGATGCGAGGCCGGGCGTGTTGGTGCTGGCGGTCACCAGCGCCGAGGCGGCACGACGTCTCCGGAGAGGCCCTGGTGCGGACGCGGTCCGGGCGTGTCGAGCGGATCGAGCACCGGCGCGAAGGGTCGAGGTCGCACCGCGAGCGTCCATCGCCACACGGGGACAGCGGCGACCAGCAGGACGACATCGAGGAGGCTGGCCAGGAAGAAGGACTCCGCGAGCAACGGTGCAGGAATCGTCTCGGAACCAAGGACGACCACGGGGCCGCCAGCCGCCAGTACCAGCCTGATGAGCTTCACCAGCAGGGAAAGCCCGTAGAGGCTGAGGGCAGAGGCGAGGACAAGACGCCAGGCGAACCCCCGACGGGAGCCGTCATGGCCGATCTCCAACGGCGCGGGCGTCAGTGGGTGATCGCGAGCCTGTCGTAGATCCGGGTCAGGAACTTCGGGGCCCACCAGTTCCACCTCCCCAGGAGGGTCATGGTCGCCGGGACGAGCAGCAGCCGCACGAGGCTCGCATCGATCAGGACAGCCACCGCGAGGGCGAAGCCGACCTCCTTGATCACCAGCATCTTGCCGGCGACGAAGCCGGCGAACACCACGATGATGATGGCGGCCGCCGAGGTGATGATGCGCCCCGAGCGTTGCAGCCCGAGCCGCACCGCCTCGTCGTCCGCCACCCCGGCGTCGTGCAGCTCCTTGATCCGGGACAGCAGGAACACCTCGTAGTCCATCGCGAGGCCGAACGCGAACGCGATGACCAGGGCGAGGACGTACGTCTCGACGCCTCCCGTCGAGATGAAGTCGAGCACCCCGGAGAGGTGGCCGTCCTGGAAGACCCAGACGAGGACGCCGAGCGCGGCGGACAGCGAGACGGCGTTCGCGACGAGCGCCTTGAGAGGGATCACGACGGACCCGGTCATGAGGAACAGCAGCACGAAGGTCGCGAGCACGACGATGCCGATGGCCCACGGCGCCCGGTCGAGGAGCGCGTGGGTGAAGTCGATCTGCACGGCGGCCTGGCCCGTGACCCAGGTCGGGAACGGGTGCGGGAGGGCACGGAGCTCGTGCACGACGTCTCGCGCAACGGCGCCGCCCGGGTCGGTCGTGTTCACGCGAACGCCGATCACGACGTAGCCACCCTGTGCGGTCGGCGCGTCGACCGAGGTGACGTGCGCGACGCTCGTGAGCGACGTCGACCAGGTCTGCGCCTCCGCGAGCGAGGTCTGCGCGACGATGACGACGGTGGGCGAGGACGAGCTGGGATACTGGTCCGCCAGCGCCGAGAGGTAGGTGCGCTGCGTGCTCCCGGCGGGCAGCAGCTCGGTCATCGAGTTCCTGAGCTGCATCGAGCCGAGCGGCAGAGCGAGGACCGCGAGGACCACGAGGACGCCACCGAGCACCCACCACGGACGCCGCTGCACCCGCGTCGCGAGGGCCGAGAACACGCCCTCCTCCGACTGGACGTCGGCGGTCCGCGCGAGTGCGGTGCGCATCCCGGGGATCTTGCTGATGAGCCCGGGCTTCGCGAGACGTCGTCCGGTCATGGTGAGGAGCGCCGGAACCAACGTGAGAGCGGTGGCGACCGCGATCACGATCACCGTGACGCCCGCGGCCCCGAAGGTGCGCAGCAGGTCAGGGCGGAACACCATGAGTCCCGCGATCGAGACGCCCACGGTCACCGCCGAGAACGCGACCGTGCGCCCAGCGGTGGACATGGTCCGAACCACGGCCTCGGTGACCGCCCCATCGCCTCGGCGCCGCCTCGGACGTCGCCCGGCCTCCGCGTCCAGGACCTTGTGCAGCTCCTCACGGAAGCGCGAGACGATCAGCAGCCCGTAGTCGATCGACAGACCGAGACCGAGGATCGTGACGACGTTGACGACGGACGCATCCATGCTGATCAGGTAGGAGTAGAACAAGAGGCTGCCGAGTCCGCCGGCGATCGAGGCGATCGCACCGACCATCGGCATGGAGGCTGCCAGGAACCCACCGAAGACGAGCACCATGATGACGAGGGCGACGGGGAGCGCGATCGCCTCACCCGTGCGCAGGTCGTCCTCGACCTGATGGGTGATCGCGGCGGTGATCAGGCTGGAACCTCCGACGATCCCGCTGACGTCGGGCGCCGCGGCGGTGAGCTCGCGTGTCACCTGCGCCAGTCGCGCCGCGACCCTGTCGAGGGCGGTCGTGTTCGCGTCCTTCGACAGGGCGGGGTCGAGGTCGACCACCACGAGGAAGCCGTCGCCCGAGCGCCCGAGGAGCGGGGCCGCAGCGGCGTTGGTCACCCCACCCGGGACGACGTACGGGTCGAAGACCGACGTGACTCCGGGGATGGCAGCGAGCTCGGTGTTCATCGTGGCCATCACCGTCGCGACGCCGGACGACGTCGGGTCGAGACCGCGGACGAGCAGCGAGAGCGACGAACCGGAGGTGGACGTCCGCGTGAGGATGTTCTGGGCGGTCTGGCTCTCGGAGCCGGGCACCCCGGGCGCGCCGGTGCTGAGCCGCTCGAAGAGCGACTGCCCCTGCACGCCGAACGAGGCGAGAGCGAAGCCGAGCACGGTGATGACCACCCACGCGAGGACGAACCAGCGCGGGTGACGCGCGACGCGGCGACCGAGGGATGCGAACACGCTGGTCAGCATCGCAGGTTGCAGCCACGGTTTCCACGCCGCCCCGGTGCGTAGGCTCCTCGCATGGACCTGTTCGACTCCGTCGTGTCGACGGTGCAGGGCACGGCGATCGCGGGGCCGAACGCACCCCTCGCCGTTCGGATGCGACCGCGCACGTTGGACGAGGTCGCGGGCCAGGACCACCTCTTGGCAGCCGGCTCCCCGTTGCGTCGGCTGGTCGAGCCGGCCGACGAGCGGTCGCGTAGAGCGGCCCCGTCCTCGGTGATCCTGTGGGGACCGCCGGGGACGGGGAAGACGACGCTGGCCTACCTCATCGCGACGACCTCGGGCCGGCGGTTCGTCGAGCTCTCCGCGGTCACCGCCGGGGTCAAGGATGTGCGCCTGGTCATCGATGACGCCCGGCGTCGGCTCGCGACCGGCGGTGGCGAGACCGTGCTGTTCATCGACGAGGTGCACCGCTTCACCAAGGCCCAGCAGGACGCCCTGCTGCCGAGCGTGGAGAACCGCTGGGTGACCCTGGTCGCCGCGACCACCGAGAACCCGAGCTTCTCGGTCAACTCGCCGCTGCTGTCCCGGTCGCTCCTCCTCACGCTCCGCCCGCTGGAGACCGATCGGGTGCGCGAGCTGATCCGACGCGCCCTCGCGGACGAGCGAGGACTCGCCGGTGCGGTCGCGCTCGAGGAGGACGCCGAGGAGCACGTGCTGCGGCTCGCCGGTGGCGACGCGCGCAAGGCGCTGACGATCCTCGAGGCGGCGGCGGGCGCCGCTCTCGACGACGGGCCGGGTACTCGCGGCGCGGACACCCCCGACGTGCCCGTGGTCGACCTGGCGACCGTCGAGCACGCGATCGATGTGGCGGCCGTGCGGTACGACCGCGACGGCGACCAGCACTACGACGTCATCAGCGCGTTCATCAAGTCGGTGCGTGGTTCGGACGTCGACGCAGCACTGCACTATCTCGCCCGGATGATCGCGGCGGGGGAGGATCCCCGGTTCATCGCACGGCGCATCGTGATCTCCGCCGCCGAGGACGTCGGCATGGCGGACCCGAGCGCCCTTCAGACGGCCGTCGCGGCGGCGCAGGCCGTGGCCCTGATCGGGATGCCCGAGGCTCGGATCATCCTCGCCGAGGCCGTCGTGCACCTGGCGACCGCACCGAAGTCGAACGCCGCGTACCTCGGGATCGACGCCGCGCTCGCCGACGTCCGCGCCGGGCACATCGGTACCGTTCCGGCCCACCTGCGTGACGCCCACTACGCCGGTGCGCAGGGCCTCGGTCACGGGGACGGGTACCAGTACGCGCACGACGCGCCGCACGCCGTCGCCGCGCAGCAGTACCTTCCGGACGACCTGGTCGGAACGCGGTACTACCGTCCGAACGATCGCGGGTTCGAGCGTGAGGTCGCCGCGCGCCTGGAGCGGATCCAGGCGATCCTGCACCCGCGCGCGTGAGCGACTCATGCGCTCCGGTGCTGCGACCGTGGGGTAAGATCGTCAGGTTCTGAGCGGCTGCGTCCGACCGGAGCGACTCGCACCACACCTAGCTACACCCAGCTACACCCAGCTAGACCTGGGGCCTTAGCCGCCAGTCCGGACAGGTACGGACAGGCACCATGGTCGGCCCCACGCCCGCCGGATCATCTCCGTCAGCGGGTGTGACGTCACCTCAACACGACAGGATGCACTGTGTCTTCAGTTACGCGTTCGCGCCGCCAGGTGCGGCTCTCGCGCGCCCTCGGGCTCGCGCTCACCCCCAAGGCTGTCAAGCACTTCGAGAAGCGCCCCTACCCGCCCGGCGAGCACGGCCGCGCGCGTCGTCGCACCGAGTCCGACTACGCGGTGCGGCTTCGCGAGAAGCAGCGCCTGCGCGCCCAGTACGGCCTGCGCGAGAAGCAGATGGCGCGGGCCTTCGAGGAGGCCCGCAAGGACCAGGGCCTGACCGGTGAGGCGCTCGTCGAGCTCCTCGAGAGCCGCCTCGACGCCCTCGTGCTGCGCTCGGGCTTCGCGCGGACCATCTTGCAGGCGCGTCAGACCGTCGTGCACCGCCACGTGCTCGTCGACGGCAAGATCGTCGACCGTCCCTCGTTCCGGGTGAAGCCCGGACAGACCATCCAGATCAAGCCCAAGAGCCAGGCCACCGTGCCGTTCCAGGTCGCGGCCGCGGGCGCGCACCGGGACGTGCTGCCGACCGTCCCGGGCTACCTGGACGTCCAGCTCGAGAAGCTCTCCTCGGTACTCACGCGCCGGCCGAAGCGCGCCGAGGTCCCGGTGACCTGTGAGGTCCAGCTCGTCGTCGAGTTCTACGCCCGCTGATCGGTCGGACCGTCAGGTCCGGCCGAAGGCCCTGCACGCGCCCGCCGGTGCGAGCAGGGCCTTCGGCCGTTCCAGGTAAGGTTCGCGGGAGGGTCGCGACCGGCCGCGCGCCCGCCGCTCGACACGATCCGCAGCACGATCCGAGGCCACGATCCGCACGGGAGAGGAACGCCATGTCGCTCGGGGATGTCGCAGGACTCATCGGCGCGCTCGCCTTCGTCGCGCTCGTGGTGCTGCTGGCGGTGCCGCTGCTGCGGCTCGGCGGCGTGCTCGACGAGACCCGCGAGTCGGTGCGGCAGCTCACCGAGCACACCGTGCCCGTGCTCGACGAGACCGCGGCCACCGTGGCGTCCGCCAACGCGCAGCTCGCGCGGGTGGACACGATCACCTCGTCCGTCGCCGACGTGACGCAGAACGTGTCGGCGCTGACGTCGCTGTTCGCGGCGACCGTCGGCTCGCCGCTGATCAAGGTCGCGGCGTTCTCCTACGGCGCCCGCCGCGCGTTGGCGGGGATCTTCCGGAGCCGGCGATGACCGTCGTGGGCTCGGACCGGGATTCGCCGCGCGGGCTCAGGTCGCGACTCGCGCGCTTCCGGTCGGACTTCCTCGTCGCCTTCCACGAGCGGGAGGACCTGCTCCGTCACGAGCTCGTCGGCAACGTCGACGTCGCTGCGGTGAAGGCGGACCGCTCTGCTCGTTCCGCGTCAGGGGTGCGCCGTCCCTCGGACGGCGGACGTGAGGTCCCCGTCGACCCGGACGACGACGGAGAGCTTCCGTACTCCTTCTTCTGACTCTCTCGACCGGCACGCCGGATGAGCTCCCACCACCCATACAGGACGACCGAGGACGACATGCGTACCGCCGAGATCCGCCAGCGTTGGCTCGACTTCTTCTCCGCACGAGGTCACGCCGTCGTTCCCTCTGCCTCCCTGATCTCCCAGGACCCGACGCTGCTGTTCACGGTCGCCGGGATGGTGCCGTTCATCCCGTACATGCTCGGTGAGCAGACCCCGCCGTGGCAGCGCGCGACGAGCGTGCAGAAGTGCGTGCGGACGCTCGACATCGACGAGGTCGGCAAGACGACGCGGCACGGCACGTTCTTCCAGATGAACGGCAACTTCTCCTTCGGCGACTACTTCAAGGAGGGAGCGATCACCTACGCGTGGGAGCTGATCACCGGCTCCGTCGCCGAGGGTGGCTACGGGTTCGACCCGGAGACGATCTGGGTCACGGTGTACCACGACGACGACGAGGCCGCGCTGCTCTGGAAGCGGATCGCGGGTCTCCCGGACGAGCGGATCCAGCGCCGCGGGATGAAGGACAACTTCTGGTCGACCGGGCAGCCCGGTCCCGCGGGTCCGTGCTCGGAGATCTACGTCGACCGCGGGCCCCAGTTCGGTGCCGAAGGTGGCCCGATCGTCGACGAGGACCGCTACCTGGAGATCTGGAACCTCGTCTTCATGCAGTACGAGCGCGGGGCGGGCGGTGGCAAGGACAACTTCCCGCTGCTCGGCGAGCTCAAGCAGAAGAACATCGACACCGGCATGGGCCTCGAGCGGGTCGCATACCTGCTGCAGGGCAAGGACAACATGTACGAGATCGACGAGGTCTTCCCGGTCATCGAGGCCGCGCAGGAGCTCTCGGGGCGTCGGTACGGCGCCGTGCACGACGACGACGTGCGGATGCGGGTGGTCGCCGATCACGTGCGCTCGTCGCTCATGCTGATCGGTGACGGCGTCACCCCCTCGAACGAGGGTCGCGGCTACGTGCTGCGCCGGCTGCTGCGACGCAGCGTGCGCGCCATGCGGTTGCTGGGTGTCGAGGGCCTGGCGCTGCCGTCCCTCCTCCCGGTGAGCAAGGACGCGATGGCGCCGTCCTACCCGTACCTCGAGGCGGACTTCGAGCGGATCTCGCGCATCGCCTACGCCGAGGAAGAGGCGTTCCGGCGCACGCTGGTCTCCGGGACGACGATCCTCGACACGGCAGTTCGCGTGGCGAAGGGCGCCGCGGAGGGCGGCGCGCCCGTCATCTCCGGGGACCAGGCGTTCGCGCTGCACGACACCTATGGCTTCCCGATCGACCTCACGCTCGAGATGGCGGCCGAGCAGGGTGTCGACGTCGACGAGACGGCGTTCCGTGCGCTAATGCAGGAGCAGCGGACCCGGGCGCGCGCGGACGCGCTCGCCAAGCGCGCAGGGCACGTCGACACGGGCGTGTACCAGCAGGTGCAGGGCGATCTCGGCGGTCCGGTGCAGTTCCTCGGCTACACCGAGCAGACGGCGCGGGTGCAGGTGGCAGCGCTGCTCGTCGACGGCGTACCGCAGCCCGCCGCGGCGGCGCCCGCGGACGTCGAGGTGATCCTCGACCGGACGCCGTTCTACGCGGAGGCGGGCGGTCAGCTCGCCGACCAGGGCACCATCGTCCTGGAGAACGGTGCGACGGTCGAGGTGGACGACGTCCAGGCGCCCATCAAGGGCTTGTCGGTGCACCGCGGACGGTTGGTCGACGGCACGATCACCGTAGGCCAGCCCGGTACCGCGCGCATCGACGTGGAGCGGCGCAAGGCGATCAGCCGCGCCCATACCGCGACGCACATGGTCCACAAGGCGTTGCGCGAGTCCCTGGGTGAGACGGCGACCCAGGCGGGCTCGGAGAACGCGCCGAGTCGCGTGCGGTTCGACTTCCGACTCCCGTCTGCCGTGCCGAGCGGTGCCCTCGCGGAGATCGAGGAGCGGGTCAACACGCAGCTGGCCGAGGACCTCGAGGTCACGGAGCAGATCATGCCGATCGACCAGGCACGCGCGCTGGGTGCGATGGCGCTGTTCGGCGAGAAGTACGGCAACGAGGTGCGCGTGGTGTCGATCGGTGGCGACTGGTCGCGTGAGCTCTGCGCGGGGACGCACGTCAAGCGGTCGGGACAGCTCGGCCTCGTGACCCTCCTCGGGGAGTCGTCGATCGGCTCGGGCGTCCGACGGGTCGACGCCCTGGTCGGCGAGGGTGCCTTCGGGTTCCAGGCCAAGGAGCACGCACTCGTCGGGCAGCTCACCGGACTCCTCGGTGCGAGGCCCGACGAGCTCCACGACCGGGTCAGCACGCTCGTGTCGCGGCTACGCGACGCGGAGAAGGAGCTCGCGGCCGTGCGCCAGGCGCAGGTGCTGGCGACCGCGGGCACGCTCGCCTCCCGCGCGTCGGACGTCGGCGGCGTGCGAGTCGTCGCGCACGATGCCGGTGAGGTGGCCTCGGCCGACGATCTCCGCGCGCTCGCGCTCGACGTCCGGGGCCGTCTGGGTGACGCGGCGCCGACGGTCGTCGCGGTCGGTGGGGTGTCGAAGGATCGGCCGCTCGTCGTCGTGGTCACCAACGCCGGGGCGCGCGAGAGGGGTGTCCGCGCGGGCGCACTGGTGCGGACGGCGTCGACCGTCCTCGGCGGCGGCGGCGGCGGCAAGGACGACATGGCGCAGGGCGGCGGGACCCTCGCCGACCAGCTCGACCCGGCCCTGGCGGCGATCGTGCGCCAGGTCGGCGACGCGGCGTGAGGTGACCGACGCAGACGCAGCGGCCCTGCCGCGCGGGGTGCGGCTCGGGGTCGACGTCGGCACGGTCCGCGTCGGCCTCGCGGCCAGCGACCCGGACGGGATGATCGCGACACCGGTCGAGACCCTCGCACGCGGGCACGTCGGCCGTGGCGCCGACGAACCGCCGTCCGACCTCCTGCGCATCGCTGCTGAGGTCTCCGAACGTGGCGCCGAGGTCGTGTACGTCGGCCTGCCGCGACACCTGTCCGGCGCCGAGGGCGCAGCTGCTGCGTCGGTGCGCGCGTACGCTGGTGATCTGGCCCGGTTTGTCGCGCCGGTGCCCGTGATGCTCGTCGACGAGCGCATGAGCACCGTCACGGCCCATCAGGCGCTGCACGCGTCGGGCAGAGCAGGCCGACGCCATCGCGCCGTGGTCGACCAGGTCGCTGCTGTGGTGATCCTGCAGTCCGCCCTCGAGGCGGAGCGGGCCGGTGGTAAGCGTGCAGGGGAGCGGGTGGCGGCGTCGGACCGTCGCCCGGAGTCAGGTACGGTCGTGGACGATGTCGGGGGGCACGAGAAGGGACGGCGACGATGAGTGACCTGTTTCTCGGCTCCCCCGCCGGCACCGACGAGCACCTCGACTCGACGGAACCGGGACGGTCGCACCGACGGACCGAGCGGCGCGGCCACCGGCGGCGTCATCGCCGTCGGAGCAGCGTCGCTCTCGTCGTCGCCTTCCTGCTCGTGGCAACCGCGGGGTACTTCCTGATGAAGACGATCTGGCCGTCGGTCGCCGGTGGGTCGGCGGCGTCGGTGAGCGACTTCGCCGGGCCCGGTCACGGCACGGTGCAGGTCCTCGTGAAGCCCGGTGACTCCGGCGCAGCCATCGCCACCACCCTCGTCGACGACGGCGTGGTCGCGACCCGGTCGGCATTCACCGACGCGTTCAAGGCGAACCCGAAGGCGTCGTCGATCCAGCCGGGCACCTACACGCTGATGCTCGAGATGAAAGCGCAGGACGCGGTCGATCGCCTTCTCGACCCCGCAAGCCGCGTCTCGTACAAGGTGACGGTCCCGGAGGGGCTCACCGCTGCCCAGATCTACGACCGGATCTCCTCCGTCACGACGGTCCCGGTCGCGACGATCACTGCGGCTGCTGCCGACTCGGCTGCTCTCGGGCTTCCGGCGGAGGCCGGGGGGCATATCGAAGGGTGGCTGTTCCCCGCGACCTACGACTTCGAGCCGGGATCGACGGCCACGCAGATGCTCAGCACGATGGTCAAGAAGACGGTGTCGGTGCTCGACGGCCTGAACGTCCCCGCGGCCCAGCGAGAGTCCGTGCTGACGACCGCCTCGATCGCCGAGAAGGAGGTCAAGTTCCCGGACCAGTACCCGAAGGTGACGCGCGTGATCGCCAACCGGATCGCCCGCCAGATCCCGCTCGGGATGGACACCATCAACGCCTACGGGCTCAACAAGGCCGCGATCGACCTGACGGCCGCCGACCTCAAGGTGGACAACCCGTACAACTCCAGGCTCCACCTGGGCCTACCGCCGACGCCGATCTCGAACCCGGGGCAGGCGACGATCCAGGCCGCGCTCAGCCCGACGCCGGGTGACTGGATCTACTTCGTCACGGTCAACCTCGACACCGGCGAGACGATCTTCACGAACAACTACGACGAGTTCCTGGCCGGGTCGGCGCAGTACCAGCAGTGGCTGAAGACGAAGGGCTGAGCGGGCGCCGGGCAGCCGTGCTCGGCCACCCGATCGCGCACTCGCTCTCGCCGGTGCTGCACCTGGCCGCGTACCGCGCCCTCGGCCTCGACGGCTGGCAGTACGGACGGCAGGACGTCCAGGAGTCCGAGCTGGCGGGGGTGATCGCGCGCCTCGACCACCACTGGGTCGGCCTGAGCCTCACGATGCCGCTCAAGCACGCGATCATCCCGATGCTCGACCACGTGGAGCCGCTCGCCGAGGTGGTGGGTGCGGTGAACACCGTGCTGGTCCAGGGCCGACCGACCCGCCCCGGGGAGGTCGCGCGAGCGGGGCGTCCGGTGCTCGTGGGCGCCAACACGGACGTGTACGGCATCGTCGCGGCGCTGCAGGAGGCCGTCGGTGCGGTCGGCAGGCCGCTGCCAACGCGCCCGCGCGCCGTCGTCCTCGGTGCCGGTGCCACCGCCGCGTCTGCCTTCGCGGCACTCGGCCAGCTGGGGTGCACGACGCCCACGGTGCACCTGCGTTCTCTCGGTCGGAGCGGTGCCCTGATCCGTGCCGCGCATCGCATGGGTGTCGAGCCGACCTACCTCGCCCTCGAGGATGCCGTCGAGAGCATGCTCGACGCCGACATCGTCATCTCGACGCTCCCGGCGCACGGCGCGGATGCGATCGCCGCAGGGCTTGCCTCGCATCCCGGTGCGTCGCTCGGCGCCCTGCTCGACGTCGTCTACGAACCCCGACCGACAGCCCTCATGGTCGCGTGGGCGCACGGAGGCGGTGCGGTGGTCGGCGGTGAACGGATGCTGCTGCACCAGGCCGCCGAGCAGGTGCGACTCATGACGGGGCACCCGGCGCCTCTTGCTGCGATGGACGAGGCCCTCGGAGCGGCTCTCGCCGGTCATCGGACGCATCCTGAGGAGAGATCCGAGCGCTGAAGTCTCACGTGTGCCCACGGGTCTGCCGATGAGGATGGTGACGGCGCGTGTCCGCTGCCGTCGGCCGGGGTGCCGTGGCCGGAGGCGCTCGCGGTGGGCACGTCGACGACGAGGAGCAGGCCTGTGAAGCAGCTGGGGGAGATCCTTCTCGACGAGGGCCTCGTCACCGAGGGACAGCTCATGGCCGCGATCGACGAGCAGCTCGCTCGCGGCCAGTCGCTGGGCCGCACGCTCGTCGAGAACGGTGTGCTCACCGAGGCCCAGCTCGTGGCGGCGCTGGCGCGACAGGTCGGGATGGACTTCATCGACCTCGACGACTATGCGGTCGACCGCCAGGCTGTGGCGATGGTGCCCGCCTCGCTGTGCCGGCGCTACGTCGTCCTGCCGATCGGCATCGAGAACGGTGTCCTGATCCTCGCGACGGCCGACCCGGGCAACGTCGTCGCCGTCGACGACGTCCGCACGATGTCGGGCCGGCAGGTGAAGCCCGTCGTCACGACGTACGACCACCTCGTCCGCGCGATCGACCGCTTCTGCCGCGCCGACGGTGAGATGGAGAACCTCTCGTCGGCGTTCGAGGACGAGCAGCCGGACGTCGAGGACGACCTGTCGCGCATGGGCGACTTCGTCGACGACGACGCGCCGATCGTCCGGTACGTGAACCTCCTGGTGACCCAGGCGATCACCGACCGCGCGTCGGACATCCACATCGAGCCTGCAGAGCACGACCTCCGCGTGCGGTACCGCATCGACGGGGTGCTCCACGAGATGCAGCGGTCGCCCAAGCAGATCCAGGGCGGCGTGATCTCCCGTGTGAAGATCATGAGCGACATCGACATCGCCGAGCGTCGCAAGCCGCAGGACGGTCGCATGTCGGTGACGCATCAGGGGCGCAAGATCGACCTCCGGGTGGCGACGCTTCCCACGGTCTGGGGCGAGAAGGTCGTCATGCGCATCCTCGACAACTCGACCGCGAGCCTCGACCTGCGCGACCTGTCGTTCCTCGACGACAACTACGAGAAGTACCGGGAGTCCTTCACCAAGCCGTACGGGATGATCCTGGTGACCGGTCCGACCGGCTCGGGCAAGTCCACGACCCTGTACGCCACCCTGAACGCGGTCTCGCGCCCGGAGATCAACGTGATCACCGTCGAGGACCCGGTCGAGTACCGGCTCGCCGGGATCAACCAGGTGCAGGTCAACCCGAAGGCAGGGCTGACGTTCGCCGGGGCGCTGCGCTCGATCCTGCGGTCGGACCCCGACGTGGTGCTCATCGGTGAGGTCCGTGACCACGAGACCGCGCAGATCGCGATCGAGGCGGCACTCACGGGGCACCTCGTGCTGTCGACCCTGCACACGAACGACGCACCCAGCGCGATCACCCGGTTGATCGAGATGGGGATCGAGCCGTTCCTCGTCGGTTCCGCCCTTGACGCGGTCGTCGCTCAACGTCTCGCCCGGCGGCTCTGCGAGAAGTGCAAGGAGCCGTACATCCCGACAGCGCTCGAGCTCACGGCCGCACGTTTCCCCTGGGTCGAGGGCGAGGAGATCCCCGAGCTGTTCCGGCACGTCGGGTGCAGCGCATGCTCCAAGACGGGGTACCGGGGTCGGCTCGCCCTGCACGAGGTCATGAAGGTCTCCGAGGAGATCGAGCGACTGGCGGTGACGCACGCGTCGAGCGCGGAGATCGCGGCAACGGCGCGTCGCCAGGGCATGGTCTCGTTGCGCGAGGACGGGTGGATGAAGGTCGCGATGGGTCTGACCTCGATCACGGAGGTCATGCGCGTCGTCGCGTGACGCCGGGGCCCATCCGGGAGCGGCCTCAAGCCGCGACGTCCAGCGGCCGATAGCCAGACAAGTGCTGTTCCTCCCGGACCGCTCGGTGTGTGCGGTCCGGAGCCCGACAAGGTGGAGGCGTTCCTTGAGCGAGACGTTCCAGTCGCCGGGCGGTGAGCCCACGTGGCAGCTGCCGCCCTACCGGCCTGTCGGTCCCCAGACGGGGTACGAGCCGCAACCCGTGCGTGCACCGGCAGCGCCGCCACAGGCGTACGTTCCGGCCGCGGCTCCGGGGATGCCGGCTCCGACGCCGCAGGGAGCTCCGGCGGGCGCGCCGGCTCAGGCGCGACGCCGGGCGACCGGCTCGGGGTCCGGCCGGGTCGCACTCAGCCAGGAGTCCCAGGAGGGTGACCTCCAGCTCGACCAGGTGCTGGTCGCGATGGTCGCCATGGGCGCATCCGACCTCCACCTCACCACCGGCGCTTTCCCGACCGTGCGGATCAACGGCACGCTGCGCCCGATGGAGCAGTACCCGCGGCAGAACCCGGACTCGCTCAGGCGCAGCCTGTACGCCGTGCTCGCGCAGAAGCAGCGAGAGAAGTTCGAGGCCGAGCTCGAGCTCGACTTCGCGTACTCCGTGCGCGGCCAGGCGCGCTTCCGGGTGAACCTCTACCAGCAGCGCGAGTCGATCGGTGCCGCATTCCGGCTCATCCCGCACGACATCAAGCCGCTCGAGGCGCTCGGGATCCCGGCGATCGTCGGCTCCTTCGCCGGGCTGCCGCGTGGGATGGTGCTGGTCACCGGTCCGACGGGGTCGGGGAAGTCGACGACCCTCGCCTCAGTGATCGACCTGGCCAACCGGACGCGCGACGACCACATCATGACGGTCGAGGACCCGATCGAGTTCCTGCACCAGCACAAGCGGTCGCTGGTGAACCAGCGCGAGGTCGGCGACGACACGCTGTCGTTCACGAACGCACTCAAGCACGTGCTTCGGCAGGACCCCGACATCATCATGGTCGGTGAGATGCGGGACCTCGAAACGATCTCGGTGGCGCTCACGGCCGCCGAGACCGGGCACCTCGTGTTCGCGACGCTGCACACGCAGGATGCCGCACAGACCGTCGATCGCGTGATCGACGTGTTCCCGTCGCATCAGCAGTCGCAGATCCGCACCCAGCTCGCCGGCGCGCTCCAGGGCATCGTCTGCCAGACGCTCTGCAAGCGGGCCGACGGTCCGGGCCGGTCGGTGGCTACCGAGGTGCTCGTGGCGACGCCCGCGATCAGGAACCTCATCCGTGAGGGGAAGACGCACCAGATCTACTCGGCGATGCAGGCCGGTGCTCAGCAGGGCATGCACACGATGGACCAGCATCTGGCGGAGCTGGTCAAGACGGGGCGCATCTCCTACGAGACCGGTCTCGAGAAGTGCCACCACATGGAGGACTTCAACAGGTTGACCGGCAGGTCGGGTGGCTCGACGGGTGCCGGTCTGGCCAACAGCTCCATGGGCGGCCAGTCCTACTCGAACGGAGCACTGTGATGGCCGAGGGCAAGACGTTCGAGTACGCGGTCCGCGACCGGAGCGGGAAGCTCGTCAAGGGCAGGATCGAGGCGGTCAACCAGGCGGCGGTGGCGAACCGTCTCAAGACCATGGGTCTCGCGCCTCTCACGATCGACGAGGTGAACACCGGAGGCCTCCGCAAGGAGATCTCGATCCCCGGGTTCTCCGACAAGATCAGCCTCAAGGACATGGCGATCATGGCGCGCCAGCTCGCGACCATGATCAACGCGGGGCTCTCGCTGCTCCGCGCGCTGACGATCCTGGCGGAGCAGACCGAGAGCAAGGCGCTCGCGAAGGTGCTCGCCCAGGTGAGATCCGATGTCGAGACCGGTGTCGCGTTCTCCGCCGGGCTCGCGAAGCACCCGCGCGTGTTCCCGCCGCTCATGGTCAACATGGTCCGTGCCGGCGAGGTCGGCGGGTTCCTCGACCAGGTGCTGCTCTCGGTCGCGACCAACTTCGAGTCCGAGGTCAAGCTGCGCGGGAAGATCAAGTCGGCGATGACGTACCCCGTCGTCGTGTTCGTCATCGCGATCCTGGCGGTCGTCGGGATGCTGTTGTTCATCGTCCCGGTGTTCGCCGGCATGTTCGCGAGCCTGGGCGGCCAGCTGCCGCTGCCGACCCAGATCCTGGTGACGATGTCTGGGTTCCTCAAGGTCGGCGCGATCCCACTGCTGATCGTGGTCGTGCTCATCTCGGTGTGGTGGGGTCGGCACAAGAACGACCGCGCCGTGCGCGAGCGCCTCGACCCGATCAAGCTCAAGGTGCCGGTGTTCGGCAACCTGTTCCGCAAGATCGCCGTCGCGCGGTTCACCCGCAACTTCGGCACGATGATCCATGCGGGTGTGCCGATCCTGCAGGCGCTCGACATCGTGGGGGAGACGAGCGGCAACATCGTCGTCGAGCGTGCCGCGAAGTCGGTCCAGGACTCGGTGCGTACCGGACAGTCGCTCTCCGCTCCGCTGTCCCACCACCCGGTGTTCCCGCCGATGGTCGTGCAGATGATGGCGGTCGGTGAGGACACCGGGGCGCTGGACACCATGCTCGAGAAGATCGCGGAGTTCTACGACCAGGAGGTCGAGGCGACCTCAGAGCAGCTCACCGCGTTGATCGAGCCGCTCATGATCGTGGTGCTCGGTTCGATCATCGGGTCGATGATCATCGCGCTGTACATGCCGATCTTCTCGATCTTCAACCTCATCAACTGAGCGCACCGACAGCCGCAACGACGGCGATAGGACGACGAGGGGCCGGCGTGACGACAATGCGACGTATGACTCGCTCCGACGAGACCGGGTTCACGCTCGTCGAACTCATGGTGGTCATCATCATCATCGGGATCCTGGCCGCGATCGCGATCCCCATCTTCGCTCAGCAACGGCACAAGGCAGCGGATGCGACCGTCCGGTTCGATCTTCACACCGTTGCCCTCGGTCTGGAGACCTACCGAACGGACGCGCAGACCTACCCCGCCGCTAAAGGTGACCTGTCGGGTGGTGTCCGGCTCTCGCCCGGGGTGACGATCGACGTGTATCGGACCGCGCAGACGTACTGCCTCGTGGGTAACAAGACCGGCGGGGTCGAAGCTACTCGCGCGTGGGTGTACGACAGCGTCAAGGGTGGTCTTCAGACCGACGCCACCGCAGTCTGCCCAGGCACCCCGTCGTTCACCCTTCCATGATGACGCGCGCGGAGCATTGCCCGAGGCCAGGTTCGCACGCGGGCCACGGCAGCCTCGAACGGAGGTTGCCGATCGGCAATCGGGTGAATTTCTTCAAGTAGCCCGGTCGAAGGCCTCAAGGTAGGCGCTCGCGCACCCGATGGTCGGGATGTATCACCGGCTCACGCATCGTCGGAGCCGTTCACCGCTAGAGACCACGACGTTGAAATGGGGACGAGCATGATCGCTCGCATTCGCAAGTCCATCGAGGAGAAGGACAAGGGCTTCACGCTCATCGAGCTCCTCGTCGTCATCATCATCATCGGCATCCTCGCGGCGATCGCGATCCCGGTGTTCCTCAACCAGCGCAAGAAGGCAGTCGACGCCGGGATCAAGTCCGACCTGCGTACGGTCGCCACGGAGATGGAGACGTACTTCACGGACAACCAGGTGTACCCGCCATCGACGGCAGTGACGGGCGGCACCGGCGCCTCGCCGAATACGATGACCATCGGAACGGACACCGTCACGCTCTCGGCCGGGAACACGATCGCGGTCAAGCTGATCACCAACGGCTACTGCCTGTTCGGTACCAACCCGAACGGCACGAGCGCCACCCTCGGTTACTCGTACGACAGCACGCAGGGCGGTCTCCAGGGCGGAGCCCCCGCAGCCATCAAGTGCTGACCTCGCTCGAAATCTGATCTGCACGAACCCTGAGGGGAGGGATGGGCGACTGCCCACCCCTCCCCTCAGCGCAATGCTCGGCAGCGCAAGGCGGGTCCACTTGGTCAGGCTCAAGGCGTCGGCATGATGTGCCGATGCTCTGTTCGGCGGCTCTGACGTACGTTTCGTGTGTGCACGTGCAACCTGGAGGGGTCATGACCCGAGCGACTGGCGCTCCCGTGCATC
>JAJYCD010000085.1 GCA_021778635.1 Actinomycetes bacterium
GGCACACCGGCTCGCACGCCCCGCAGTCCACGCACTCGTCCGGGTGGATGTACAAGGACCGTTCCCCCTCGTAGATGCAGTCCACGGGGCACTCCTCGATGCACGCCTTGTCCTTGACATCCACGCATGGCTGAGCGATCACATAGGTCACGTCGGGTTCCTCTCGGGAGCGGGAGCGGGGGTGTCGGGGTCGGGGACCGGCGCGGGCGACGGCGGGTTCTGCTGCGCCCACGCCGGCGCGAGACGGACGACGTCGCCGATCACGGTCACTGCCGGCGACCGCACGCCGACCTCCGCGGTCCGCGTCGCGATCGAGGCGAGCGTGCCGGTCGTGACGCGTTGGCCCGGTCCGTAGCCGTCCTCGACGACGGCGACAGGTGTGTGCGGCGCACGACCGCCGGCCATCAGGCTGCGGCAGGTCTCGCCGAGGCGGCCGACGCCCATGAGCAGCACGATCGTGTGCTGCTCCGTGGGAGGGAGGGTGTGCAGGTCCTCGTGACCGGTGATCACGCTGAAGCCCCGCGAGAGCCCCCGATGCGTGACCGGGATCCCCGCGGCGGCGGGGACCGCGACCGCGCTCGAGACGCCCGCGACGACCTCGACCGGGATCCCGGCGTCCCGCAGGACGGCGATCTCCTCCGAGCCGCGACCGAAGACGTACGGATCGCCACCCTTGAGTCGTACGACACGCCGACCGGCGCGAGCGTGCTCGACGAGCAGGGCGTTGATGCCGTCCTGCGGGACGGCGTGGTGGCCGGGCGCCTTCCCGACGTCGATCACGAGCACGTCGGGGTCGAGCTCGGCGAGCACCGCGCGCGGTGCGAGCCGGTCGACCACGACGACCTCCGCCTCGGCCAGGAGAGCGCGCCCCCGCAGCGTCAGGAGCCCCGGGTCGCCGGGACCGCCGCCGACGAGCGCGACCGAACCCGTGCCCGGTCGCTGCCGCCGGACCGGGAGCCGTCCGGTTCGCAGCGACGTCGCGATGCCGTCGCGGAGCCGCGTCGCGCGACGCGGGTCGCCGCCCGCGGTGACCGCGACCAGGACGTCGCCGGCGCGGGTGACCGCGGGCACCCACGCGGCCGAGGCCGCCGGGTCGCCGGTGCGCACGCACCACGTCCGCGTCTCGTCGGCGTCGGCGGCCACCTGGTCGTCGACGAGGAGCGAGCCGGTCGCGGTGTGCGCCAGCCAGGCCCCGGCGAGGTCCCCCGTCCGGTACGTCCGTGCGACCCACGTCAGACGGCCGGCTCGCGCGAGCGTCCCGAGCCCGGTCGTGACGTCGGGGGAGATCAGGACCACGTCGGCGCGCGCGTCGAGCAGCCCGCGCACGCGACGTTCGGCCACCGGACCGCCGCCGACGACGACGACGCGCCGTCCCGCGAGGCGCAACGTGAGCGGGTAGTCCGGCAGCGCGCGGCGGTCGGGGTCCCGGTCCGCCGTCGGCCCCGTCCGGTCGTCGGGCTCCCGCCGTGCCGACGGACCGCTGGGGTGGACGGGACCGTCCGCTCCGGGGGCCGTCATCGCGCCGCCCGAGGATCGAGTCCTCGCCGCCGCGCGAGTCGGCCCTCGAGCGGGGCGAAGGCGAAGAGCTCCGCGAGCACGCCGACCGTGAGGATCAGCAGCATCGCGACGAGCACCGTGGCGAGGTCGCCGAGAGCGCGACCCTCCTGCAGCAGCGCGCCGAGACCGACGCCGAGGCGACCGCCGCCCGCGATCAGCTCCGCACCCATCAGCGACCGCCACGAGAACGCCCAACCCTGCCGGAGACCCGCGACGTACGCCGGGAGCGCGGCGGGCAGGACCACGTGACGCGTCATCGCCAGCGGGCCCGCACCGAGCACGGTGCCCACGCGCCGGTACAGCGGCGGCACCTGCGCCATGCCGGCCACCAGTCCGTTGACGACCGACGGGACCGAGCCCATCAGGACCACGAAGTACACCGTCGCGTCCGTGAGCCCGAACCAGAGCACCGCCGCCGGCACCCAGGCCACCGACGGCAGCACGACGAGACCCTTCAGCAGGGGACCGAACGCGGTGCGGAACCAGCGCACGTGGGCCACCGCGATCGCGAGCGGGGTCCCGATCACGACGGCGAGCGCGAATCCGACGACGCCGCGGCCGAGGCTCGTCGTGAGCGCGGACGGCAGGTCGCCGCGCGCCCAGGCGCCAGCCGCCGCGCGGGCGACGTCCGACGGGCTCACGACCGCTGCGCCGGGTGCGAGCCAGACGACGAGCTGCCACGCCGCGAGGAGCGCGACCGGCCCGAGGAGGACCGCAGCCCCGTGGCGGACGGGACGGGCGTCACGGCCGGCTGGTCTCACGACGAGGGGGGCGGTGGACGCGCGGCCCGGCGCCAGGGTGGTCGCGTCAGACGGCACGGTGATGCTCCTCGCGCAACCGGTCCGTGATCACGGCCGTCAGCCCGACAGCGGCCGCCTCGCTGCGAGGGCCCTCGATGCGCCACTCGCCTACGACGCGGCCGGGCCGTCCCGCCATCAGCAGCACGCGCCGCCCCAGGCGCACGGCCTCCCCGACGTCGTGGGTGATGAGCACGACGGTCCGTCCCGTCGACAGCCAGACTCGCTCGAGCTCGTCGTGGAGCAGGTCGCGGGTGGCGGCGTCGAGCGCCGCGAAGGGCTCGTCCATGAGGAGGACGTCCCGCTCCTGCGCGAGGGCGCGTGCCAGGGCCACGCGTTGACGCATCCCGCCGGAGAGCTCGTGCACGGCCGAGTCACCCCACCCACCGAGGTGCACGAGCCGGAGCAGCTCCTCGGCGCGCTCGTGGCGCTCGTGCCTGCCGACGCCGCTCAGGCGCATCGCCAGCTCGACGTTGCCGCGTGCGGACAGCCACGGGAACAGGGCCGGCTCCTGGAACATCAGCGCCGCACCGCACGCGACCTCGACGGAGCCCGACGTCGGCTGCTCGAGGCCGGCGAGGAGGGCGAGCAGCGTGGACTTGCCGGACCCGGAGGCACCGACGACGCAGACGAGCTCGCCGGGCTCGATCGTCAGGTCGACCTCCCGCAGGACGTCGGGTCCGTCGGCGGTGTACCGCTTGCCGACCTGCCGCAGCCGGACGGCGGGCGTCGTCGTGCGCAGGCGGGCGGGGTCGTCGGGCAGCGTGGCGGCGGTCGTCGTCATCGGGGCCTCTCCGGGTGGGTCTCGCGCGGGCGGTACGCGTCAGATCGCGTACTGGGCGGGGCGGCGCCCCGGACACCGCGCCTCCGCGAGCGGCTCGCCCACCATCCCGGCGGCGAGCGTCGCGCCGTCGTGCGCGTCGATCAGCAGGAACGCGCCCGTGCGTCGTGAGACCACGTACTCCTCGGCGACCACCGGGGACGCGAGCCGGAGCTGCACCTGACCGAGGTCGTTGAGCCCGAGCTGCTCGGCCGGGACGATCTCGGCGGTGTCGAGGTCGAGGCGCCCGACGACGTCCCGCACGACCGCCTGGACCGTGCGCGTCGTGTGCTTGAGCAGCACCCGCGTGCCGGGGAGCAGCGTCCGGTCCGAGAGCCAGGCGATCGTCGCCCGGAGGTCCTGCGTCGGGACGGGCGCGTCGTCGTCGGCCGCGAGCAGGTCGCCACGCGCCAGGTCGATGTCGTCCGCGAGGCGCAGCGCGACCGACTGCGGGGCGAACGCCTCGTGGAGCTCGCCGTCGGCGGTGTCGATCCCGACGACGGTGCTGCGGCGACCGGACGGGAGCGCGACGACCGCATCCCCGACCGTGACGACGCCGGACGCGATCTGCCCGGCGTAGCCCCGGTAGTCACGGTGGCGCTCGTCGCGCGCGGCGCCCTGCGGACGCAGCACGACCTGGACCGGGAACCGGAAGGCCTCGGCGGACGGGTCCACCGCGGCCGGGATCTCCTCGAGCAGCTCGAGCAGGCTCGGGCCGTCGTACCAGGGGGTGCGCGTGGACCGGTCCACGACGTTGTCCCCGGCGAGGGCGGAGACAGGCAACGTCCGCACGTCGGCCAGGCCGAGGTCGGCCGCGGCCGCACCGACCTGGGCGGCCAGCGCGCGGTACGTGGCCTCGTCGAAGCCCACCAGGTCGATCTTGTTCACCGCGACGACGACGTGCGGCACGCGCAGCAGGCTCGCGACGGCGAGGTGCCGGCGGGTCTGCTCGAGCAAGCCCTTGCGCGCGTCGACGAGCAGCACGACGACGTCCGCGGTGCTCGCGCCGGTCACCGTGTTGCGGGTGTACTGCACGTGACCGGGGCAGTCGGCGAGGATGAACGAGCGTCGGGACGTCGCGAAGTACCGGTACGCGACGTCGATCGTGATGCCCTGCTCACGCTCGGCCCGCAGGCCGTCGGTGAGCAGCGCGAGGTCGGTCTGCTCGAGACCCCGGTCGCGGCTCACGCGCTCGACGGCGTCGAGCTGGTCGGTCAGGACCGACTTGGAGTCGTACAGCAGACGTCCCACGAGGGTGGACTTCCCGTCGTCCACGGAACCGGCCGTGGCCAGGCGCAGCAGCGTGCTCATCAGAAGTACCCCTCCTTCTTGCGGTCCTCCATGGCGGCCTCCGACGCTCGGTCGTCGGCCCGGGTCGCGCCGCGCTCGGTCAGGCGGGTCGCGGCGATCTCGAGCACGACGTCGTCCACGTGCGTGGCGTCGCTCTCGACCGCGCCCGTGCACGACGCGTCCCCGACCGTCCGGTAGCGGACCCGGCGGGTGGTCACCGGCTCGCCCTCGCGCGGTTGCGCGTGCGGTCCGACGGCGAGCCACATCCCGTCGCGCGCGAAGACCTCGCGGTCGTGCGCGTAGTACAGCGACGGCAGCGCGATCCGCTCGGCGGCGACGTAGCGCCAGACGTCGAGCTCGGTCCAGTTGCTGAGCGGGAAGACCCGGACGTGCTCGCCGGGGCGGTGCCGTCCGTTGTAGAGGTTCCACAGCTCGGGTCGCTGGTTGCGCGGGTCCCACTGGCCGAACTCGTCGCGCAGGCTGTAGATGCGCTCCTTGGCCCGTGCCTTCTCCTCGTCGCGCCGCCCCCCGCCGAAGACGGCGTCGTGCCGGCCGATCGCGTCGAGCAACGGGACGGTCTGGAGCTGGTTGCGGGTCCCGTCCGCCCGCTCACGCAGACGGCCGTCGTCGAGGTAGTCCTGCACGAGCGCGACCTCGAGCCGCAGCCCGAGTCGTTCGACCGTCGCGTCGCGGAACGCGAGCACCTCCGGGAAGTTGTGCCCGGTGTCCACGTGCAGCACCGGGAACGGCACCGGTCCGGGCCAGAACGCCTTGACCGCGAGGTGCAGCATGACGACCGAGTCCTTGCCGCCGCTGAACAGCAGCACGGGACGCTCGAACTCGGCGACGACCTCGCGGAGGATGTGGATCGCCTCGCTCTCGAGCGACTGCAGCTGCGTCAGCCGGCGCGTCGCCGGGACGGGTCGGGCCTGCTCGTCGGTGGTGGTGGTCATGGATGGATCCCGCATTCGGTCTTGGCCAGTCCGGCCCAACGGCCGGACCGGGGGTCTGCTCCGGGGGCGACGCGGCTCGTGCACGGACGGCAGCCGATCGACGGGTACCCGTCGTCGAGCAACGGGTTGAGGGGGACGTCGTGCTCGGCTGCGTACGCGAGCAGCTCGTCGAAGGTCCACGCCGCGAGCGGGTTGATCTTCACCAGGCCGTGCGCCGCGTCCCAGGTGACGACGGCGGTCGCGGCGCGGGTCGGCGCCTCCTCGCGGCGGACGCCGGTCACCCACGCCTCGTAGCCGGCGAGCGCCTCGGTGAGCGGTTCGACCTTGCGCATCCGGCAGCAGGCACCCGGGTCCCGTGCGAAGAGGTCGACGCCGTGCGCGGCGTCCTGCTCGGCGACGCTCAACCGCGGCACGACGTCGACGACGTGCACCGGCAGCCGCGCGGCGACGAGCTCGCGCGTGGCGAGCGTCTCGGCGAAGTGGTACCCGGTGTCGAGGAACAGCACGTCGACGGTCGCCGCGCCCCGGGCGGTCGCCGCCCGCGCGACCAGGTGCGGGAGGACGGCGTCGGCCATCGAGCACGCGACCGCGAGCCAACCGCCGAACTCCTCGGCGGCCCACGTCGCGACCTCCTGGGCGGTCGCGTCGGCGAGCCGCGGCGCGGCCTCCTCGACGACGGCCCGGAGCTCGTCGGCGCTGCGGCGCTCCTCTCGCCGCGGCGCGGCGGGATGCCCCCCGGGCCCGCCGGCGCGGTCGGCAGGGGTCGACGCCGAGGCGACGGCCGCGGCCGGTTTCGCGAGCCGCAGGCCGGTCGGTGCGACCCGAAGACCGGGGAGAGCGGGCCCGGCGGGTCCTGTCGACGCGCCCGTCGAGGTACCCGTCGAGGTACCCGGCGGCGTCGCGCTGTCATGTGCAGGCGTGTCATGTGCGGGTGCGGGGATCAGGGCGGTCATCGCAGGGCCTCCTCGTCCGCTCGGTGTGCCCAGGCCGCGAAGGACTCGGGACCGTCGGCGCCCTCAGCACGCTCGTCGACGTAGCGGCGCACGACCCGCTCCACGTACGCGGGAACGCCGTCCGCGGTCACCTTCAGCCCGCGCACGGTGCGACCCAAGCCGGCCTCCTCGCGGTCGGCCGACGCCAGACCGCCACCGAGGTGCACCTGGTAGCCGGGCACCTGGCTGCCGTCGTCGTCGAGCACGAGCTGCCCCTTGAGCCCGATGTCGGCAGTCTGGATGCGGGCGCACGAGTTCGGGCACCCGTTGACGTGCAGGCTGATCGGGGTCAGGTCGCCGAGGTCGCCGAGACGCTCCTCGAGGGTGTCGATCGCGCGCGCTGCCGTCGCCTTCGTCTCGACGATCGCGAGCTTGCAGAACTCGATGCCGGTGCAGGCGATCGTGGATCGCCGGAACGGGCTCGGGTCGGGCTCGAGGCCGTGCGCGCGCAGACCGGTGACGACCGTGTCCACGTGCTCCGCCGGCACGTCCAGGACCAGCAGCTTCTGGTACGGCGTCAGCCGGATCCGGTGCGCACCGACCGAGTCGGCGAGATCGGCGACCGCGGTCAGTGCGGTGCCGGAGACCCGACCGACGTACGGCGCGGCGCCGACGTAGAAGCGGCCGTCCTTCTGCCGGTGCACGCCGACGTGGTCGCCCGACCGGGTCGGTTGCGGCGCCGGCGGGCCGTCCGGCAGCGCGAACCCGAGGAACTCGTCCTGCAGGACGCGTCGGAACCGTTCGACCCCCCAGTCGGCGAGGAGGAACTTGAGGCGGGCCTTGTTCCGCAGGCGTCGATACCCGTAGTCGCGGAACAGCGAGGTGACCGCGACCCAGACGTCGGGGACGAGCTCCTCGGCGACGAACGCGCCGAGGCGTTCGCCGAGGCGGGGGTTCGCGCTCAGCCCGCCGCCGACCCACAGGTCGTAGCCCGCACCCAGCTCGGGGTGCACGGTCGCCACGAACGCGACGTCGTTGATCTCGTGCACGACGTCCTGGCTCGGGTGCCCCGTGATCGCGGTCTTGTACTTGCGCGGCAGGTTCGCGAGCTCGGGGTCGCCGACGTACCGGCGGGCGATCTCCTCGATGGCGGGGGTCGGGTCGAGGATCTCATCCGCGGCGATGCCGGCGACGGGGCTGCCGAGGATCACGCGCGGGACGTCGCCGCAGGCCTCGGTCGTGCTCAGGCCCACGGACTCGAGGCGTCGCCAGATCTCCGGGACGTCCTCGATCCGCACCCAGTGCAGCTGGATGTTGTGCCGGTCGGTGACGTCGGCGCTGTCGCGCGCGAGCTCCGTCGAGATCCCGCCGATCGTGCGGAGCTGCTCGGTGGTCAGCGCGCCGCCGTCGATCCGCACCCGGAGCATGAAGTAGCGGTCCTCGAGCTCGTGCGGCTCGAGCGTCGCGGTCCGTCCGCCGTCGATCCCGGGCTTGCGCTGGGTGTACAGACCCCACCAGCGGAACCGTCCGTGCAGGTCGTCGCCGGCGATCGAGTCGAAGCCGTGGACCGCGTACACCTGCTCGATGCGCTCACGCACGTTCAGACCGTTGTCCTCGGCCTTCATCGCCTCGCTCGCGTTGAGCGGTGCACGGCCGTCGACGGCCCACTGGCCGTTCGGCCGGGGGGCGCGCGCGGTGGCGGCCGGGTCGGCTGCCTCGTCGGCGGTGGCTGCGGTCGCGGTGCGGGTGGGGGTCATGGCGGTGCTCGGCTCTCGGGTCTCGGGGCCGCCGCTCGAGGACGTGGTGCTCGAGGGCTGTCGTGGCGGGGGAACGCTGGGGCCAGCTGAGGCGCGCACGGGTGCGGGAGGCCGCTCGGGGAGCAGTGGCCGTACCGGTGCGGCGAGTGGTGGCTCGGGTGTCCTGCGCTCAGCGGAGAGGTGCTGAGGTGGACCGCGTCACTCGACGGTCAACGACAACAACACGCACGAGGCGCGAGGGCGCTCGTGGTGTCGGCGCACAGGGCGCTCAGTCGGTCGGTCACGCGACGAGGCTAGGTGGCGTCTCACCTGGTGTCCAGGCGTGCCCGCCCCTTGGGACAGCGGCGGCGTCACCTGGGGGTTCGTGGAGGATCCGAGGGATTGCGACAACGTGTCAGCACGTGACCTAGGGTGAGCCCATGACCATCGTCTACGGCATCCTGCTCGTCCTGCACCTGCTCGGCTGGGCCATCGTGCTCGGCGGAACCCTCGTCTCCTTCAAGGCGCCGCGCATCGCACCGGGCGTCCTGCACGGGATCCTCACCGCTCTGGTCACCGGCATCGCCATGGTCGGGATGCACGACTCGGTGTACCCGAACGACCCCAAGCTCGTGATGGCGAAGTTCGGGATCAAGCTCGTCATCGCGATCGTCGTGGCCGCGCTGGTCATCGTCGGGACCCGTGAGCCGGCCAAGGTCACCACGCGCTTCCTCGGTGCGATCGCCGGTCTCGTGGTCGTGAACGTCGCGCTCGCGGTGCTCTGGACCTGAGTCACCGCCGGCTCCGCCGTACCACTTACGGCGCAGCCGACTCGGCCGATAGGGGAGGGGAGTCGTCCTCTTCTCCCCCAGGAGCACCTCATGCGCCGGCTGTCGTCACTGTCGATCTCTGCCCGCCTCGTCGTCGTCCTCGTCGTCGTCGCCCTCGGGCTGGCCGGCCTCGCCGCGATCGCGGCCGCCCAGATCCGGTCCCGGATCATGACCGAACGCGAGAACGCGACCCGGTCGGTCGTCCAGGAGGCGCTCGGCATCGTCCAGCACTTCGGTGCCGAGGCGACGTCCGGCAAGCTCACCGAGGCGCAGGCCAAGCAGTCCGCGATCGACACCGTGCTGTCGCTGCGCTACGCGGACAACGAGTACTTCTGGATCAACGACATGACGCCGACGATGATCGCGCACCCGATCAAGCCGGAGCTCGACGGGACGGACCTGACCGCGACGGTCGACCCGAACGGGAAGCACCTGTTCGTCGCGTTCGTCGACGAGGTCAAGGCGCACGGCGCCGGGTTCGTCGACTACCTGTGGCCCAAGCCCGGGTCCGACAAGCCCCAGCCGAAGCTCTCCTACGTCGCCGGCTACGCACCGTGGGGCTGGGTCATCGGGTCCGGGATCTACGTCGACGACGTGCAGAGCCTCGCGCTCGCCGACACCCGCGCCCTCGGCCTCAGCGCTCTCGCGATCCTCGCGGTCGCCGCCGCGCTCGGCACGGTCGTCGGGCGGAGCATCGTGCGGCCGATCCGCGACGCGACCCGGGTCCTCGCGAGCGGGGACATCAGCACGCGGCTCGAGACCGGCCGCGAGCGGACCGAGCTCGAGCGGCTCGGTGCCGCGCTCAACCGCACGCTCGACCGCTCGGCGTCGGTCGCCTCCGAGGTCGCCGCCGCGGTCGCCCAGCTGGACGCCGCCGCCGGCCGGCTGGTGGGGAGCAGCGACGGGATGGCGCGGACCGCGGACGGCGTGCAGCGCCAGACGGCTGCGGTCACGACTGCCGCGCTGCAGGTCAGCGCGGGCATCGACATGGTCGCCTCCGGCACGCACCAGATGGGTGCGTCCATCGGCGAGATCGCCCAGAACGCGCACGCCGCCGCGCGGATCGCGGCTGACGCGGTGCGCGTCGCGGAGACGACGAACCGGACCGTGGCCGCGCTCGGTGAGTCCTCGGCCGAGATCGGCAGCGTCGTCAAGGTGATCACGACGATCGCCGCCCAGACGAACCTCCTCGCGCTGAACGCCACGATCGAGGCGGCGCGCGCCGGCGACGCGGGCAAGGGGTTCGCGGTCGTGGCGGGCGAGGTCAAGGAGCTCGCGCAGGCGACGGCCCGGGCCACCGGTGGGATCTCTGAGCGCGTCGAGTCCATCCAGGCCGCCGTGCTGGAGGCCGCCGCGGAGATCGCGGAGATCGCGGAGATCATCGGGCGGATCAACGACTACCAGGTGACGATCGCCGGTGCCGTCGAGGAGCAGACCGCGACGACGTCGGCGATGGCGCAGAGCGTGTCGAGCGTCGCGGACCACAGTCGGACGATGGTCGCGAACCTCGAGGAGGTCGGCCACGGCACCGAGGAGACGACGCGTGAGCTCGAGATGATCCGCAGCGAGGCCCGTGAGCTCGTCGGGACGTCGGCGGGCCTGCAGGCCGCGATGACGGTGCACCGGGCCTGACCGAGGCCGTGCGCGGGTGTCGGCGGCGTTGCCTACGCTAGAGGTGCCATGACGTCGCTCTTCGAGAACCTGCCCCTGCCCGGATTCGGCCCCTCCGCCGCCGCTCGCCTCCCGGTGGTCGCGCCGCGTGACGGCGACGATGCGGGCCCCGACGACGCCGATCCGGATCGCGGGCACCTCGTGGGAGGCGACACCGTCTGGGTGTCGGCCGACCACCGGACCGACCCCGCGCCCACCGGTCGGCGCGACGCGGAGGAGGCCGCTCGCCTGCTCGTCGGCCTGAACGCCGAGCAGCGCGCCGCGGTGGTGCACTCGGGTGGCCCGCTCCTGATCGTCGCCGGCGCCGGTTCGGGGAAGACCCGCGTGCTGACCCACCGGATCGGGCACCTGCTCGCGACCGGTCGGGCGCGACCCGGCGAGATCCTGGCGATCACGTTCACGAACAAGGCCGCGGCGGAGATGCGCGACCGCGTCGAGGCGCTCGTCGGTACCGCGGCCCGATCGATGTGGGTCTCGACGTTCCACTCGGCGTGCGTGCGGATCCTCCGCAAGGAGGCGGGCACCCTCGGGCTCCGCTCCGGCTTCTCGATCTACGACTCGGCGGACGCCCAGCGGCTGCTCACGATGGTCTCGCGCGAGCTCGACCTGGACCCGAAGCGGTTCCCGCCCAAGGCCCTCGCCTCGAAGATCTCGGCCCTCAAGGACGAGCTCGTGGACCCGGAGACGTACGCGCGTGCCTCCGGTGCGGCGTCCGGTGCCGGGAACGACGTCGACGCGACGCTCGCGGAGGTCTACACGCGCTACCAGACCCGGTTGCGCCAGGCGCACGCCCTCGACTTCGACGACCTCATCATGTCGACCGTCAACCTCCTGCAGGCCTTCCCGGGGGTCGCCGAGCACTACCGACGCCGGTTCCGGCACGTGCTGGTCGACGAGTACCAGGACACCAACCACGCGCAGTACACGCTCGTGCGCGAGCTCGCGGGGGAGACCGGTGAGCTGACCGTCGTCGGCGACTCGGACCAGTCGATCTACGCGTTCCGCGGTGCCACGATCCGCAACATCCTCGAGTTCGAGCACGACTACCCGAACGCCACCACGATCCTGCTCGAGCAGAACTACCGCTCGACGCAGAACATCCTCTCGGCCGCCAACGCGGTGATCTCGCGCAACCCGGGACGCCAGCCCAAGCGCCTGTGGACAGACTCCGGCGACGGCGCCGCGATCGTCGTGTACGTCGCCGACAACGAGCACGAGGAGGCCCGGTTCATCGCCGAGGAGATCGACCGGCTCGGCGACTCCGAGGGGGTCCGGCCGGGGGACGTCGCCGTCTTCTACCGCGCGAACGCCCAGTCCCGCGCGCTGGAGGAGGTGCTGATCCGTGTCGGGCTGCCATACAAGGTGGTCGGCGGCACCCGGTTCTACGAGCGGCGCGAGATCAAGGACGCGGTCGCCTACCTGCGGGCGATCGCCAACCCGGACGACGACGTCAACCTCCGGCGGATCCTCAACGTGCCGAAGCGCGGTCTCGGCGACCGGGCCGAGGCGATGGTCGCGGCCTACGCGGAGCGCGAGCGCATCTCGTTCGGTGCGGCCCTCGACCGGGTCGACGAGGTGCCCGGCGTCGCGACGCGCTCGTTGCACGCGCTGCGGGCCTTCGGCGACATGATGACGGACCTGCGTGCGCTCGCCGGGACCGGTGCCGGACCGGCCGAGGTGCTCGGCGCGGTCCTGGACCGGACCGGGTACCTCGCCGAGCTGCGGGCGAGCGAGGACCCCCAGGACGCGTCGCGGGTCGAGAACCTCGCCGAGCTCCACGCGGTCGCGAGCGAGTTCGAGCAGAGCGAGCCCGAGGGCGACCTCGCGGACTTCCTCGAACGCGTGTCGCTCGTCGCGGACTCGGACCAGATCCCGAGCCCCGACGGCAACGGTGACGGCGCGGAGGGGTCGGCGGCCGAGACGGCGGACCAGGGCGTCGTGACCCTCATGACCCTGCACACCGCCAAGGGTCTCGAGTTCCCGGTGGTCTTTCTCACCGGCATGGAGGACGGCACGTTCCCGCACATGCGGTCGCTCGCGGACTCCGACCAGCTGGCCGAGGAGCGACGGCTCGCCTACGTCGGACTGACCCGTGCGCGGGAACGGCTCTACATCTCGCGGGCCGCCGTCCGTACGGCGTGGGGTGTGCCGAACGAGTTCCCGCCGAGCCGGTTCCTCGACGACCTGCCGGAGAACCTGCTCGACTGGCGCAGGCGTGAGTCGAGCATGTCGCTGCTCCGTGGCCCCGGCGGCTTCGGGACCAGCGGGTTCGGCTCGGGCGGCTACGGCTCCGGCGGTCACGGTTCGGGCGGGTACCCGTCGGGTGGCTCCGGCGCATCCGGGTACCGCTCGTCCGGCCCGCGTGCCGGTGGGCGCGGCGCAACCGGGGCGGGTCCCACCCGCGCGGTGTCGCCGGACGCGCCGAAGTTCGGGTCCGCGACGCCGCGTCCGGCGGGGGAGGTCCCGAGCCTGGCCGTCGGCGACCGGGTGACGCACGACGCGTACGGGCTCGGCACGGTGGTCGGGGTCGAGGGCGGAGGTCCCAACGCGGTCGCGAAGGTCGACTTCGGCAGCGAGGGGACCAAGCGCCTGCTGCTGCGGTACTCGCCGGTCACCAAGCTCTGACGGCTCGGCCGGTCACCAAGCGCTGCCGGCCTCGCCGGTCCGGAGCAGTGCAGCACCGGCGCGTGACGTCGGCTCGCCCCCAACCGCCCTGCGTCGCGCGGGACCGCATGTGGCCGAGCCGACATGTCTTGAT
>JAJYCD010000160.1 GCA_021778635.1 Actinomycetes bacterium
ACGTGGAGATGGCTCTCGTCGTCCTCGTCGTCGTCATCGCGCTCGGGTTCGACTTCACCAACGGGTTCCACGACGCGGCGAACGCGATCGCGACCTCCGTCTCGACGCGGGCCCTGACACCCCGCGTCGCGCTGCTGATGGCGGCGTGCTTCAACCTGCTCGGAGCGCTGCTCGGCACGGCCGTGGCCCAGACGATCGCTCAGGACATCGTCGACATCACCGACGCGTCGGCGCACATGGGCCTCGTTCTCGTCCTCTGCGCCCTCGTCGGCGCGATCGTCTGGAACCTGATCACCTGGCGGCTCGGGTTGCCGTCGTCGTCGACCCACGCGCTGATCGGGGGGCTCACCGGGGTCGGCATCGCGTCCGGGATCCACGTGTACTGGCAGAAGATCCTCGACAAGGTCGTGCTCCCGATGGTCGTCTCGCCGATCGTCGGCTTCGGCCTGGCGTTCGTCGTGATGGTGGGCGTGCTGTGGCTGTTCCGTCGCTCCTCACCGACAAAGACCACGCGACGGTTCCGGATCGCGCAGACCGCGTCGGCCGCGGCGATGTCCCTCGGTCACGGGCTGCAGGACGCGCAGAAGACGATGGGCGTGATCGTGCTCGCCCTCGTCGCCGGCGGCCACTACAGCGGCACGGTGATCCCGTTGTGGGTCAAGCTCGCGGCGGCCTCCGCGATCTCGCTCGGTACGTACTCGGGCGGGTGGCGGATCATGCGGACCCTGGGCCGGCGGATCATCGAGCTCGACCCGGCGCGCGGCTTCGTCGCGGAGGCGGTCTCGGCCGTGGTGCTCTACACGGCGGCGTTCTCGCCGGTCCACGCGCCGATCTCGACGACGCACACGATCACGTCCGCGATCATGGGGGTCGGTGCGACGAAGCGGCTGTCGGCGGTGCGGTGGGGCGTCGCGAAGAACATCGCTCTCGCGTGGGTGCTGACGATCCCCGCTGCGGCCCTCGTGGCCGCGCTCCTGTACGTGGTCCTGAGCCCGCTGCTCGGCTGAGCCTGCCTACTCGGGCGGCGGCAGGTGCGTCTCGACAGCGATGACGCGCGGTCCCTTGGGCGTCGAGGCGACGTGCGCGACGAGCACCTCGCCCGGCTGCAGGAACGGGTCCGCGATCGGCAGCGAGCTCGCGACCGAACGCCGGGAGTGCTCCCCGAGCACGTCCAGGACGGTCGGCAGCACCGGTCGGTGCGTGCAGAGGACGACGTCGTCGTGCCTCTCGAGGGCGCTGCGGACCTCGGCGGCGACCCGGCCCGGGGACCGCTCGTGGTCCGCCTCGGTGAGGAACGTGGACGAGCGCGGCTCGAGGTCCGCAGCGAGGGCGTACGGGGCGACCGTCATCGCGCAGCGGGCCCACTGGCTCGAGATGACCGCGCGGACCCCGAAGGCCGACAGCACCGGCACCAGGGCGCGCGCCTGCACCTGGCCGTTCGGGGTCAACGGTCGGTCGTGCTCGTCCCCGTCCCAGCCCGCGCGCTTCTGGGCGCTTGCGTGGCGTGCGATCACGAGGGCCCGGGTCTGCAGCCGGCCCTTGTCGAGCTGCGTGACGAGTGCCTCGAGGGGCGCGCGGTCCTCGGTGCGGGTGAGCTGACCGCGGGCGTCGTCGATCGAGACCCACCGGACGTCGTCGATCTCGTCGAGAGCCGCGCGGGGGACCGTCGGACGCGCGCGCAGCGCCGCCACGTCGCGCTTGCCGCCGACCCGCGCCGCCCAGTAGTGCACGCGCTTGGCGCGACCGTCGGCGATCACGTACTCGAGACCGGGCAGCGGGATGCCCAGCACGACGGGGTGGCCGGTCTCCTCGGCGATCTCGCGAGCGGCCGCCTGCGGCGTCGACTCGCCCGGGTCCAGCTTGCCCTTCGGCCACGACCAGTCGCGGTACCGCGGGCGGTGCACGAGCGCCACCTGGATCGCGCCCTTGTGCTCGCGCCAGACGACGGCACCCGCCGCCTCGATCGGGCCGACGCGGGTGGTGCTCGGCGTGCTCACCGGCTCATGCCCAGCCGGCGGCGCTGACGCTGGATCAGCGTCGACTGGAGGTCCTTGAGCGGACCGTCGGCGCCCAGGTGGTGACGTTCCCACCGACCGTCCTCGTGCAGGCGCCAGCTCGACGTCGTGTCGTCCATCGACTCGTCCATCAGCTCGACGAGCTCGGCCACCTGGTCCGGGTCCGCGATGCGGACGAGCGCCTCGACGCGACGGTCGAGGTTGCGGTGCATGAGGTCCGCGGAGCCGATGAAGACCTCGGCACCGGTGTCGGAGACCCCGTTCGCGAACGCGAAGATGCGCGAGTGCTCGAGGAACCGTCCCAGGATCGAGCGCACCCGGATCGTCTCGCTCAGACCCGGCACACCCGGCCGCAGGGCACAGATGCCCCGCACCAGGAGGTCGATCGGGACCCCCGCCTGCGATGCGCGGTACAGCGCGTCCATGGTGTCCTCGTCGACCATCGAGTTCACCTTGATCTTGATGCCCGACGGCAGACCGGCGCGCGCGGCCGCCGCCTCGCGGTCGATCCGTTCGATCAGCCCGGTGCGCACCGAGCGTGGCGCGACGAGCAGTCGATGGAAGCGCGACTTGGGGGCGTACCCGCTGAGCTGGTTGAACAGGCGCGTGAGGTCCTGCCCGACCTCGGGGTCGACCGTGAGCAGCCCGAGGTCCGTGTACATCCGGGCGGTCTTCGGGTTGTAGTTGCCCGTGCCGATGTGGCAGTAGCGGCGCAGGCCGTCC
>JAJYCD010000086.1 GCA_021778635.1 Actinomycetes bacterium
AGGCGGCGCCTGCTCCGGCCCCGGCACCCGCCCCCGCGCCGGCTCCGAAGGTCAACACGGTCACCAAGGCCTCGTGAGCCCGATCGCGATGAGCGCCGATCAGGAGGTGGCCGGGACCGGCGTGGAGATCGTGCGCACCGGCGAGCTCGCGGTCGTGTCGTTCCGCGCGATGACGAGCCCGGTCACCCTGACCGTGGTTCGCCCGGGGCCGGACGTCGAGCTCTGCCTCGCACGTGCGGCCGAGGCCGTGCGGGACGTCGAGCGCACCTGCTCACGCTTCGATCCGACCAGCGCGCTGTCCCGGGCGAACGCGGCGCCGGAGCAGTGGCACGAGGTCCCCGCGACGCTCGCGGCCGCGGTCTCCGAGGCCTACCGGGCGCACCGCGAGACCGACGGGCTGTTCGACCCGCGGGTGCTCGACGTCCTGCTCGGCTGGGGCTACGACCGTTCCCTGCCGTTCGTCGACGGGGCCGTCACGCGCGACCCGGCGGCGCTGCCCGCCGTCACGCCGGCGCAGCCGGTCCGGTCACCTGCTCCGTGGCGTCCCGAGATCGTCGAGAGCGAGGGCGTGTGGTGGATCCGGCTCGGGCCCCAGCCGATCGACCTCGGCGGGATCGGGAAGGGTCTGGCGGTCCGGTGGGCGGCGGACGAGCTGGTCGACGCCGGCCAGGGCTACGCGGTGGACGCGGGCGGCGACCAGGCGCTCGGCGGCATCGGCCCGGACGGTCCGCGCTGGCGGGTCGGTGTCGAGGACCCGTCCGAGCAGGCCGAGCTCGTGCTCGTCCTCGAGGTCACCGACACCGGGTGCGCGACGTCGTCGACGCGGTTGCGCCGCTGGCGTTCCGCAGGTGCGCACGTCCACCACCTCGTCGACCCGCGCACGCGGCGTCCGGGCGGCGCCGGCCTCGCGGCCGTCACGGTCCTGGCGCCGGACGCGGCGTGGTCGGAGGTCTGGAGCAAGACGCTGTTCCTCGCCGGGGCGGCGGAGATCCGGTCGGTCGCCGAGGACCTCGGCCTGACGGCCGCCTGGGTGCACGAGGACGGCACCGTCGGGACGACGACCCGGATGGACCCCCTGGTCATCTGGACCGCACGAGAGCTGGAGGCGCACTGATGGACTCGACCCGCACGGCATCGAAGCCCGCGCCGTCCCCCGCCGCGGTGCTCGGGTCGACGCTGCTCGTCGTGGCGGTCGCGGCGACCGTCGCGTTCGTCGCGCTGCTGGTCCGCGACTCCCTGCAGGGGCAGACCAAGATCCCGTGGGTGCTCGGTCGCGCGAGCGGCGTGACGTCGTACGTGCTCCTGGTGTGCCTGGTGGCGACCGGCCTGGTGCTGTCGCACCCGTGGGCGCGCGGCCTGCGGCGACCGTCCGCCGCGACCCGGATCGGCCTGCACGTGGGGTTCGCGACGTTCACGCTCGCGTTCACGGTGCTGCACGTCGTGGTGCTGGCGACCGACCCGTGGGCCCAGGTCGGCTGGCGTGGCGTCGTGCTGCCGATGGCGTCCGTGTACCGGCCGGTGCCCGTGACCCTCGGGGTGATCGCGCTGTGGGCCGGTCTCGTGACCGGGTTGACGGCCAAGCTGGCCGGGTCGGTCGCCGGGCGGATCTGGTGGCCCATCCACAAGGTCGCTGCCGTCTCGCTCGTGCTCGTGTGGGGGCACAGCGTGCTCGCCGGCAGCGACATCCTCGCGCTGCGCGGGTTCTACCTCGCGACGGGCCTCGCACTGATCGGCCTCGCCGTGAGCCGCTACGGCGCCCGCACCTCCCAGGACCGCGTCGTCGAGCTCACGCGCGCCCTCGACGTCCCCCCCGACCTCCGGCACCCTGAACGCCACCGTGACCACGACCGACACGACGGAGCCCTGAGATGACCCCGGACGAGCTCACGATGGACCAGCGACGTGCCCCGGCGCCGATGTCGGTCGCGCCCGACGCGTCCCTCGTCCGGCAGGCGCTGCTGCTCCACGGCGTGCAGATCGACCGGGTCGGCGAGGCCGACCCGTGGGAGCCCGCCGCCGTCGAGCACCTCGAGCACCTCGTCGGACGGGTCGGGCCGCGACCGTACGGGAGCCTGGACCTCATCACCGTGATCGAGCGCGCGGGCCTCACCGGTCATGGCGGCGCGCACGTCCCGGCGGCCGCCAAGTGGCGAAAGACGCTCCAGGGCGGAGGCCCGCTGACCGTCGTCGCGAACGGCGCGGAGAGCGAGCCGCTCAGCGCGAAGGACGCGACGCTGATGCGGCAGCGACCCCACCTGGTGCTCGACGGTCTGGCGATCGCCGCCGAGGCCCTCGGCGCCGACCGGGCGGTCGTCTGGCTGCACGGTGACGACCACGGCACCGCGGCGACCCTCCAGGGCGCGATCGCCGAACGGCGCGCCGCTCGCCTGCACGAGCCCGCCCTCGAGCTCGTGATGGGCCCGTCCCACTACCTGTCCGGCGAGTCGAGCGCGATCACGCGGGCGCTGCAGGGCGGCCCGACCCTGCCGACCGCCCGCCGCCCGCAGGACCCGCGCTCCCGCGGCCCGCGGACGCTCGTGCACAACGTCGAGACCCTGGCGCGGCTCGCGCTCGTCGCGCGCGGCTACCCGCCCCTGCCGACCATGCTCCTGACGGTCCTGACGCCGGTGAGCCGGATGGTCTTCGAGGTCCCGCGCGGGACCCCGGTCGTCGACGTGCTCGAGGGCACGGGCTGGCTCCGCAACGGGCCGCCGCAGGCCGTTCTGCTCGGCGGGTACGGCGGCCAGTGGGCGTCGTGGCGCGACCTGCGCTCCGCGACGTTCGACGAGCCCGCGCTGCGTGCCGCCGGGCTGAGCATCGGTGCGGGCGTCGTGGCCCCGATCGCCCACGGCGCCTGCGGCCTCGCCGAGACCGCGGCGATCACCGCGTACCTCGCCTCGATGAGCGCGCGCCAGTGCGGGCCGTGCCTGTTCGGCCTCCCGGCGCTGACGGACGGCATGCGGGCGCTCGCCGCCGGTGACGCGTCGCGTCGCGAGCGTGCCCAGCTCCTCGAGGACCTGCGGCTCGTCGAGGGGCGCGGCGCGTGCCATCACCCCGACGGTGCGACGCGCCTGATCGCATCCGCTCTCGAGGTCTTCGAGCACGACGTCGTCGAGCACGTCGCCGGACGCCCGTGCCACGAGGCGGGGCGGGTCGGCCTGCCCGTCCCCGGGGGGCACCGATGACGAAGCCCGGCTCGACGTCACGCCTGCGCATCGACGCCGCGGCCTGCGACGGCATCGGCGTGTGCGCGCACCTGGCGGCGGACATCCTCGAGCTCGACCGGTGGGGGTTCCCGATCATCACGGTGCGGGACCTCTCGCGCGGCGAGCTGTCCGCCGCGAAGCGCGCCGTCCGGGCCTGCCCGCGCAAGGCGTTGTGGATCGAGACCACCGCGGTCCCGTCGGTCGTCCAGCGCGCGCCGGGGGTCTCGACCCCGTCCTAGGCCCTCCCGACCCGCGCCCTGACGTCACCGGTGCTATGCCTGGGAGCAGCAGGCTCGAGACCGGTGCCGGGGCGGACCGTCGCCGACGCCTGCCGTTGACGGGAGGTACGTGGTGGACACTGCCGCGGTCGCCACGCGCGGTCTGACCAAGCACTTCGGGTCGGTCGTCGCGCTCGACGACCTGGACCTCGAGATCCACCAGGGCGAGATCTTCGGGTACCTCGGCCCGAACGGTGCCGGGAAGTCGACCACGGTGCGCCTCCTGCTCCGGCTGATCCGGCCCACGCGCGGGAGCGCGACGATCATGGGCGTCCCGGTCGAGGACGTCGAACGGTGCCACCGCCACGTCGGCTACGTGTCGGGGGACGTCGCGCTCTGGCCCCAGCTCACCGGCTCCGAGACCCTGGAGCTGCTCGGCCGGGTCTCCGGTCGCGTCGACGGCGCGTTCCGCGACGAGCTCGTCGAACGGCTGCAGGTCGATCCGTCGGTGCGTGCCCGCTCGTACTCGAAGGGCAACCGGCAGAAGATCGCCCTGGTCGCGGCGTTCATGACGCGGCCGGACGTGCTGCTCCTGGACGAGCCGACGGCGGGTCTCGACCCGTTGATGGAGGCGGTGTTCCAGGACCTCGCCCGCGAGGCGACGGCGCGTGGCCAGACGATCGTGCTGTCGTCGCACATCCTGGACGAGGTCCAGGACCTGTGCGACCGGGTCGCGATCCTGCGCAGCGGGCGCCTCGTCGAGGTCGCCACGCTCGCCGACCTGCGACGGCTGCACACCACGATCGTCGAGGTGCTCGTGGACGGTCCGCCCCCGTCGCTCGAGGACGTCGACGGCGTGACCGCGTGCGAGCCGATCGCGGGCGGGGTGCGGGTGTCGTTGGTCGGCTCGCCGGCGGCTCTGCTGCAGCGCCTCGCGACGTTGCCGGTCAGCGGCCTGCGCACCGAGGAGGCGACCCTCGAGCAGGTCTTCCTGACCTACTACTGACCCATGACTGACCTGTGGCCCGCCGGGTGGTCCCGGTTCGGTCGACGACGGGAGAGGGACGCGGTGGACGCCACGAGGGAGACCGCGCGGGGCATGACGACCCAGCACCGGCACCGCGGCGCGCGTCGTCGTGGCACCGGGCGCTCGGTGGCCGCCCTGACGTCGCGCCTCACCCGGCGCGGTGCGCTGCTGGTCGCCGTCGCGACAGGCGTCTATGTCGTGATCGAGGTCGTGTCTTATGGGGTCGCCTACCCGGATGCCGCGTCCCGCGCCCGCCTCGCCGCGTTCGGCGACGACCCGGCGATCCGCATCATGCAGGGCGTCCCGCACGCGGTCGACACCGTCGGGGGGTTCGTCGTCTGGGACGCGGGCTGGATCCTCCAGGTGATCGTCGCGGTCTGGGCTCTCGTGGTCACGGTGCGTGTGCTGCGCGGGGACGAGGAGACCGGGCGGAGCGAGCTCGTGCTCACGGGGCCGATCCGTGCGGGGCGGGCCCTGCTGGCCCAGCTCGCGGTGCTGGTCCTGGCGTGCCTCGTGGTCGGGGTGACGATCGGCCTCGCGTTCAGCCTCGCCGGGGCGGCCGTGCACGGTGCGCTGCTGTTCGGTGCCGGGGTCGCCGGCGTGGCGGGGTTCTTCGTGGCCGTCGCGGCGGTGAGCGCCCAGGTGTTCGTCGCGCGCTCCCGCGCGGTCAGCACGTCGGCGTTCCTGCTCGGTGCGGCGGTCCTCCTGCGGATGGTCGCGAACAGCGCCGACTCGCGTGCCTGGGTCGCCTGGCTGACCCCGCTCGGGTGGCTCGACCAGCTGCGACCGTTCGCGGACGACCGGTGGCCGGTGCTCGCCGTACCGGTCGGCGCCGTCGGCGTCCTGCTCGTCGTCGCCGTGGTGCTGCGCGGTGCGCGCGACACGGGCGCGGGACTCGTCCGCGGGCGGGAGCGGCGTCGGCCGCGGCTGTGGGGGCTCGGCAGCCCGATCGCGTTCGCGTGGCGCACGAACCTCGGCGTCCTCGTCGGCTGGGTCGTCGGGATCGCGGCCTGGGGCTTCGTGATCGGGCTGCTGGTCCGGAGCGTCGCGGACTTCATCGCCGTCGACCCGGGCTATCGCGACCTCCTCGCCGGGCTCGGGGTCCGGCTGGCCGACATCCCGCGGACCTTCGTCGCGATGGGTGCCGTCGTCACCGCGCTCGTGATCGCGCTCTTCGCCGCGTGGCGCGTCGGGTCGGCCTGGTCGGAGGAGGCCACGGCCCGGCTCGAGCACCTGCTCACCCGCCCGGTGCTGCGGCGGCGCTGGCTGGGCGGCCACGTCGCGCTCCTGGCGGTGTCGGTCGTGCTGCTCTCCGGGGTGTCGGCGACCGCGATGTGGCTCGGCGGGATCGTCACCGGCGCCGACCTCTCCCTGGCCGACGCGGCGGCCTCGACGTTCAACACCGTCCCGGCGATCGCGGTGTTCGCTGGGTTGGCGGTGCTGGTCTACGGGTTCGCGCCGCGGGTGACGGTGGCCGTGACGGCGTCGGCGGCGGTCGCGGCCTACGTGCTGCAGGTGGTCGGGCCGATGCTCGAGTGGCCCGAGGCCGTCGTCGGGATCTCGCCGTTCCGGCACCTCGAGGCGGTTCCGGTCGATCCGTTCGGGCTGCCGGCCGCCCTCGTGATGGTGGCGATCGGCCTGGTCTCGACCGTCGCCGGGGTCGCAGCCTTCGAGCGGCGTGACCTCGTCGGGGCCTGATCGCCGACCGGCCCTACGCGCCGACGGCGCCTGATCACCGACGGCGCGACACCTGTGACGGCGCGATCACACCGGGCGCGCATTCGCCCCAGCCCGGCTCAGCACGACTCGGCCCGACTCAGCCCGACTCAGCCCGAGACGACGGTCCCGGACCTCGTCGGACCGGCTCCGGTGCGCGGTGCGACCCGCGAGCGGTCGAGCAGTGCCGGCAGACGGCCCTCGATGCGGGCGACGAGTGCCGGGACGAGCCCGCCGGGTACGGGCCGGCCGAGTCCGAAGCCCTGGGCGGACGCGCATCGAAGGTCCCGGAGCCGGAGGAAGGTGTCGTCGTCCTCGACCCCCTCGGCCACGACGTCGAGGTGCAGGGCCGCGGCGAGCTCGATGGTCGAGCGGACGATCGCGTCGCTCGCGGGGTCGGTGAGAAGGTTCGTGACGAACGAGCGGTCGATCTTGAGGCGCCGGACCGGGAGCTGGTGCAGGTACCCGAGGGAGCTGTGACCGGTGCCGAAGTCGTCGACGGACAGCGTGACGCCCATCCGGTCCAGGGCCTCGAGGGTCCGCATCGACCGGCTCGGGTCCACCATCGCGGCGCTCTCGGTGATCTCGAGCTCGAGGGACGACGCTGCGAGACCATGGCGCTCGAGCGCGGCGGCGACGTCGTCGACGAGGTGCGGGTCGAGGAGGCTGCGCACCGAGACGTTCACGGCGACCACGAGGTGGTACCCGTCGTGCCGCCACGTCGCGCACTGCGCAAGGGCGAGGTCGAGCACCTGGTGCGTGAGCGGCCCGATGAGCCCGGTCTGCTCGGCGGGCCCGATGAACGAGTCCGGCCCGAGGAGCCCGTGCTGCGGGTGCTGCCAGCGCGCGAGCGCCTCGACCGCGAGGACCTTGCCGTCGGTGACGCGCACCTGCGGCTGGTAGTGCAGCACCAGCTCGCCGTTCCGGAGCGCTCGCGGCAGCTCGCCCGCGAGCATCGAGGCGTGCTTCTCGGCGGCCGTGGAGCGCTCGTCGTACTCCGCGATGCGGTCGGGCCGGGTCCGGGCAGCGGATGCGGCGGCGTCGACGCAGGTGAGCGCCACGTCCGCGTCGACGACGTGGGAGCTCAGGAGGAGCACCCCGATCCGCGCCTCGACCGCGACGGTCATCCCGGGAAGCTCGTAGGGGCGGTTGAGCGACCCGAGGACGGCCGCCGCGACCGGGAGCACGTCGGCGCCGCTGGTGATCCGTCGGCACAGCACCGCGAACGTGTCGCCGCCCAGGCGCGCCACCACCCCGTGGTCATCGGCGATCTCGACCAGACGCCCACCGACGGCACGCAGGATCGCGTCACCGGTCTGGTGCCCGAGGACGTTGTTGATCTCGGTGAAGCGCTCGAGGTCGACCAGGAGGAGACCCGCGTCGCCCTGTCGGCCCTCGGCGAGGACCTCTCCCAGGAAGGAGACGAACCGCTGGCGGTTCATCAGCCCGGTGACGAAGTCCGTGCCGGCGAGCTGGTCGAGGCGACGCGCGTGGTCCTGGAGCTCACGCACCATCTGGATCACGCGAACGGTCAGCAGGGCGATCATCAGCGTTGCGGCGACGATCACCGGCCACAGGTGGAGCGGGCGCCCGGTGGCGAGCTCCCAGGCGATGAGGACCGGTCCGACCATGACGACGACGACGAGGATCGCGACGCCGCGGGCACGGAGCCGCGGTGGTGCGGGGTCTTCCCCCGCGGACAGGACCGGCATCGAGGGGTGCAGCGCGGCCGCACCGCACAGCACGTAGGACGCGAGCCAGAGGGCGTCGAGCGCATCGACGCGAGCGGCGACGGCGGGGACGAACGTCGAGACGTCGTACAGCATGTCCGCGGCGATCAGGACGGCGAATCCGAGTCCCAGCAGCCGGCCGGCCGTCGGTCGGTCCGTGCGCCTCCAGACGACCCGCAGAAGGACGGCGAACAGCAGGATGTCGCCGATCGGGTACGCGGCGGCAATGAGCCGAGCGGCGGTGGGCCCCGAGCTCGCGGACCACGTGGGGGCGACGACGAAGACCCACCACAGCAGCCCGACGGCCACCGTGACGATCGCGCTGTCGACGAGCGCCGTCGACGAGCGTCGGCCGTCGACGCGCGCGACCAGGGCGAGCAGCGCGGCGGCGAGGACGGCATAGGCGGGGAGATAGAGCGCGTCGGCGAGAGACGGGAACGGGCTCACCTGGAGCACGTCCTGGTACCACGAGTAGACCGCGTCGCCGCCGACCCACAGCGTCGTTCCCGCCGCCAGCAGGTACCAGGCGATCGGTGTGCGTGGTCGGTTCCGGCGGTTCCCCACGAGGATCGCCGCCACCGACGATGCGCCGATCAGGGCGTACGCGACGTCGCGGACCGGGCCGGGTGGGACCGCGAGGATCGCGATCGAGGCGGCCAGGCCGACACCGAGGTAGGCCCGGAACAACCCGACGTGCGGAGCCCTCACGTCCGGTGCGCGGGCGAGGTTGGAGGACGCCGCCGCTGCTGCTCTCATGGCGTCTCCATGGTGGATACATCGGCCCGGCGGCCCTGAAGTTGAGCCCGCGCGCGCGCCACGGCGGCCCCGTCGCACGCCCGCGAGCGCGCGAGAAGCCGGGCGATCCCGCGTCAGGTTCCATCTGCCCAGGTCCCGCGTCGATGTGCTGTACTGGAGGTCTCGAAAGTTCGGATGTCCGAACTCTGCTGACGGGGAGGCCCGGATGGTCGCTGAGGCGGTCGTCCGGACCGTGCGGTACCGGCGCGTCCTCCCGCTGCTCGGCCCGGCGTTCGTCGCGGCGATCGCGTACGTCGACCCGGGCAACGTCGCCGCCAACCTCACGGCCGGGTCGCGCTACGGGTACCTGCTCGTGTGGGTGCTCGTCCTCGCCAACACCATCGCGGTCCTGGTCCAGTACCAGTCCGCCAAGCTCGGCCTCGTCACGGACCGCACGCTCCCGGAGCTGATCGGCCAACGGCTGAACCGCCCGTCCCGGCTCGCGTTCTGGGTCCAGGCCGAGATCGTCGCGGCCGCCACCGACCTCGCCGAGGTGATCGGCGGCGCGATCGCCCTCTACCTGCTCTTCCGCACACCGCTGCTGGTCGGCGGGGTGATCGTCGGCGCCGTGTCGATGCTGATGCTGCTGGTCCAGACGCGCTACGGGCAGCGGTCGTTCGAGTCGGTCATCATGGCGCTGCTGGGCATCATCGCGATCGGGTTCGTCGCGGGGGTGGTGGTCGAACCGCCGGACGCGGGAAGCGTGGTCGCCGGCCTCGTCCCACGCTTCGCCGGGACGGGCAGCGTGCTGCTGGCCTCGAGCATGCTCGGCGCGACGGTGATGCCGCACGCGATCTACGTGCACTCGGCGCTCGTCCGGGACCGCTTCAGCGGCCGCGACCGAGCCGACGGCCACGTCCACCTGCTCCGGGCCACGCGGTGGGACGTGATCGGGGCGCTCGGCCTCGCGGGCCTCGTCAACATCGCGATGCTGCTGCTCGCAGCGTCGAGCCTGCAGGGCGTGAGCGGCACCGACACGATCGAGGGGGCGCACGCGGCCGTCGTCTCCGCCCTCGGCCCGACCGTCGGGCTGGTGTTCGCGATCGGGCTGCTGGCCTCGGGCCTCGCCTCGACGTCGGTCGGGGCCTACGCGGGCGCGACGATCATGCAGGGGCTGGTGCACAAGCAGATCCCGCTGCTGCTGCGGCGGGCCATCACGATCATCCCGGCGCTCGTCGTGCTCGGTCTGGGGATCGACCCGACCTGGGCGCTGGTGGTCAGCCAGGTGGTGCTCAGCTTCGGGATCCCCTTCGCGCTCCTCCCACTGCTGCGGCTGACGAGCGACCGCGGGCTGATGGGCGTCGCGGTCAACAGCCCGGTGATGCGCTGGACCATGACGCTCGCGGTCGCCCTGGTCGCCCTTCTCAACCTGGGCCTCGTGTACCTGACGCTGACCGGCGGCTGAGGACGGGAGGGCAGGCCGGACGCCCGCCAGTCCGCGTCTGCAGGAAGGGTGCGGCGTACGGGCCCGCGCCGACCGCGTGCGCGAGTAGCGTCGATCGACGGCCCACGAGAAGCGCAGGAGGCCGTGGACCGAGAGGCGCGGCGCACGCCGCAGATGCGGGAGCACGGCGATGATCGGCTGGAGCTGGCACGGCGCGGTGCGTGGTCGTGCCGGGACGGCGTTCGCCCGCGCGCGGATCCCGGTGGCGGGTCGGCCGCGACGTACCGCCTGGGCGGTGAGCCTCACGGGTCTCGCGCTCGGTGCGGCGGGTTGCGGCGCAGGGACGGCACCGGGTGCGACGGCGTCGGGCGCCGCACCCCCGTCGATGTCGGCGGTCGCGTCTGCATCCGTGGCGGCCGAGCCGACAGGCGTGCCGACCGTCGGACCGAGTTCCGAGCCGACAGCCGGGCCGGCGTCCGACGGGCACCTCGTCGCTCTCGATGAGGTGCCGACCGACATCCCGCTCGTCGTCGACCGGCTGCTCCGAGTCGTGGCACTCGACGCGGGAGGGTGGCAGGTCGATGTGGAGCTCACCGATCGTGGGGGGTACGACCGGGCGCGCGCGGCGCTCCTCACCGCAGGCTACGACGTCGTCTCGGAGACCAGACCTGGTGAGATGCGGTGGATCGGGGACTTCGCGAACGAGCAGTACACGGTCCACCTCGACGTCTCCGACGAGACGGGCGGAGGCGTCATGGGGGACTACCTGATCAGTCGTCGGTCCTGAGGGTCACCGCACCACCGGGGTGACCGGACGGCCGTGTCGCCGCGAGGGCGCCGTCGGCAACGTCGGCCGCACCAACCGCGTCTGCCAGCACCGGCGGGGTGTGGTTGTCTGGTCCGGAGGGTCGATGACCGACGGGAGGCCGACGATGGCAGGGATCACCGCACGGATCGGCGCACGGGGCCTGACGACGCGGTGGCTCGTCCGCGCACCGATCGGGCTCTACCGGGTCGGTCTCGGCTTCCTCTTCGGCTCGCGGCTGATCATGCTCGAGCACCGCGGGCGAACGTCCGGGCAGCGCCGGTACGTCGTGCTCGAGGTCGTCGACCACCCGTCGCCCGACGTGTACGTGATCGTCTCCGGCTTCGGTGCGCGGGCCCAGTGGTACCGCAACATCCTCGCCGAGCCCCGGGTGCGCGTGTCGACCGGGTTCCACCGTGAGCTCGCCGCGACTGCGGTGCCGATGACCCCTGATGAGTCGGCCGCCACGCTCCGCCGCTACATCGAGGTGCACCCGAAGGCCTGGGCGAAGCTGCGCGAGACGATCGAGGTGGCGGTCGGCGCCCCGGTCACCGAGCTGCCGATGGTCCGGGTGAGCCTGGCCGGCGAGCAGACGCCGGTGAGCGAGACCCGGTGAGCGGCGCCGGGTCAGCGGCGCTGGGTCAGTCGGCTGCCTCCTCGATGAGCTCTCGCGTGTAGGCGACGAGCGACCGCTGGAACCGCGTCAGGTGGCGTGACAGCGCCGTGAGCGCGACGGCGACGGCCTCGCGTTCACGCCCGGCGTCGACGAGGGCGAGCGCGAGGAACGCGTCCACCGCGTCGTCGAGCCCGTCCGACCCGGCGGCGGCCTCGGCGGTGAGCAGCGCGACGCTCTCGTCCGCCTGGCCCAGGTTCCGCAGCGAGCTCGCGAGCTGGATCACGGCCTCGCGGCGACGCCGACCGGACAGCCCGCTCGCGAGGGCGTCCCGGTACAACGGCACCGCATAGTCGGAGTGACCGGTGGAGTCCCACACCGAGCCGCGCTCGTACGCCGCCACCGGGCTGTCCTCAGGGAGCTCGGCCACGAGTCCCTCCATGAGCTCCCGGAGCTCGGCCTCGGGGTACCGGTCGGCCGCCGCCCACAGGTCCGCGACCCGCTGCTCCCACGTCGTGTCGGTCATCCGGGCAGTGTGGCATGCGGGCCGGCTCACGGCTCGAACCGGTACCCCATCCCCGGCTCGGTGATCAGGTGGCGCGGGTGGGCCGGCTCCGGCTCGAGCTTGCGTCGGAGCTGGGCGAGGTAGACGCGCAGGTAGTTGGTCTCGTGCTCGTAGTGCGGCCCCCAGACCTCCCGGAGGAGCTGCTGCTGGCCCACGAGCTTGCCGACGTTGCGCACCAGGATCTCCAGCAGGTGCCACTCGGTGGGCGTGAGCCGGATGGTCACCCCGTCCCGCTCGACGCGCTTGGCCGCGAGGTCGACCGTGAAGCTCGCGGTGCGCACGACGGGTGCCGGCGGGTCCGGGATCGCGCGGCGCAGGCCGGCGCGGATCCGGGCGAGCAGCTCGTCCATGCCGAACGGCTTGGTCATGTAGTCGTCCGCGCCCGCGTCGAGCGCGTCGACCTTGGTCGCCTGGCTGTCCCGCGCGGAGAGCACGATGATCGGCACGCTCGTCCAGCCACGGAGCCCGGCGACGACGTCGACCCCGTCGAGGTCCGGCAGCCCGAGGTCGAGCACGACGAGGTCGGGCACGAAGCTCCCGGCGAGCCGGAGCGCGCTCGCGCCGTCGGAGGCCGTCTGCACCTCGAAGTGCCGCGCGCGCAGGTTGATCGACAGCGCCCGCAGCAGGCCGGGGTCGTCGTCCACCACGAGGATCTTGCTCATGGGTGCACCGGCGCCTCGAGGGCCAACGGGATCTCGAGGGTCATCGTGAGACCGCCGCCGATCGTCGTGCGCGGGGTCACCGTCACCCCCATCGCATCGCAGAACCCCTTGACGATCGCCAGGCCGAGCCCGGCACCGGCGCCGTCGGTGCGGTCGTCGAGGCGCTGGAACGGGACGAACATCGATCCCCAGCTCTCCGGCGCGACCCCGCTGCCGTGGTCCTCGACGTGCAGGTGCACACGGCCCCCGGTCACGGTGGCGCCGAGGACGACGGGCGATCCGGCGGGGCTGTGTCGGCGGGCGTTGTCGACGAGGTTCGCGACCGCGCGCTCCAGCAGCCCCGGGTCGGCCTCGACGAGCGGCAGCGTGTCCGGGATCTCCATGACGATGGCGCTGGCCGGGGTGTCGAGCACCGCGCGCGAGACGACCTCGTCGAGCGCGACCGCGGTGAGCTGCGC
>JAJYCD010000014.1 GCA_021778635.1 Actinomycetes bacterium
CGTCGCGAACCGCATCTTCGGTCACCTCGAGATCGGCGACCTCGAGGCACGCGCGCAATACAGGCCGAACAAGGCCTACGGGGACGCCAAGCTCGCGAACATCCTCTTCACCCGCGAGCTGCACCGGCGGTACTCCTCCGCGGGGATCAGCGCGGCGGCATTCCACCCGGGTGGCGTCGCCACCAACTTCGCGGCCGACTCGACCAGCCCGATGCGGATCGTCTACACGTCGGTCCTCAAGCGCGCGCTGATCTCGCCCGAGAAGGGCGCCGACACCCTCGTGTGGCTCGCGACGACGGAACCCGGCGCGCAGTGGGTCTCGGGCGGGTACTACGAGAAGCGCCGGATCGCGAAGGCGAACCCCCAGGCGGCCGACGCCGACCTCGCGCGAGAGCTCTGGGAGCGCAGTGCCGCGATGGTCGGGCGCGCCGGCTGAGAGAGCGCGGCGACCCTCGCCCGTCGCGCGGTCACGTCCCGGCGGGGCGGTTGCGGCGGGCGACGGCGTCGATGGTGACGGCGACGAGCAGGACCAGGGCCGTCACGACGTACTTCGCGGCCGCGGAGAAGCCGAGCAGTCCCATGCCGTTGTCGATCGCGGCGATCACGATCCCGCCCAGGACCCCGTGCAGAGCCTTGCCTCGTCCGCCGAACAGACTGGTGCCGCCGATCACGGCTGCCGCGACGGAGTACAGCACGAGGGTGCCGCCATCCAGGGCGGTGGAGATCGAGCGCAGGCGCGAGGCGTAGACGACCCCGCCGATGCCGGCAGTCAGCGAGGTGCACATGAACGCCAGCGTGCGCACCCGGGGCAGGTGGATCCCGGCGCGCCGGGCCGCCTCGGCGTTGCCGCCGATCGCGTACACGTACAAGCCGAAGCGGCGCCGCCCGAGCACGTAGGTCCACACCGCCAGGACCGCGAAGACCAGCACCAGCACCCAGGGCAGCCCGTACACCGGGACGAGGATGCCGCGGTCGGCGTTCGTCAGCAGCACCAGCGCCACGCCTCCGAGCAAGGCGCCGACGATCTTCGCGATCGTGAGCGCCGGCGGTGGCGCCACCAGTCCCGACGCGCGCCGATGTGCGTCCCGGCGCCAGGTGAGCCCCGCGAAGACGACGACGACGACGAGCATCACCCCCCACCCCGCCGCCTTCGTCAGCGTCCCGGACGCGAGGTCGTTGATCGTGTTGTCCTGGATCAGGATCGAGCCGCCGCTCCCGAGGATCCACAGCATCACGCCCTGCCAGAACAGCAGCCCTGCCAGGGTGACGACGAACGACGGAAGCCCGATCCGCGTGATCATCGTGCCCTGCACGAGACCGATCACCGCACTGGCGGCCAGCGCCGCACCGATCGCCGCCCACCACGGCCACCCGACCGTCGGGCGAGCGAGCTCCGCCATCACGACCGCGCTGAGCCCGGCGACGAACCCGATCGACAGGTCGATCTCTCCGAGCAGGAGAGCGAACACCTCGCCCATCGCGAGCAGGCTGAACACCGCCGCCTGCACGAGCAGGTTCACCAGGTTCCCCGCCGTCAAGAAGTGGCCGTTCAACGACTGGAACAGCACCGAGACGAGGATCAGGCCACCCACCACGGGCAGCACACCCGTCTCACCACCCCGGATCCGCACCACCGACGCGCGAAGGTACCCGCCGACCGTCCCGACCGAGGTCTCACCCTCGCTCGCATCCGCATCCGCGACGGGACCGCTCCGCGCCGAGGCGGCCACCTGGCTCTTCGTCATCGTCCTGCCTCGCTCTCGCGCGGTCCTGCTGTCCTCGTCGACGAGCCCGACGTCATGAGGTCCACCACGATCTGGCGGTCGCTCTGCGCGACCGGGCGCACGTCGACCATCCGCCCGTGCCGGAGCACCGCGATCCGGTCGGCGACCTGGAACACGTCGTTCAGGTTGTGCGACACGATCATCACGGCATGCCCGCGGTCCGCGAGGCGCCGGACGAGGTCGAGCACCATGGTCGTCTGCGCGACCCCGAGCGCTGCGGTGGGCTCGTCCATGATCACGAGCTTCGAGTTCCAGAGCACAGCCTTCGCGATCGCCACCGACTGACGCTGGCCCCCCGACAGCGACGCGACCTGCTGACGCACGGACCGTACGGTCGTGACCGCGAGGCTCGTGAGCGTCTCGCGCGCGGCGTTCTCCATCGACACCTCGTCCAGACCGGTGCGTCGCAGGCGTTCACGCCCGAGGAACATGTTCTGGACGATGTCGAGGTTGTCGCACAGCGCGAGGTCCTGGTACACCGTCTGGATCCCGAGCGTGGCGGCCTCCGACGGCGTGCGGACGTGGACCGGGGAACCCTCCCACCACATCTCGCCGCTGTCCGGGACGTAGATGCCGGAGATGCACTTGATGAACGACGACTTGCCGGCGCCGTTGTCGCCCACCAGGGCGGTCACCATCCCGGCCGGGATGTCCAGATCGACCCCGGTGAGCGCCTCCACCGGGCCGAAGTGCTTGCTGACGCCCCTGAGCCGGAGGAGCGGTACGTCGCCGGCGGCCGCTCGCGGCGCCACGTCGTCGTGGTCCGTCATTGTCTGCATGCTGGAGCCATGCCTTCCCGGAGGTGGGAGTCCTTGGGTGTCAGGGATCCGCGCACGTGGTGGGGTGAGGCGAACCCGATCCCACCACGTGCGCGGCCGCGTACTAGCTGATGCCTGCCGCCGTGCAGGCGCTGGCGACGTTCCCGGCGCACAGCTGGGACGCGGTGACCGCACCGTCCTTGACCACCGTGGCGCCCATGTTCGCCGAGGTGACCCAGATCGGCGTGGTGTACACCGACTTGATGGCCTTGCCGATCACCGAGTCGGTCGTCGTGGAGTTGACGAGGGTGCTCGGCGGGGTCTGCCCGGCACGCAGGTACAACGCAAGCGACGCCGCGGCCTGGGCCTCCAGATAGATCGGCTTGTACACGGTGCCGCACTGGTATCCGGTCAAGATGTTCTGCAGGCCGGGCAACGACGCGTCCTGACCGGTTGTCGGGAATGTCTTGGCGGGGATGTTGTCCTTCTTCAGGACGGCGATCACCGCATTAGCGTTGTCATCGTTCGGCGTCACGACCGCATTGATGTTCGGGTGCGCGGTGTACTGCTGCTCGAACGTCGTCGCCGCCACGGACGGTGTCCATGTGCCGGCCGGCTCGCCGACCTTCACGTAGGTCTTGTTGTCGAAGTACGGCTGCAGCACACCGTTGTACCCCTGGGCGAACAGCTTGGCGTTGTTGTCGGTCGGGTCCCCGTCCATGATCAAGATGTTCGGCTTGGTCACCTTCCAGTCCGTCAGGCACTGGACCTCGCCCTGACCGATGAGCTTGCCCACCGCGACGTTGTCGAAGCTGACGTAGTACCGGTCGGCGGGCCCACCGGTCACCAGCCGGTCGTAGTCGATGACCTTGACTCCGGCGGCCTCGGCCTTCGCCTCGATCGCCGCGCCACTTCCCGCGTCCAGCGGGTCCACCAGCAGCACCGACGCTCCGGCGTTGATGTCAGCCTCCGCCTGCGTCTGCATCGTCGACGCGCTGCCGTCGGCGTTGTCGATCTTGAACTGCGTCGACGAGAGGCCTGCCGTCTCGAACGCCTTCTTCAGGTACGGCGCGTCGTACTGCACGTACCGCGTCGAGGTCGTCGTGTCCGGCAGCAGGACTCCCACCATGCCCTTGCCCTGCGAGGCCAGACCGGTCAGCTGCTTCATGACGGAGAAGTCGGACGTGAAGGCCGCCGCCGACACCTGGGGTGCGGCCGAGGACGTGGTGGACTCCGCTGACGGGGAGGACGCCGGCGCCGGGGAGGAGCTGCATGCGGTGAGCACGAGCCCCAGCGAGACCGCGGCGCCGGTGAGCGCGACGGACCTGCGGACAGTTCCCATGATTGTGCCTCCTTTGACGGAAATACAACGGTACGCCCTCAGCATCGTGCCACCGGAAAGCATCGCTGTCGAATTATGGCATTCCCAAAGAATTCTCATCGTGAATTCATAGGAAGCCTTTGTGATTGAGATGTGAAGGCGTCCCACATAATGCGCGTGCCGAGACGTCTCCGCCTCTCCCACGATTTCGAACTACGCGCCGGCACCATCGGCGGCAACCTTCCCGGCCGCGTAGGGTGACCTGTACGCACGCATCCGAGGAGACGCGAGGGCGGTGCACCTGGTGGGAGCCGACGACGCGCAACCAGGGGCGGGCACGAGCGCGGCAACCTGCCGAGATCGCCAGGCCCCGCGCCGGCGAGGCGCCCTGCGCGGAGGATCACGCTGGACGGGTTCGGCGGTCGCGGTGCTGTGTGTGCTCACGGCGTGCGGACCGGCGCCGCGGTCCGCTCCGCAGCCTCCGACGGCTCCGTCGAGCGCACGACTGTCTCCCCTGGCGTCGTCGGCAGGTCCGACGCCACCGTCTCCGGGCCAGGTCCCGGCGCACCGCCCGACCAGTACGGCGGTGCCCGTGACCAAGGTGCTGACGATCGTCCTGGAGAACCACGGCGTCGCCACCGTGACCCGTTCGATGCCCCACCTGATGGCGCTGGCGCACGCGTACGGGCACACGACCGACTACCACGCGGTGACCCACCCGTCGCTCCCGAACTACCTGGCGCTCGCCGGCGGCTCGACCTTCGGCGTGCAGGACGACGGCGGTCCGGGAGCGCACCAGCTCACCGGCCAGTCGGTGTTCGACCTGGCGATCGCCCACGGCCGAACGGCCCGCACCTACGCCGAGGGCATGCCGGGGAGCTGCTCGCTCCAGAGCGCCGGGCGCTATGCGGTGAAGCACAACCCCTGGGTCTACTTCACGGACGTCGGCTCGCGCCGCGCGTGCGCCGCCGACGACGTGCCGCTCGGGACCACGACCTCAGGTCCGCTGGCCTCCGACATCGCCGCCGGGACGCTCCCGTCCATCGGGCTCGTCATCCCGGATCTCTGCCATGACGCACACGACTGCGGTCTCCCCTCGGCCGACGCCTGGGTCGCCGACTGGGTCACGCGGATCCAGCAGGGTGCCGACTGGAAGGCCGGCCGGTCAGCGGTGGTGATCACCTTCGACGAGGCCGAGACGGGCGGTGACAACACCGTGATGACGGTCGTGATCGCTCCGAGCCTCCACGCGGTCGTGGTCAGCGCACCGCTGACCCACCTCTCGTGGACGCGATGGATGAGCGACCTGGCCGGCGCGCCGGCACCTCGAGACGCGAACGCGGCGCCGTCGCTCGGCGCCGCGTTCGGGCTCTGATCGGGTTGTGGTCCCCGCGCGGTGCGGACTCCGCCCGGTTCAGGCCTGGTTCGGGCTCCAGCACGGTTCGGGGCCCGGCTCACCGCGACGATGCCCGGTCGCGTCGACGGGCCCTCCTGCTGCGCACCGGAGGCCCCGTCGACGTGGGCACCTGACGAACGACGGGACACCGGTGACCCGACACTCGCCGCGGCTTGTACGTGCACCCCATGATGCCACTCCCAGGCAAAGACAGCATCACATCTTCCTCATGAGAATGCTGCACGAGCGAGCCGCCTCGCTTCGCCTGCGGAGCCCTTGACACCGTGGAGCCCTTGACACCGTGGAGCCCGGCGTCGCCACAGCGGCACTCGCGACACGACCGCCGTCGGCCGATCCGCACGAGAGGAGCATGCGGCTGTGGTCGGCACTGGCGTGGCCTCGTTCAGGCGCACGCGAAGGGGCTCAAGGTGCGCGGCAGATCCTGGCTCCAGCTGATCAGCATCAACGTGAAGTCGTCATGGGCCAAGCCCGACTGGCGACGAAGGATCTCCTGCGAGAGCCGGCGCAGCACCTCGGGGAGAGGAGTCTCGGCATCGGACTCCCGCACGAGGAGATCGGTCAGCCCGGCGAGTCCCAACGGGGTCCCGACGTCGTCGAGCGCCGAGACGACGCCATCGGTGAGCAGGAGCAGCCGATCACCCGGTTCCAGCTGCTCCTCGCCGACGACGATCGCTGACGACTCGACGCCGAGGCGGGCCCGGTGCCCGCCGGTGACCGGCCGCACCAGCCGACCGCGCCGCAGCAGCAACGGGGTGGGCTGCCCGGCGTTGATGTACCGGAAGAGCCCCGAGACCAGATCGAGCTCGGCGACCAGGCCGTTCGCGAACGCGGGGACCGAGAGCAGGTCACCCAGGGCGTCGTGCATGGCCTGCGCCTGGTCGAACAACGGGCGCAGCTCGCGACGCGCGTGCCGATAGGCCGCGAGGACCGCCGCGGCGACGAGCCCGGACGCGACGTCTCCCCCGTCGGCATCGATCACCGCGAACTGGGCCAGGTCGTCAGAGAGCGCATAGTCGAACACGTCGCCGCCGACGTCGACGCTGGGCTCGGTCCTGGCGGTGACGACGACCCGTTCGGTACCCGCGGTCTGCGGAGGGACGAGCTGTCGGACGAGTTCGGCGGAGACCGACGGTTGCTGGCGACGGCGCGCGATCTCGACCCCGTCGCCGAACTGCCCGATCACCGTGATGAGGTGCCCGAGGTAGTGCGCGAGCCACCACATCTGCTCGTGGAGCGCCGGATCGTCCAGGTCACCCTCGTGGGCGAGCGTCAGGTCCAGAACGCCCAGCCGCTCGGCACCGTCCAGCACCGGGACCCAGAGATGCGGTCTGCCTGCGACGATCTGGGCGACCGGCATCATGGTCCGGAACGCGCGGCCGCAGACGGTGCCCTCGAGGCCGAACGTCGCGATCGGCGTGACACCGGGCGGCAGCCACGGGACCAGCCTCGCCTCGGCGTGGTCGATCAGCAGGAGAACGGCCTGCACGTCGAGAGCCTCCGCGGCGGTGGTGAGGACCGCCGGCAGGCGGTCCGTCGGTGCGAGATGGGTACCTCGCAGGAGGGCGACGAGCCCGGCGAGCGGGCCGGCCTCCGGCAGCGCGGGCCGGATCTCCCGCGAGTACGGCACCCGGGTGCGCGAGAAGAGCTGGTCGAGGCGTTCGTTGACCGCCCGGGTGAGGACGTCCTGCTCCAGCTCGTCGAGGGGACCCGTGCCCTCCAGGAACGCATCCAGATCGTCGGGATCTCCGAGGCCGCCCAGCGCGAAGTACCGGCTCCACAGCTCGTCGAGGGTGAACTGGCAGCGCCGCACGGCGGACGTGAGCAGGCGTCGGCGCAGGTCCTGTCGTCTGGGCATGTCGACGTGCTCAGCGGGAGCCGCGTGCGGTCGCGGCCACGAGTCGGCGAGCGACGTGCTCCAAGGTTCGCCCGTCGCGTTCCGTCAGGCCGACGAGATAGGCGAACGCCCCCTGCTCGCTCGTGCGTTCACGGGCCATCACGATGCCCTTGGCCTGGTTGAGCACGTCACGGCTGCGCAGGGACGCCCTCACATCGGGACCGAACCGGCCGGCCCGCCGATAGGCGCCGGCCGTCGCGACGAGCAGAGCGGCCTGCGCGGCCACGACGTGCACGATCTGCGCGGTCCGCTCGTCGAAGCCCTCGGCCCGTTCACCGTAGAGGTCGAGGGTGCCGAGCACGTCCTCGCCCGCGACCACCGGCGCACTGATCGAGGCGTGAAGACCCAGCTCGGCCGCCGCGCCGGACAACCGGCTCCACCGCGGGTCGGACTGCACGTCGTCGGATCGCACCACCTCTCGACGTGCGCCGGCGTCGATCGACGGCCCCTCGTCCAGCTCCTCCTGGGCCGCGCCGATCGTCGCCGCTCGCGCGCCCGACCCGGCGCGGCACACCCGGCGACCGTCGTCGTCGAACAGCAAGAACCCCGCCTCGGCACAGCCGGGTACGGCGAGCACCGACAACGCGATCATCAGGTCGAGCCCCGCGTCCACCGCGTGCTCGGGCAAGAAGCTCCCGGTTCCTCTCTCGAAGACGCGCGCGAGCTCCGCCCCGCCGGTGAAGTCGACATCCATCCATGCTCCTATGTTCGGTGCGGCGCATCTCGCCGCGGCGCAGCGGTGTCGCCCCGACCCGTCGACCCAGGAGGGTGCGGGACCGGGCGGACGCCACCACGCCGCGGCGAGGCGCGAGGGGCCGCGAGGCCGCTACCTGACCCGGCTGCTGCGACCGACGAGGCCCATGACCAGGCTGACGATCAGGACGACCACGCCGATCCAGATCAGGAAGTGTCCGATGCTGGTCGCGACGCCCAGGACGAGCAGGACGACGCCGACCAGGATGAGCAGGAGCCATGACGGCATGGTGCACTCCTTCGATTCGCTCAGCTCACCGCTGAGCGCGAACGGGCCGTGTTCTCCGAACCCAGGTGACTCCCCCTCAGCGTGACAAAGGTCCCTCCTACGCGCATCCTGAGAGCGGGACTCCACCTACGGCACGTCTCGCCGACGGCGACGGCCGAGGCGCGCAGATCGCGGGACCGTCAGTCGTGCGCGGACGCTCCGGGCGGGGTCGACGCTTCCGGACTCGCCCCCTCGGCCGGCAGCTCGGCGGGCGGTGTGTAGCCCGCCTCGGCTCCGTCCCCGTCGGACCCTGGCGTCGGTTCCGACTCGTCCGACGTGATGGGCTCGGGGTGGTCGCGGTGCGCGTCGCCCCGTTCGGCGCTGTTGGTGGATCCGAGACCCATCAGCTTCTCCTTGCTCGAGGTGGAAACCCGCGCGCCTCGCGCGGGCCGCATGGCACCGAGAGCCGTCCTCGACCGCTCCGAGGAGCGACGCTCGGCCTCGTGCAACGCAGACACTCGGTGCAGACACTCAGTCGAGAGCGTCCTTGACCTTCTCGCCGGCCTGCTTGAGGTCGGCAGCGACCTTGTCGGAACGGCCCTTGGCCTCGAGCTCTCGATCGCCGGTCATCTTCCCGGCGCTCTCCTTCGCCTGGCCGACTGCTTCCTGGGCGGAGTTCTTCGCCTTGTCTGCGACTCCCATGAGGGCTCCCTTCGTCATGATCGCCCCGGTGCGGGGTACGGCCGAGGCTAGGTCGGGACCGCGCCGCCGGCGAGTCGAACAGGCGCCCCGACGACGCCGGGCCCGCGCGCCGGGCGCACGAGCCGTTCACCCGCGGCTCGCGTCGACACCGGCTGCGATCGCAGGCATCATGAGGGTCCAGGGCCGCCGCCGCTGCGCTTCACGGGACGGGCCGGGAAGACGAGCTGAGGGTGCCGCCTTCGACGGCGACGAGCTGTCCCCACGGTTCAAGGAGCGGGCCGGGGGCGGCCGCGACCGTCACAGACTCTGCCGGAGGATCTGATGACGCAACCGACGAACAGCATGCCTGCGCGCCCCAGGGCCGAGCGCTCGGCGGTTCCGATGGGCACGCTCACCGCGCGGCATGGCGCGTGGTCGTGGTCCGACACCGTGTACGCCATCCATGGCTTCGAACCGGGAGACGTCGTACCCACGGCCGCCGTCATGCTGTCCCACTGCCACCCCGGAGACCGCGCCGGTCTCTCGACCCTGCTGAACATGGTGGGTCACAGGTCGGAGGCGACGTGCGAGGCCGCGCAGTACCGGCTCATCGACGCCGTCGGTCGAGAGCACTGGGTGGCACTCTCGCTCGAGTTCCTGCCCGGCGAGGAGCTCGCGCGCGGGACGCTGCTGGACCTCACCGATCGCTACACGACCTCCAGCGCCCTCGTCGTGAATGCGATGCTCGCGACCGCGCTCGAGTCCCGCAGCATCATCGACCAGGCCAAGGGCGTCGTGCGACTCGTGTACGGGACGGACGACGCGACGGCGTTCGCCTTGCTCAAGTCGTACTCGCAGCAGACCAACGTCAAGCTCCGCACGATCGCCGAGACCATCGTCGAGTCCCTCGGACGGGCGCACGCCCTGCCTCCGGCCGTGAGACGCGCGCTCGATGACGCGTTCCTGGTCCTCGGCGCGAGCGGCCACGACCGGGCGGGCCGGTCGGCGGAGGTCGTCGCCCCGGCGCCGGGCGGCGCAGCGCGACCGCACGCGCCTGAGGCGCCGGGCGACGTCGAGCTCGCCGTGCACGTCGAGGCGGATGCCGTGATGGTCGTCGTCGTCGGGGACCTCGACGCCTCGGCCGCCCCCGCGTTCGCTGCGACCCTTCGCGCGGCGTCCGAGCAGGTCCGACCCCAGCGACCGCTCGTGATCGATCTCACCGGGTGCGTGCACGTCGGACCGGAGGCACTCACCGGGCTGGCCGCCACCCAGCGCAGGCTGACCACGTCGGGCGGGACGATCCACGCGCTCATCGGTGACCAGATGCCCGAGCCGCGCGTGATCGCCGCAGTTGTCGACACCGCCATCGTTCCCTCGCACATCCCGGCCGGCGTCGAGCCGGTGGCACCCCGCGCGTCCACAGTCCTGCGGGGTGGATCGACGAGACGGCCGGACCGGTCCGAGCGGTGACGCCCGCTCGACCGGCACACCGGGGACGAGGCCGGCGAGGGATCGCGGTCGGCACCAGACCGTGACCCCGCGCGCATCGATCAGCGACCCGAGACTCTGAGGGGACCGGCGACGAGGCACGACCCCGTGCGACGACGGCTGGACCAAGGTGCTCCTGCGACCCGCCGCCTGACCCCCGCCACCGCCACTCACCAACGAGAACCATCATGTTCGAGCGCCTGCGCACCACCGACGACCTGTTCACCTTCCGCCTCGGGTCACTGCTGTCAGCAGAGCACGACTCGCTCGACATGCTCGGCGTGCTCGAAGCCGCCGTCACCCGCCCCGAGCTGAAGCGGCTGTTCTCCGAGCACGCGAAGGAGACCCGCCAGCAGATCGCCAACGTCGAACGATGCTTCGAGATCCTCGGCAAGCCCATCGGCGACTCCCCGTCGCCGACCACCAAGGGCCTGGCAGAAGAGGCAACCTCCCTGATGCGCAAGACCGACGACTCCTTGATCGACGCCATCGCCCTGTCCGGCGGCCTGGAGACCGAGCACTACGAGATCGCCACCTACACCACCCTCATCGACATGGCCGACGCGCAAGACCTCTCGGAGATCACGGTCCTGCTCGAAGCCAACCTCGCCCAGGAGAAGGAAGCCTCAGAGAAGCTGGCCGCCGCGGCGAAGAGAGTGACCCACCAGAGCTCCGCAGCCTGAGACAGCGCCCTGCCGTGAGGACGGCGTGCCCGTCCTCACGGCAGGACGCCGGGCCTCACGCAGCCGACCGACGGCGGGGCAGCCCGCGCCCGCCTCACCGTCCCTGGACTGCTGACCCGTCGCTGTCGACGGCGTCGGTCCGCCTACCGCGCACCGTCTCGCTACGGTGCCGAGAAGCCGATCGCCTTGTGCGTGCCGTCGCAATACGGCTTGATCGTCGATGCTCCGCACCGGCACAGAGCCACGGTCGTGCGTCGCCGCGGCACGATGCTGCCCATGTCGTCGACGATCTGCACATCTCCGCGCACCAAGATCGGCCCGTCCGGGCACGTCACGATCGTTGGTCGCGTCCGGTCCCGTCGCGAGGTCACGTCGTCGTCCGAGCGGCCCGTCACGGGACCCTCAGCGAGGTCCGGCCCGACTTCCAGGCCGGCAGCACGTGACAGGCGACGAGGTCGTCCAGGAGGAGTCCCGACGCGGCCCCGAACAGGATGTCGGGCGCGAGCTCCGGCTCCTGCTCGGCAAGGCCTCCCGCAAGCTCGCGCCCGGCGATCTGCTCGTGCACCGCGTCGGCCTCGACGTGCTCGTCGAAGTACCAGGTCGTGTCCGCGCCGAAGCCGTGACGACGAAACCCGTCTCCGTAGAGCCGGTTGGGCATCGACGACGTCATCTCGAAGGCAGCAAGGTGCCCGGCGACCGCGCCCCGCCACCGCCGGTGCAGCCCGAACAGCGACATGACGTTTACGGCAGCCAGTGTCACCGCCGGCACCTGCTCGACGTACGCCCCGTACCGCGAGTCGAGCCCCGCCCCACGCATCGTCCGTGCGAACAGCTCCGCGTGCATCCGGTCCGGGGCTCCGCCGCCGTACTCGTCCGCCTGGATCTCCACCAGAGCCGCCTTCGCGCGACCCTCGAGCCGCGGGATCGCCCACGTGTGCGGATCCGCCTCCTTGAGCTGGTACACCGACCGGTGGATGAGGAACTCCCGCAGCTGCTCGAGCGTCGCGCGCTTCGCCACGTGCCGTGCCACGCTCGGGCCCGGGCCCGGCGCCGTCATCGCGAACAGGGCGTCCGCGATCGCACCACGTTCCGCCCGGATGCCGCCGGGCACCACGACCCGCTCCCTCAGCGCCGACTCGAACGCCTCCTCCAGAACCGCCCGGACGGCAAGCAGACCGGGATCCCACTCCCACTCGTCCGCCACGTCGCTGAACCCGCGGTAGAACAGCTCATCGAGGACGAACAACGCGAGCTGGACGTCGTCGTCCAGCAACACGTCGGGGCTACGGCGGATGGCATGCCCTGCGACCTCGACAGCGGCCGCGGGCGTGCCACCCGCCGAGGTGAGCGTGCTGATCACGGCGGCGCTGAGAGCGCCACGGGCACCAGGAAGATCCACAGCGGTCCTTGGAGGCGAAGGCGATGCAGGGTCCCCGAGGCTGGAGCAGCTCGCCACGTCGAGCGTCACACATCCGCCGGATGCCGCAACCGCACCGGCTTGCTCCGGGTGCGGACGGCACGAGCGTTTCGTATCGTCGATGGCTCCGGCGCGAGAACGGTGCACGGTGGAGGCGAGAGAGAGCGGACCCATGGAACAGTCCCAGGTGGAACGCGGTGACGTCGTCGTCGTGACCGGTGCGAGCGGAGGGATCGGACGCGCGTCCGCCGTCGAGTTCGCGCGGAGGGGGGCGCGGGTGGCGCTGCTCGCACGCGGTGAGGTGGGTCTCGCCGGTGTCGCGGCAGAGGTCGAGCGTGCCGGTGGAGAGGCCCTCGTCGTGCCGGTCGACATGGCCGACGCTCAGGCTGTCTCGGTCGCGGCGGGAACCGTCGAGTCCGCGCTCGGGCCCATCGACGTCTGGGTCAACGTGGCCTTCTCGTCCGTCTTCGCGCGGTTCGACGACATCACGCCCGAGGAGTACCAGCGGGCCACCGAGGTGAGCTACCTCGGTTACGTGTTCGGCACGATGGCCGCCCTGCGACGCATGAAGCCTCGCAACCGCGGCACGATCGTCCAGGTCGGCTCCGCGCTCGCATACCGCGGGATCCCGCTGCAGACGGCGTACTGCGGGGCGAAGCACGCCATCCAGGGCTTCCACGAGGCCCTGCGCTGCGAGCTCCTGCACGAAGCCAGCGGCGTGCACGTCACGATGGTGCAGATGCCCGCCGTGAACACGCCGCAGTTCTCGTGGCTGCTGAACAAGCTGCCGCGGCACGCCCAGCCGGTACCGCCGATCTACGACCCTGAGCTCGCCGGACGGGCGGTGGTGTTCGCCGCCGAGCACCCGCGCCGACGCGAGTACTGGGTCGGCACGAGCACCGCCGCGACCCTGGCCGCGAACGCGCTGGCGCCGGGGCTGCTGGATCGCTACCTGGCACGCACCGGGTTCGCCTCGCAGCAGACTCCCGAGCGGGCAGATCCCGACGTGCCCGGCAACCTGTGGAAGCCGGCGGACGGCCACGACGGCCACGACTACGGGATGCGTGGGGTGTTCACGCCGCAGTCGCACGCGAGCGATCCCCAGCAGTGGGCGTCCCACCACCACGGGACGCTCGCGGCGCTCGGAGCTGCGGCCGTGGGAGTCGGCGCCTACCTGGCCGGACGCGGTCGCCGGTGAGCGGCGCCGAGAGCGCCGGCCGGCTCCTGGGGGTCACGCAGATCGGGCTCGGGGTCGCCGTGCTCGGCGCCCCGCGCCACGTCCTCGGATCGATCGGCGCCGCGGACGACTCCGCGACCCGCGTCGTCGCGCGGGTCCTGGGGATCAGGCTGGTCGGCCAAGGCCTCGTCGTGACGTGCGTCCCTCGGGCCGACGTGCTCCGGGCATCCGCCGTGGTCGACGTCGCGCATGCGGCGAGCATGGTGCCGGTCGCCGTGCGGTGGGCCGCTCACCGTCACGCCGCGTCGGTGAGCGGCGCCCTCGCGGCCGTCGCGGCCGTCGCCGCCGTCGTGATCGCCACGCGAACGCAGAGGACGTCGTGATCGACGACCCGCTCGACACCTGGGCGCCGCAGGTCCTGCGTGACTACGCGCTGATCGCCGACGGAGAGCGCGGGGCGCTCTGCGGACCGCACGGGGACCTCGCGTGGATGTGTGCGCCCCGCTGGCACGACGACGCGGTGTTCTCCGTCCTCGTGGGAGGAGCGGGGTGCTACGCGGTCACGCCGGCCGAGCGGCACGTCTGGGGAGGCTACTACGAGCAGGGCACGCTGATCTGGCGGAACCGGTGGGTGACGACCAGCACCGTGATCGAGTGTCGCGACGCCTTGGCGATGCCCGCAGACCCGCACCGCGCCGTGGTCCTCCGACGGATCGAGGCCCAGGACGGCCCGGCACGCGTCCGGGTCGCGCTGGATGTCCGCGCCGGGTTCGGCACCCAGGCGATGACCTCGCTGCGGCACGATGCCGACGGACGCTGGACGGCGCGCAGCGGTGACCTCTGGCTGCGCTGGTCGGGCGCGCCGACGGCGGTGCGGGCCGAGTCGGATGGCCTCGTGGTCGATCTCGAGCTGGCTCCGCACGAGCGGAGAGACCTCGTGCTCGAGATCTCCGACACGCCGCTGCCGGCCCCGGTCGACTCGGAGGACGCGTGGCGCCGCACCGCCGAGGCGTGGGCCGACGCCGTCCCGTCGCTCGAGGCCACGACCGCACCCGCCGATGCGCGACAGTCGTACGCGGTGCTGCGCGGACTGACGAGCCACGGCGGGGGGATGGTCGCAGCGGCCACGATGTCCTTGCCTGAACGCGCGGAGCGCGGCCGGAACTACGACTACCGGTACGTGTGGATACGCGACCAGTGCTATGCGGGTCTCGCGGTCGCTGCCGACGGTCCGCACGCCCTCCTGCAGTCTGCGACGAGCTTCGTCAGCGGCGCTCTGCTCGCGGACGGAACGCACCTGAGACCGGCGTACACGATCGACGGCGGCCGCGTCCCCGACGAGACGCGGCTGGACCTGTCGGGATACCCGGGAGCGGCGGCTGTTCGGGGGAACTGGGTGAACAGCCAGTTCCAGCTCGACGCGCCGGGTGAGGCCCTCCAGCTGTTCGCAGCTGCGGCCCGGTACGACCTGCTCGACCGCGACGTGGTCGCCGCTGCAGGAGTGGCGCTCGACACGATCGAGGAGCGTTGGCGCGAGCCCGACGCAGGGATCTGGGAGCTCGACGACGACTGGTGGACCCATTCGCGCCTGGCGTGCGTCGCCGGGCTCCGCAGCGCGGCGACCGTCGGCGCCTTCGGCGACCCGCAGCGGATGACCCGGCTGGCCGACGAGATCCTCGGTGAGACGTCACGACGGTGCCTGAACGCACGTGGGTACTGGCAGCGCAGCCCCGGGAACAGCTCCGTCGACGCCGCTCTGCTTCTACCGCCGGTCCGCGGCGCGCTGCCGGCCGAGGACCCGCGCACGCTCGCCACCCTGCAGCAGGTCCGCGACACCTTGCTCGTCGACGGATACGTCTACCGGTACGACATCGACGGAGCCGAGCTCGGCACGGAGGAGGGGGCGTTCCTGCTGTGCGGGTTCGTGCTCTCGCTCGCGGAGTGGCACCAAGGTCGTCGCGAGGACGCGGTCCGCGCGTTCGAGCGGAACCGCAGCGTCAGCGGACCGCCAGGACTCCTCTCGGAGGAGTTCGACGTCACCCAGCGGCAGCTGCGCGGGAACCTGCCGCAGGCATTCGTGCATGCGCTCCTCCTCGAGACGGCGGCGACGTTGGACCGCGACGGCACGGCCCGCAGAGGCCATGGCGCTCACGCATGCGGCGGCTGACCCGGCGAGCGCGAGCGGCCGTTCGGCCGGAACGACGACGCCTGACTCTCCTGGGAGCACCGGCTCCCGAGCGGCAGCCTCTCGAGGCCCGACCCAGCGTCCACAGCGGGTTCGCCAGCCCAGGCGCCCCTGTTCGGAAGAGGTGGCAGTACCCATGGACACCGTGCGCTTCGGAACGACACGCCTGCTCGGCACGTACCCGGCCAGGTTCGCCCTCGCCGGCACGGACCCGGCCGTCGCGAACCGGTCCCAGCCTCCGGGGGTGACTGACACCGCGATCTGGACGACTCGTGCCCGACGACGCGCCGCGCACGCGTCCATCCCGAACGGCGCGACGACGACCGGGGCGGAACGGTGAGCGGAGCAGCGCAGGCGGTGGTCCACCTGCCGACCTGGAGCGCGGTGGTCGCCTGGGCGAGCCTCGGCATCGCCGGTCTGTTCGCCGTGTGGACGACCCTCGACGTCGCCCGCCGACCGCCCGCCATGCCCGTCATGCGCGTCGTGTGGCCGCTGACGATGCTCTTCGGCGGCGCGCTCTGGTGGTGGTTCTACCTGCGATGGGGCCGCGGACCCCGACCGGACGGCGAGCACCGTCCGCACTGGGTCTCGGTGGCGACCGGGACGAGCCACTGCGGTGCCGGCTGCACGGCGGGCGACGTCCTCGGTGAGACCCTCGTGCTCCTCGTGCCGGGCGTCGCGGTCGCGGCTGGCTACCGCACCCTCGTCGCAGACGAGATGTACGCGCGGTGGGCCGTCGACTTCGTGCTCGCCTACCTCATCGGCATCGCGCTGCAGTACGCCGCGATCGTCCCGATGCGCCACCTGACACCGGGCCGCGGACTGCTCGAGGCCGTCAAGGCCGACACTCTCTCGATCGCCTCCTGGCAGCTCGGGATGTACGGGTCGATGGCCGTCGTGCAGGTGATCCTCGCGCCCGCGTGGGTGGGCGGGCGGCTCCCGGTGGCGTCCCCACAGTTCTGGGCCGCGATGCAGGTGGCGATGCTCGTCGGGTTCCTCACCAGCGCGCCGGCGAACACCTGGCTGCTCCGCCGAGGGATCAAAGAGCCGATGTGACGCGTCGGCGCGTGACGCGGATCGCGTCGGCGGCAGTCGGTATCATTCGAGCCCGGGGGCGCCGTTCGCGATCAGCACCGCCGTCCTCCCGTCGTTTCCCCAGGAAGCCACGAGGTAGCCGTGGTGCCATGGAACCGAGCGGAAGGGGCACGCAGCCGAGATGAGAAGACCACACAGGCCGTCGGGGGTCCGGCTCGCCGTGGGTGGCGTGGCGGTGCTGACCGTCGCGGCCCTCGGCGTCGGCACGTTGTTGGTGACGAACCGGTTCTCGTGGGTCGCCCAAGGGGTGGTCGGCGCCGCGGTGACCAGCCCCGCGGCCTCCGACCCCGCAGCGTCGGTCCCGACGCCCGGACCGAGCGGGAACCTCGGGACGCCTTCCGCGACGGCCGTGCCGCTGCGCGTCGTCTCCGTCGCGCCCGACGCAGCGACCCGTCTCACCGGCACGGCCCCGATCGTGGTCACCTTCGACGAGGCGGTCGCGAGTGGCAGCGCGATGCCCCAGGTGCAACCCGCGGTCGCCGGCACGTGGAGCCAGCCCGACCCGACGACGCTGCGGTTCGACCCGTCTGTGCCGTTCGCGCCCGACACCTCACTCACGGTGACCGTCCCCAGCGGTGCGAACGGCGTCCGCGCCGTCGACGGCGGCCTGCTGTCCGCTGCGGTGGCGACCACCTACACGGTCGCGGACGGAGCTCTGCTGCGGCTCCAGCAGCTTCTGGCTGAGCTGCACTACCTCCCGGTCGCCTTCACCCCGACGACCCCCGAGGTGCATACCGCCGCCGCCCAAGGGGCGATGGCGTTCACGCCTCCGGCCGGTCAGTTCGCCATGCGCTTCGCCGCGACCCCAGCACCCCTCGCCGCGCTCTGGCAACCGGGCGTCGCGACCTCGCTCACCCAGGGCGCCGTGATGGCGTTCGAGAAGACCCACGCGCTCGTGGTCGACGGCATCGCAGGGCCGGCCGTCTGGGCCGCGCTGCTCCACGATGCGGTCGACCAGACGATGGACCCTCAGCCCTACAGCTGGGCCTGGACGACGATGAGTCACCCCGAGACGCTCAAGATCTGGGTCGACGGGCAGTTCGTCTTCTCCTCGAGCGCCAACACCGGTATCCCGGCTGCGCCCACCCCGACGGGGAGCTGGCCGGTGTACGCGCGATACCGCACGCAGACCATGAGCGGCACGAACCCCGACGGAACGACCTACAACGATCCCGGCGTGCCGTATGTCAGCTACTTCCGCGGTGGTGACGCGATCCACGGGTTCCAGCGCGCTTCCTACGGCACCGAGCAGAGCCTCGGGTGCGTCGAGCTGCCCTACGCCGCGGCAGCGCAGGTCTGGACCCTGATCGACTACGGGACGGTCGTCACCGTCACAGCGTGACGCTGCGCGACCGCGGGATCGCGCGCGTAGGGCAGCGGTCATCGCCTTCGGAACCGACCGCCGTGGTGATCGACGATCCCGGTGCACCGCGGGGCCATGACCAGGACGCTCCCGGATCGCCCGGCGCGGAGTCGGGTTGCGCCTCGCAACGGCGTCGGGCTGCACCGGGCCGACGACGCCGCGGCGCCCTCAGACGGCGCTGATGAGGCCGGGTCCGTCGTTGCGCACGGCGCCGACCTCAGGACCGACCTCCGTCGCCTGCAGGACCGGTTCGGGTAGGGACCGCAGGAGCTCGTCGACCTCGGTGGCGTCCTGCAGGTGGTTGTCCAGCCACTGGTCGTACCGGTCGGGTGGGATGAACACCGGGGTGCGGTCGTGGATGTGCCCCAGCGCGTCCGTCGCCGTGGTGGTGGCGATGGTGGCGGTCCACAACCACTTCTTCGGGTCGTCCTCCGCCAGGGCCGGGTCCGGCCACAGCTCGTACAGCCCCGCGGCGGCCAGCAGCCCTTCATCACCCGCGTGCAGGAAGTACGGGGTCTTGGTGCCGTCGGGGTTCTTCATCCACTCGTAGTACCCGTCCATCGGGACCAGGCAGCGTCGGCGGGCCGCCGCGGCCTTGAACGACGGCTTGGTGGTGAGCGTCTCCGAGCGAGCGTTGATCATCCGGGACCCGATCGTCGGGTCCTTCGCCCACGAGGGCACCAGTCCCCAACGGACCCGGCGCAGCTGCCGGACCGGCGCCCCGTCGGGTTCCTCGCGCGGTGGTCGTTCGAGGACGACCCGGATGCCCTGCATCGGGGCCACGTTCCACGACGGGCCGCGCTCCTCACCCAGGATCTGCTGCACCATCAGAGCGCGGGCGATCTCGTCGTCACGCCGGAAGCTCGCATATCTGCCGCACACCGATCCAGGCTCCCACCCGAGGCTCCGGCCCGCCAAGGTTCACGGCCGAGCCTGCGCTGAGCCGCTCCAGCAGGGAAGCTGAGCCGTCCCGCAGGACGTCCCGCCACGTCCCGAGGCCGACGCCCGCATTCGTGAGCCGGACCAGCAACCGGAGCAGGGGTCCGAGTCGGAGGGCGGGGACCGCCGGATCTACCCGGATGACCCCACGGGCACCAGCGACGGGCAGCGCCGATCGCTCGCCTCCCGGTCGCGTCCGCCTTCCGAGCGCGACGTCGTCGGACGGTCTCGACCTGCGCAGCCAGCCGGCCTGTCTTATGGTCGTGATGCGTCGAGAAGCGCGATCGAGCCGGCCCTGCCGGCCGCGATCGTGCCGGGCCCGCCGGCCGTGAACCGGGCGGCCCGGGGCGCCACCCTCCGGTCGCTGGTGAGACACACCACGGCCCAGTCGGGCAGGTCGCGGACTCCGCGTAGTCGCACCGCGCCGACGGACCGAAGGAGGCGGCTGATGAACTGGTTCGAGCGTGGCAACGACAAGACTGCTGAGGTCGAGCACCTCATCGACCGGGCGACGCGCAACATCGCGCACGGACGGTTCGAGCGGTCCTTGTCCGGGCTCACCGCAGCAGCCGCGTTGGTCACCACGGTCGAGGTGTTCGCCGAGCACTACAAGGCGAGCTTCGGCAACCGGTGGATGTGGTCGCCGATCCTGGTGACGCCACCGGTGGTGATCGCGGGGATCGCGGGTGTGTACAGCAAGACGTGGGCCAAGACCGCACTGCCTGTCGCAGCGGGCCTGTACGCCCTCGACGGGCTCGCCGGCGAGTACTTCCACGCCCGCGGGGTGGCACGCAAGCCCGGCGGATGGAAGCTCGCGACGTACAACGTGCCGATGGGCCCCCCGATCGCCGCGCCCGGGCTGATGTCCATCGTCGGCGCCCTGGGCCTGCTCGCGGCACTGCTTCGGCGGGAGAAGTGATGCTCGACCGGGACAAGGGTGAGCACCTGCCGAACCTGCGCCCCGACCGCCGGCCACCGCACCCGTCCTGGCTGCCTCGCCAGCGGCGCGGCACGACGCCGCAGATGATCGGGCGCTACCCCGACTTCGATGTCCTGGACGCGGTGGACACCTGGGATCCGGCGACGAAGAAGGTCGTCCTCGCGCGCCTCGAGCCCGCCGGCCCGCTGCGGTTCTTCGGCCCGGAGGAGGAACCCGCGTTGCGGGCGCTGTGCGACGTCACCACGGCGCAGGACCGCGAACCACGTGTGCCGGTGGCCGAGCTCGTCGACGCCAAGCTGGCCGACGGAGAGCTCGACGGATTCCAGTACGCGGACATGCCCGACGACCGTGACACCTGGCACCTCGTCCTGGCGGGTCTGGACCACTCCGCGCGCGACCGGTACGCCCGGTCGTTCGCCCGGTGCACCGTCGAGGAGCAGCAGGACGTCGTTCGGGATCTCTCCCAGGGTGCGTTGTCCGGCGGTACCTGGGACTCGCTGAACGTCCGTCGTGCGTGGTCGGTGTGCATGCGGGCGATCCTGGCCGGCTTCTACAGCCACCCGTGGGCGTGGAACGAGATCGGGTTCGGCGGTCCCGCGTACCCGCGGGGGTACATGCGTACCGGTCCGACCAGCGTCCTGGAGCCGTTCGAGACGCCCGGAGCGACCGCGGAGGACGCCGCCCAGGCCGTCGCCGACAACCCCGAGGTGTTCGGCTGATGAGCGTCCGCAACCTGCTCAAGGGTTCGGCCGGGCCCACAGACAACGACTCCCGCTTCCTGCTCGACGTGCACTCGCGCCAGCTGCCGGGAGAGTCGACGATGAGCCGGTACGACGAGAGCGTCGAGGTCGACCTGGTCGTCGTCGGGGCCGGTGCCGGAGGATCGGTCCTGGCCCAGCGGCTCGCTCGCCGAGGCTGGCGCGTGGTCATCATCGAGGCCGGGCCGTTCTGGCACCCGGATGACGACTGGGTCTCGGACGAGGCCGGCTCGCACGGGCTGTACTGGACCCAGAACCGAATCATCGGCGGCAGCGACCCGATCGAGCTGGGCAAGAACAACTCCGGACGCGGGGTCGGCGGTTCGATGGTGCACTACGCGGGGTACACGCCCCGCTTCCACCCCTCCGACTTCGCGACCTTCAGCCGCGACGGTGTCGGCGCCGACTGGCCCATCAGCTACGACGATCTCCTGCCGCACTACGAGCAGGTCGAGCGCGAGCTGCCCGTCGCAGGTCAGAACTGGCCCTGGGGACACCCTCACAGCTACCCGTTCAGCCCGCACCCGGTCTCCGAGGCCGCGGGAAAGGTGTGGCGGGGCGCCCGCGCGAGGGGCATCGAGATGCGGGTGGGCCCGGTCGGCATCGTCAACGGAACCTTCGGCAACCGACCGCACTGCATCTACCGTGGCTACTGCCTCCAGGGCTGCAAGGTCAACGCCAAGGCGAGCCCCTACGTCACACACCTACCGGACGCGTTGGCCCACGCGGTCGAGATCCGGTCCGGCTGCATGGCCTCGCGGGTCGAGCTCGACGAGCGCGGCCGGGCGACCGGTGTCGTGTACCTCGAGGAGGCGGGAGGTCCGGAGCATCTGCAACGTGCGGCGTTCGTCGCGATCGCCGGGTACTCGATCGAGACTCCGAGGCTCCTGCTGAGCTCCACGAGCAGACGGTTCCCCGACGGGCTGGGCAACGACCACGACCAGGTGGGCCGCTACGTGATGGTGCAGGGTGCCACCCAGACCGCCGGCCGCTGGCCGGAGGAGCTGAGGATGTACAAGTCGCCGCCTCCGGAGATCTCGAGCGAGGACTTCTACGAGACCGATCTCTCCCGAGGTTTCGCACGCGGCTTCTCGATCCAGACCGTCTCACCGTTGCCGATCGGGTGGGCCGAGCACGTGCTGGCCGACGGGCACTGGGGTGCGGCGCTGCGGGAGTACATGCGCGACTACAACCACTGGGCCACCGTGGGAGTGCTCAACGAGCTCCTCGCACAGCCCGAGAACCGGGTCACCCTCGCCTCGCAGACCGATCAGTACGGCCTGCCCGTCGCCCGCATGGACTACACCCTGTGCGACAACGACAAGGCCAACATCGCCTACTCGACGACCGTCACCACCGACATCCTCAAGGCAGCCGGCGCACAGGACGTGCTGACGATCAAGCGCTTCGCGCACCTGATCGGCGGCGCACGCATGGGCAGCTCCCCCGCGTCGAGCGTCGTGGACGCCAACCAGCGCCTCTGGGGCGTGCCGAACCTGTTCCTCGCGGACGGCTCGGTGTGCCCGACTCAGGGCTCGGCCAACCCTGCGCTGACGATCATGGCGCTCGCCTCGCGGCTCGCCGCACGGATGGCCGACGGCAGCGCCATGAGCGACGACCCCGAGGCACGCGCCGGCAGACCGCCGCGTCAGGTCGCCAACGCGCAGGAGTGAGGACCGGGGAGCAGCGCTCGGACCCATCGTTCGGAGAAGAGGAGACAGCCATGAGCAGCACCGTCAGCGACTTCGTGATCGACCGGTTGATCGAGTGGGATCTGCACCGCTTCTACGGCTTCCCCGGCGACGGGATCGGCGGCTTCGACGGCGCCCTGGAGCGGGCCGAGGCGGCGGCGAAGGCCTTCACCTACGTCCGACCCACGCACGAGGAGATCGCCGCGTTCATGGCGACCGCGCACGCCAAGTTCACCGGCGAGGTGGGCGTGTGCATCGCGACCTCCGGACCAGGTGCGACGCATCTGCTCACCGGGCTGTACGACGCGAAGATGGACAACCAGCCCGTCGTGGCGATCGTCGGCCAGCAGGGGCGCGTCGCGCTGGGCAGCGACACGCAGCAGCAGATGGACCTCGAGCGCACGTTCGCCGACGTAGCCGGGTTCGTCCAGACCGTGGTGACTCCCGCTCAGGCACAGCTCGTCGTCGACCGCGCCGTGCGGATCGCCCACGCGGAGCGATGCCCCACGGTCGTCATCCTCCCCGCCGACGTCCAGGACATGGAGATGGCCACCCCGACCCAGGACCACTGGGTCTCACGGACGGGCGTCGGCCACGCGTCCAACTCGCTGACGCCGCCCGAGGACGAGCTACGACGCGCGGCCGCGGTGCTCAACGCCGGGTCGAGGGTCGCGATGCTCGTCGGCGAGGGTGCGCGCGGGGCCACCGACGAGGTGCTCGCCGTGGCCGAGAGGCTCGGCGCGGGAGTGATCACCGCGCTGCTCGGGAAGGACGTCGTCCCCGGAGACGTGCCGTACCACACGCAGCAGCTCGGGCTGCTCGGCTCCAAGCCGAGCTACGACATGATGCAGGGCTGCGACACGCTGCTCATGGTCGGCAGCAACTACCCCTACGCGGAGTTCCTGCCCGAGACCGGGCGCGCGCGCGGGGTGCAGATCGACCTGGTGTCGCGGCGCCTGAGCGTCCGCTACCCGATGGAGGTGAACCTCGTCGGCGATGCGAAGACCACCCTCGCCGCCCTGCTGCCCTACCTCACGACCAAGGACGACCGCTCCTGGCAGAACGGCGTCATCTCGGGCATGCGGACCTGGAACGACATCACCGAGAGGGAGGCCATGACGCAGGCCGACCCGATCAACCCGCGCTACGTCTTCCACCTTCTCAACGAGCGCCTGCCGGAGAACGCGCTCGTCACGGCCGACGCCGGCACGACCGCGGACTGGTACGGCCACCACATCAAGCTCGGGCCCCAGATGCGCGGAAACCTCTCCGGGATGCTCGCCTCGATGCTCGCCGCGATGCCGTACGCGCTGGCCGGCAAGTTCGCGTTTCCCGACCGTCCCGTGGTCTGCACCATCGGCGACGGTGCCTTCCAGATGCTCGGGATGAACGAGCTCCTGACCGTGAAGCGGCACTGGAAGAGCTGGGAGGACCCGCGCTTCATCGTGATGGTCCTGCACAACGACGACCTGACGCAGGTCTCGTGGGAGATGCGGGAGGTCGGCGACCCTCGGTGGGACACCTCCCAGGCCGTCGAGACCATGGACTACGCGGGCTACGCCGAGCTGCTAGGGCTGCGCGGCATCCGGGTGGACGAGCCCGACCAGGTCGCGGGAGCCTGGGACGCAGCCTTCGCGGCCGATCGCCCGGTCGTGCTCGACGTCCACACGGACCCCAACGTCCCGCCGCTGCCCGCGCACATCTCCTTCGCCGAGGCGAAGGGGTTCCTTGCCACGCTCGCCAAGGGCGACCCTGCGCAGGGCTCGGTCATCGCGAACTCGTTGCATGCGGTCGCTGCGCAGCTGTTCGCGTCGGCAAAGGGCGCGCTGTCGCGCGACGACCGACCGGGCGACTGACGGGCGCCGCGTCGCACGACCCGCCGTCACGCGACGCGGAACTGCTCGACGTCGCGGTCGCGTAGCACCATGCCGTGGCCCGTGCGGCCGGTGTCGGGCCGCAGGCGGCCACCGACGGGCTGAAGCACACCGTCGAACACCATCGGATCGAGCCGCGTGTGGTCGGCGAACCACTCCAGGTGACGCGCGTTCGGCACTGCGACCGCCGCGTGCACCGACAGCTGTGGTGCGCAGTGCGCGGAGATGTCCGTGTGGTGCGCCGCCGCGACCGCGGCCACCTGCAACCAGACGGTCAGGCCGCCGCACCGGGTGATGTCGGCCTGCACGCAGTCCACGGCTCCGGCGGCGAGCATCTGCTCGAAGTAGCCGAGCGTCCACCCGTACTCCCCCGCGGCCACGTCGGCGAGCGTGCGCGCGCGCAGCTGGGCAAGACCCACCAGATCGTCCGAGGAGACCGGCTCCTCGAACCACGTCACGCCCAGGTCGCGCATCGCGTGCTCCACCCGGAGCGCCGTGCCGCGGGTGTAGCCGCCGTTGGCGTCGGTGTACACGGCGACGTCGTCGCCCACGACCCGACGGGTGAGCGAGACCCGGTGCAGGTCGCGATCGACGGCCCCGCCCCAGGACTCGCCGATCTTGATCTTCACCGCGTCCACACCCTGCTCGGTCACCCATCCCTCGAGCTGGCGCCTGGTCGTCTCGTCGTCATACGTGGTGAATCCACCGCTGCCGTAGACCGGCACGCTGTCGCGGGCCCGTCCGAGCAGCCCGACGAGCGATACGCCGAGCAGTCGCGCCTTCAGGTCCCACAGGGCGATGTCGACCGCGGAGATGGCGCACGCGGCAACGCCTGGGCGCCCGGCGTTGCGCACCACGCGGGTCATGGCCTCGTTCGCCCCCGGCACGTCCATGACGTCGTGCCCGACGATCTCCGGCTCGAGAAGGCTCCTCACGACGCCTGCGGCCGAACGGTCCGCGTAGGTCCACCCGGTGCCGTGCACCCGACCCGAGTGGGCACGCACCACCACGACCGTCGTCGCGTCCCAGGCGAGAGTCCCGTCCGCCTCCGGCTGGCTCGTCGGTACCGACAAGACGATCACCTCGAGCCGCTCGACGACCGCGTCATCGCGCCCCACCCTGCCCGGTCCGCCGTCGCCGGCGATCCGCTCCGTCTGGGTCATCTCGTCCTCCCTCGCCGCTGGATCCGGCATCGCGCCGCCTCGTCCACGCTAGGCCTGGTCGGCGGCGCGCGCAGGCGGCCGGGCGTCGTCCGCGGCCACGGGAGTGCCCTCCGTGGTCGGCGATCGGTGGCGCGATCATCGGCGCCTTGGTCGTCCCGCTGACCCTGGGCGTCGGCGACGACATCATCGGCGCCTTGGTCGTCCCGCTGACCCTGGGCGTCGGCGACGACATCATCGGCGCGGAGCCCGACGGGTCGATCGGGCTGGTGCTCGTCGTCGGGGTCCTGAGCGTCAAGACGATCAGCTGGTCGCAGTCGCTCGGCTCGGGCACGTCCGAGGGCGTGCTGGCCCCGATGGTCATGATCGGCGCAGCGTCGGGGTGACCACGGTGCTCGCCGCGCCCACCACCCGACCGCACCCGGCCCGTCGGCGGACCACGTCCGCTGACGGCAGCGCGGGTGGTCCCGAGCGGACAGCCACCTCGTCCTCCCACGTGTCTCGCGCGGTTCACGCGGCGACTCGGGAGTGCCCGTAGGCGATGCGTTCTGCGGTGAGGGGAACGGTCGCGCGAGCCGCCTCCGGTCGTCCGGGTCGCAGACGACCCCTTCCCGGCACGCTGCGATGAAGGGCGCCCCTACCACCCCTCCGGACCGCGATTCGACCCCGACCGCCGCTCGGTGTGGCCACGTCCACACCGGGCTGGGCCGAACGAACGCGGCCCTGACCGCGTCTCCGCAGGTCAGGGCCACTTTCGTCGCTGTCTCAACGAGTGTCCGGAGGGGGACTTGAACCCCCACGCCCGTTAAAGGGCACTAGCACCTCAAGCTAGCGCGTCTGCCATTTCGCCACCCGGACGAGTGGACCTTCACCGGCCTCTCGGCCCGTTCAGGTGCGGCGGTAAAGATAGCACGGAGCGGCCGGCCTGTGCTGCCGGCGGTCCTGGGGCAGACTGTCTCGCAGCGGCACCGCATCCTCGCGGACGGCGCCGCACCCTCACGACCGTGAAGGACGGCGATGTCGGACCAGGACAGCACCGCGCAGACCGCGAGCGACCGCGGACCTGCGTCGAACCGGCATCTCGTCGGCGCGAGCCCGGCGGCCCGGAAGGTCGCCGGTGCGCGTCGCAACCCGTCCGTCGTCGGGTACGAGGAGTCGGCGCCCGCATGGCTGCGGGTGGCCGCCGGATGGTCCTGGCGGATGCTCACGGTCGTCGCAGCAGTGGTGCTGGTCTTCTACGCGACGTCGCGCGTGCAGCTGCTCTTCATCGCCGTGTTTCTCGCGTTCGTCTTCACCGCCGTGCTGCGACCGATCGTGGACTTCTTCAACAAGGTCATGCCTCGGGCGCTTGCCGTGCTTCTCGGGCTGCTGTCCGCCGTGGCGTTCGTCGCGGGACTGATCACGTACGTGGTCGCGTCGGTCACCGGACAGTGGGAGTCGCTGTCGAAGCAGTTCAGCACCGGCATCGACCAGGTCATCAACTATCTCGAGCACGGCCCGCTGCCGGTCACGGTCACCCAGCACGACATCAACCAGTGGGTCGCCTACGGGCAGCAGTGGCTGCAGACGCACAGCAGCGAGCTCGCGGGGCAGGCCGCCTCCAGCGCCGGGTCGGCGGTCCAGGTCCTCACCGTCCTCGCGCTCGCGACGTTCTGCACCGTGTTCTTCCTGGCCCGGGGCCGGGGCATGTGGACGTGGTTCCTGAACCAGCTGCCCGCTCGTTCGCGGGAGAGCTGGAAGGCGGCCGGTGGGGTCGGCTGGTACACGTTCTCGGGCTATGCACGAGGCACGGTGATCATCGCGGTGACCGACGCGGTCCTGGCAGCGATCATCCTGCTCGTCGTGGGGGTCCCGCTCGCAGCACCGTTGGCCGTCCTCGTGTTCATCGGCGCGTTCATCCCGCTCGTCGGCGCCCCGGCAGCCATGGTCATCGCCATGGTCGTCGCCCTGGCGGCGAACGGACTCGTCAAGGCGATCGTCGTCGGCATCGGCATCGCCCTGATCGGCCAGTTCGAAGGTCACGTCCTGCAGCCGCTCGTGATGGGCAAGCAGGTCTCGCTGCACCCGGTCGTCGTCGCACTGGCGGTCACCACGGGGACGCTGGTCGCCGGGATCCTCGGGGCCGTCATCTCGGTGCCGCTGGTCGCGGTGGCGTGGGCGGTCTTCTCGCGGCTCCGGCACCAGGACCCCCCGATGGACGAGCTGGCCACGCCCGCGGACGACGACGACACCGACGAGTAGCTGCCGCGCGCCGGAACGCCCGGCTGCGTGCGCTGTCAACGGAAGTCCCGGGACGAGGTCGGCACCTGGAGCGACATCGGCGAGAGGTGCTCCGCGATGAGATTCGTCGCGTCGTCGGCGCGTTCCAGCCAGCCCCGGACGACGAGGGCGGCCGAGGACCGCGCCACCCGCCGGAACCGCTGCCACAGTCCCGGGCTGCAGACGACGTTGAGCAGCCCGGTCTCGTCCTCCAACGACAGGAACGTCACCCCTCCGGCCGTGCCCGGACGCTGCCGGTGCGTGACCACGCCGGCCACTGCGACCCGACGTCCCACCTCGTGGCGGAACGCCTGCTCGACCCGCAGCACACCGGCGGCGTCCAAGCCCTCCCGCAGGTACTGGGTCGGGTAGGAGTCCACCGACACCCCGGTCGCCCACACGTCGGCCACCGCGAGCTCGACGTCGCTCATGCCGGGCAGGGTCGGTGCCGCCACCCCGACGGAGACCCCCGGCAGGGTGTCCGGTCCCTCGTGGGCGAGGGCTCCGGCCGCCCAGAGGGCCTCACGACGCGTCACCCCGAGCCCGTCGAGCGCACCTCCGGTGGCGAGCGCCTCGAGCTGGGCCGTGGACAGCTGGACGCGTCGCACCAGGTCACGCAGATCGATGAACCGTCCCCCGCGGGTGCGCGCGTCCACGACGGTCGCGGCGACGTCCTCCCCCAACCCGCGCACCGCGGCCAACCCCATGCGCACGGCCAGCGCCCGCTCGACCTCGCTGGTCGCGTCGTTCTCGGCTGCCGCCCTGGGTGCCGGTCTCCCGAACGGTCCGGTCCCCGACGCGCTCGCCCCGACCGGACCCGTCCCGGACGGCAGCGGGACGAGCGGCACGTCCGAGCCCGTGCCCGGCCGGACCCGCTCGACCACCGCCTGGACGTCCGACCGCTGCACATCCGGCCGCAGCACGGTGACCCCGTGCCGACGGGCGTCGGCGGCCAGGGACTGCGGCGAGTAGAACCCCATCGGTTGTGCCGCGAGCAGGCCGGCGTAGAAGGCCGCCGGGTGGTGCACCTTGAGCCAGGCGCTCGCGTACACGAGGAAGGCGAAGGAGTAGGCGTGCGACTCGGGGAACCCGAAGTCGGCGAAGGCCCTGAGCTTGTCGAAGATCTGCTCCGCGACGCCGGTCGCGATGCCGTTGCGCGCCATCCCGGCGAGCAGTCGCGCATGGAGCGCCTCCATCCGTTCGGTGGACCGCTTGGACCCCATGGCTCGGCGGAGCTGGTCGGCCTCGGACGGGGTGAAGTCCGCCACGTCGATCGCCATCTGCATGAGCTGTTCCTGGAACAGCGGGACGCCGAGCGTCTTGGCCAGGGACTTCTCCAGTCGCGGGTGCAGGTAGGTGACCTTCTGCCGGCCACGCGCGCGCTCGATGTAGGGGTGCACCGAGCCGCCCTGGATGGGTCCGGGCCGGATGAGCGCGACCTCCACCACGATGTCGTAGAAGCAGCGCGGCTGGAGCCGGGGCAGCGTCGACATCTGCGCGCGGGACTCCACCTGGAAGACCCCGACGGTGTCCGCGGCGCACAGGAGGTCGTACACGAGGGGGTCCTCGTGCGGGAGCCGGTGCAGCCCGAGGTCCACGCCCTCGTGCTCACGCACCAGGTCGAAGGCGATCCGCAGCGCCGTGAGCATCCCCAGCCCCAGCAGGTCGAACTTCACCAGCCCGGCGTCGGCGCAGTCGTCCTTGTCCCACTGGAGCACCGTGCGGCCGGGCATCCGCGCCCACTCCACCGGGCACACCTCGATCACCGGCCGGTCGCACAGCACCATGCCGCCGGAGTGGATGCCCAGGTGCCGGGGCAGGCGCAGCATCCGCTCCGCGAGGTCGATCACGGGCGCGGGGATCTCGTCGAGCTCGCTGGCCGGCGGGGGCTGCACCGCGGGGACGACGTCGTGACGGTCGGCGGTCGGGGCCGACGGGGTCGCGGACGTCGTCCCTCGCAGGCTCCCCCACCGCTCGATCGACCGGCTCCAGGCGTCCTGCTGCCCGACGTCGTACCCCAGGGCCCGCGCGGCGTCCCGCACCGCGGAGCGCGGCCGGTAGGAGATCACGTTGGCGACCTGCGCCGCGTGCTCACGGTCGAAGCGTTCGTAGACGTACTGGATGACCTCCTCGCGACGCCCCGACTCGATGTCGACGTCGATGTCCGGTGGGCCGTCCCGCTCCGGGGCGAGGAACCGCTCGAAGAGCAGCCCGTGGGCGACGGCGTCCACCGCGGTGACCCCCAGCGCGTAGCAGACCGCCGAGTTGGCCGCCGACCCGCGTCCCTGGCAGAGGATGCCGCGCCGACGGCAGAAGTCCACGAGGTCGTGGACGATCAGGAAGTACCCCGGGAACCCGAGGGTCTCGATCACGTCGAGCTCGTGGGCGACCTGCGCGTACGCGCCGGGGATGCGCTCGGCCGCCGGCTCCCCGTAGCGGTCGAGGGCACCCCGACGCACCAGCTCGCGCAACCAGGTGGCCTCGGTGTGCCCGGGCGGGACGGGGTAGGGCGGCAGGCTCGGGGCGACGAGGGACAGGTCGAACGCGCACTCGTCGCCGAGTTCCGCCGCGGTCCGCACCGCCTGGGGGTGCCGACGGTGCCGGGTCGCCATCTCGGACGCCGAGCGCAGGTGGGACGTGGGGGCCCCCGGCAACCACCCGTCCAGGTCGTCGAGCGAGGCCCGTGCGCGCACGGCTGCGAGCGCAGCCGCGAGATCGGCGTCGCGTGGGCGGGCGTAGTGCACGTTGCCGGTCGCGACCAGCGGCAGCCCGGCACCGGCCGCGAGCGCGGCCAGCGTGTCGCAGCGGTCGGAGTCCAGCGGATCCCCGCCGTCGGTGATCTCGACGGCGACGTTCTCCCGGCCGAACAGCGCGGCCAGCCGGTCCAGCTCGGCCCGGGCCGCCACGGTGGCATCGGTACCGCCACGGTCCAGGGCCTGACGCACCGCACCCTTGCGACAGCCGGTCAGGATCAGCCACTGCCCGGCCGCCTGCTCGGCGAGACGCTCGAGCCGGTAGTCGGCAGCCCCCTTGGTCCCGGTCGCCAGGTGAGCCTGGGCGATCGCCCGGGACAGCGCGCGGTAGCCGTCGGGCCCGCGGGCCAGCACCAGCAGATGGGTGGAGCGGGGGTCCGGGACACCCGTCGGCGGGTCCAGCAGGCCGGACGGGGCGGGCAGGTGCAGCTCCGCCCCGAACACCGTGGGCAGGCCGACGGCGCGCGCCGCCTGGGCGAAGCGGACCACCCCGTACAGCCCGTCGTGATCGGTGAGCGCGAGCGCCGACAGGCCCAGCCGTGCCGCCTCGGCAACGAGCTCCTCCGGCTGGCTGGCACCGTCGAGGAAGCTGAAGGCGGAGTGCGCATGCAGCTCGGCGTACCGCAGCGGGTCAGTCATAGCGCGCCTCGCAGTCCCAGGCGCCGTCGCGCTGCGCGAGGAGGAGCGCGGTGCCGTCCTCGAGACCGACCTGCAGGTAGACCCGGCGCTGCGGGGTAGGGCTCCACCACCGTTCGGAGGACGGCCAAGGGCCCGCCCAGCCGACGATCGCGACGCCGGGACCGACCTCCGGTCCCCTCGCGCGTGCCACGTCCCGGTCGGTTCCCGCACCGCGCCCGTCCCCACCACGCCCGTCCCCACCACGCCCGTCCCCACCGCGCCCGGGATGCGGCGGCAGCAGCACCCGGGCCGGGGCGCCGCTCATCGCGAGCCGGACGTCGATGCGGACCGGAGCGCCGTCGGCGTCGACGACCTGGACGGGCTCGGGCTCGCGGTACACCGTGGAGGGTGCCGGCTGAGGCAACCTCCCGGGCCACGGTCGGTCGACCGGCCGTGCGACCTGCGTCGCCTCGGCCCAGGGTGCGAGGTGCACCCGGTCTCCCGGGCCACGCCCACCCTGCACCGTGGCGGTGAGCACACCGTCCCCACCGAGGAACCCCTGCACTCGCAGCAGGGCGCGCCGCGCGCGGAGGTCACCACCGCTCGGGCCACCCCACAGCCGTCCCTGCTCGGCGCCGGCGGGGCCGACGTCCTCGGCGGCGACCGCGAGGTGCACGAGTGCCGCCGGGGCGGGATGGGTGCCGTCACCGTGCGGGCGGACCGCACCTGCCGTGAGCCACCCGTCGAGCTGCCACCGGATCCGGTCCGTGATGCGGTTCGCGGTCAGGCCACCCAGTCCACCCAGGTCCGTCCGCCAGGTGCGCACCAGCTCCTCCCCGGCATCCGTCCGTGCGGTGATCCGGAGGCGGCCACAGCTCGCCGAGCGCTCGACGAGCTGGTCATGGAGCTGCTCCGCGAGCCGGCGGCCGGCGAAGGTCGCCTCGTCCACCCGGGTCGCGGGTGGGTCCAGCTCGCACCCCACCTCCACGTCGGACTCGGGGCGACGGCGCGCAGGCGGACGCAGGTCCCCACCGCTCGCGAGCAGGTGCGCCCACGCCCCCCGCTGCCCGAACCGTGCGGCCACGTCCGCCGCAGGCAGCGCGGCGAGGTCCCCCAACGTGCGCACGCCGAGCCGGTGCAGGAGGTCGACGAGGTCCGCGACCTGGGCGGACTCGGAGTCCTGGGTCGTGGCGTGACCGAGGTCGGCGACGTCGCGGTCGGCGAGGAACGCGGGCGACTGCCCGGCCGCGACGACCAGGCCGGCCCGGGCCGCCAGGATCGCCGCGAGCAGGCCGTCCGCCACCCCGACCTGGCACTCGTGACCCGTGTGCTCGACCACCTCGCCGACGAGCCGTTCGGCCAGGGCCTGCTCTCCTCCGTGGTAGCGGCTCGCTCCGCCGGCGGGGAGCAGCAGCAGCCCCGGTCGGCTGACCTCGATCCCGGCGACCACCGTCTCGGCGGCGGTCGCGACCGCCTCGAAGCTCCGGACGTCCCGCCCCTCGTCCACCGGGAGCAGCACGAGGTCGGGGCAGCATCCTTGGGCCTGACGACGCCGCATCCCTCGTCGCACCCCCTGGGATCGGGCGACGGCGGATACCGCCGTCAGCCGTCGACCGTCGTGCACCGCGGCCGGTTGGTGACCCTCGACCTGTCCCGCCTCCATCGCAGCCAGCACGGGCCAGTCCGGGACCCACAGCACGGCCGTGCGGGTCGACGTGGGTCGAGCCGCAACCGCACGGGCGTCCCCGGGCGCGACGTCGACGCTGCGGGCGCTCATCCGACCAGCCGCAAGGCTCCGGGCTGCGCGCCGTCCGGGTGCACGTCGACGGAGCGCGGTGCACCGAAGACGTCGCCCACCACCCCCACGCTCGCCGGGACCGACCCACCGCGCAGCACGACCTCACGACGCAGTGGCACAGCCGCACGTCCCCGTCCGTTCCGCCGCACCGTCACCTGCTGGGCGCGCAGTCGGCCGTCCCCGACGCCCAGCCCCGACCACTGCTGCGCCTCCACGGTCAGCACGAGCGAGGCGCCGGGCCACGGGGCCGTGGACACCAGGACACTGCCGCGCTCGCGCGCCCGGGCCATCAGTCGCCGCCGGTCGGCACCGGTCAGGCCGACCTCGGGACCGAGCACCACGACGTCCATCCCGTCGATCAACGCGGCCACCACGGCGGCGGCCTGTGCCCCCGGGGCCGGGACGAGGGCGAGACGTGCCAGGACCACCCCGACCTCCTCGGCGGCGAGCAGCCCGACCCCCGGCAACCCCACCATCGCCACCCACGACCCCGCACGGGAGGCCTCGGAGACGAGCGCGAGGAGCAGCGAGGTCGACCCGGCGACCACGGCGGTCCCGCCGCGCGGCAGCCCCTCGGGCAGCAGGTCGGTCAGCGCGACCGGGACCGGCAGCGGGGGACGTTCCCGTACCGGGTCCACGACCGGATGGACGACGGCGCCCGGCGATCGGTGAGCCCCGACCCCGCTCCGGACCGCGGGACCCCTGGCGGGGCCCGTCGTGCGATGTGCCCGGACCGCCGTCTCGTCGACGAACGGAGCCGACCACCGCCGGGCCCCCGTCCGCTGCTCGGCCCGCGCCAGCGCAGCACGGGCCACGTCCGCGCGATCCCGCATCCTGCGTGCGTCCGTGGCGGAGGTGTCGGAGGTGTCGACATCGGCAGTGCCTACGCCGGTCGTGCCGACGCCGGCGGGGTGACTGGTCATGCGTCACCCCCTGCACGATCCGCGCTCTCGACACGACGATTCGAACAGGTGTTCGAACCTCTCCAGTAGACGGCGGGGCGACCCCCCGTGTCAATCGCACCCTCGTCCGCCCACGTCTACGGTGAGAGGGCACCACACCACTGCTCGGACACCTGGGGGACCTCATGACCGCGTTCTCGTTCGACCGCCCCACCGCACCCGACCCCTACCCGATGCTGCCGACCGTGCCCAGCTTCACCGTGACCAGCACCGACGTGACCGACGGCACCCCGATGCCCAAGGCGCACGTCAACGCGGGCGACAACCTCTCCCCGCAGCTGAGCTGGGAGGGCTTCCCGGCGCAGACCCGCTCGTTCGTGGTGAGCTGCTTCGACCCGGACGCCCCCACCCCGGCAGGGTTCTGGCACTGGACCGTGGTCGACCTCCCTGCGACCGTCCACTCGCTGCCCACCGGCGCGGGGTCGGCGTCGGGCGAGCGGCTCCCCCACCCCGCCTTCCAGGCCCGCAACGACGGCGGCGGCGCCGGGTACGTCGGGGCCGCGCCGCCGGCGGGCGACCGTGCCCACCGGTACGTGTTCGCCGTGCACGCCCTCGACGTCGACACCCTCGGGCTGAACCCCGACACGAGCCCGACGGCCGTCGCGTTCAACGCGCTGTTCCACACGATCGCTCGCGCGACGATCACCCCGACGTATCAGCAGTAGGCGGCACAAGTCGCACGGGTCGACCCAGACGAGGAGACGACGACGGCCGGTCATGCGGGTGCACCCACCCGCATGACCGGCTGTGGAACGCCCAGCCCGTCAGAACGCCCAGCCCGTCAGAACGCCCGGCCCGTCAGAACGCCCAGCCCGTCAACGCCTCCGCACCGTCGGGCGCCACGGCGTCGTCGAGCGCCCGCTGCTCCTCGTCCGAGAAGAGCCGGGACCGGATGAGGAACCTCACCCCCTCCGGCGCCTCGAGGGAGAACCCGGCCCCACGCCCGCTCACCACGTCGATCGTCAGGTGGGTGTGCCGCCAGTACACGTACTGGTTGCGGCTCATCCAGACCGGGACCACGAACCCAGCCTCGCCGCCCGGAGCGTCACCGCCCGGCGCCCCCTCACCCGGCGACCCGGCGACGACCAGCTCCCCCAGCCGGACGTCGGCGTCGCCGACGAGGAACTCGCCCGCCGGGTAGCACATCGGCGACGACCCGTCGCAGCACCCACCGGACTGGTGGAACATCAGCTCGCCGTGCTGGGCACGCAACCGCCGCAGGACCTCGATCGCGGCCTCGGTCACCGCGACCCGCTCCGGCGGCGATGACACCGGGCCCTCGGTCGTCGGCACGGTCAGTACCGGATCACGACGCGACCGTCGATCGCGCCGTGCCTCATCTCGTCGAACACCGTGTTGATCTCGTCGAGACCTCGCGTGGACACCGTCGGGTGGATCTGGCCACGGGCGTAGAAGTCCAACGCCTCCTCGAGGTCCTGCCGGGTCCCGACGATCGAGCCGCGGACCGTCAGGCCCTTGAGCACGATCTCGAAGATCGGGGCCGGGAAGTCGCCCGGCGGCAGCCCGTTGAACACGATCGTGCCGCCGCGTCGGGCCATCCCGATCGCCTGGCCGAAGGCCGACGGGTGGACGGCCGTGACGAGCACCCCGTGGGCGCCACCGGTCTCCCGCTGGACGACCTCGGCCGGGTCGTCGACGAGCGCGTTGACGACCAGCTCGGCGCCGTGCCTCGTGGCGAGCGCGAGCTTGTCGTCCGCGACGTCGACGGCGGCTACGCGGAGCCCCATCGCCCGCGCGTACTGCACCGCGATGTGACCGAGCCCGCCGATGCCCGAGATCACGACCCACTGACCGGGCCGCGCCTCGGTCATCTTCAGGCCCTTGTAGACCGTGACCCCGGCGCACAGGATCGGGGCGACCTCGATCAGGTCGACGCCCTCCGGGATGCGTGCGGCGAAGCGCGAGTCCACGAGCATGTACTGCCCGAAGGACCCGTCGACGCTGTACCCACCGTTCTGCTGCTGCTCGCACAGCGTCTCCCAGCCCGTACGGCAGTACTGGCAGGTGCCGCACGCGGACCAGAGCCACGCGTTTCCCACGAGCTGGCCGATCGCGAGGTCGGTGACGCCCTCGCCGAGAGCGACGACCTCGCCGACGCCCTCGTGACCGGGGATGAAGGGCGGGGTCGGCTTGACCGGCCAGTCGCCCTGGACGGCGTGCAGGTCCGTGTGGCACACGCCGCTGCTGATGAGCTTCACCAGCGCCTGACCGGGCCCTGGCTGAGGAACGGGGACGTCCTCGACGGTGACGTCTGTCCCGAGCTCGTGAACGACTGCTGCCGTCATGCTCGACATGTGGTGCTCCTTGTCTGTGAATCTCTGGTCGGCTGCGTGCCGGCCGCCTGTCACTGGTCCGGTCCTCGGTGAAGGATGGACGGGTCGGGTCGCCCACACCGCTCCGACGTCCGGTCGGAGCGGTGTGGGCGAGGGCTCACGCACTGACCCGGGTGCGCGGGTCGAGCGGGTCAGGGCTCAGAAGAAGCCGAGCTTCTGCGCCGAGTACGAGACCAGGATGTTCTTGGTCTGCTGGTAGTGGTCGAGCATCATCTTGTGGTTCTCGCGGCCGATGCCCGAGCCCTTGTAGCCGCCGAACGCCGCCGCGGCCGGGTAGGCGTGGTAGCAGTTGGTCCAGACCCGACCGGCCTGGATCTCGCGGCCGGCGCGGTAGGCGATCGTGCTCTCGCGCGACCAGACGCCCGCCCCGAGCCCGTACAGCGTGTCGTTGGCGATCGTCATCGCGTCGTCGTAGTCCGCGAAGCTCGTCACGGCGAGCACGGGGCCGAAGATCTCCTCCTGGAAGATCCGCATCGAGTTCTTGCCCTCGAAGATCGTCGGCTGCATGTAGTACCCGCCGGCGAGGTCGCCGTCGAGCACGTTGCGCTCACCGCCGGTGACCAGCCGAGCACCCTCGGCCGTGCCGATGTCGACGTAGCTGAGGATCTTCTCGAGCTGGTCGTTCGACGCCTGCGCGCCCATCATCGTGTCGGTGTCGAGCGGGTTGCCCTGCCGGATCGCCTGCGTCCGTGCCACGGCGTCGCCCAGGAACCGGTCGTAGATCGACTCCTGGATGAGGGCACGCGACGGTGCCGTGCAGACCTCGCCCTGGTTGAAGGCGAACATCGTGAAGCCTTCGAGCGTCTTGTCGTAGTAGGCGTCCTGCTCCCGCGCGACGTCCTCGAAGAAGATGTTGGGGCTCTTGCCGCCGAGCTCGAGCGTGACCGGGATGAGGTTCTGGCTCGCGTACTGCATGATCAGGCGGCCCGTCGTGGTCTCGCCCGTGAAGGCGATCTTGCGGATCCGCGGGGACGACGCGAGCGGCTTGCCGGCCTCGACGCCGAACCCGTTGACGACGTTGACGACGCCCGGCGGCAGCAGGTCCGCGATGAGCTCCATGAGGACGAGGATCGACGCCGGCGTCTGCTCGGCGGGCTTGAGCACGACGCAGTTGCCGGCCGCGAGCGCCGGCGCGAGCTTCCACACAGCCATGAGCAGCGGGAAGTTCCACGGGATGATCTGCCCGACGACGCCGAGCGGCTCGTGGAAGTGGTAAGCGACGGTGTCCTCGTCGATCTGCGAGATCGACCCCTCCTCGGCGCGTACCGCACCGGCGAAGTACCGGAAGTGGTCGATCGCGAGCGGGATGTCGGCGCCGACCGTCTCGCGGATCGCCTTGCCGTTGTCCCAGGTCTCGGCGACAGCGAGCAGCTCGAGGTTCTGCTCCATGCGGTCGGCGATCTTGTTGAGGATCACGGCGCGCTGGGTGGCGGTGGTCTTCCCCCAGGTGCGGGCCGCACCGTGAGCCGCGTCGAGGGCGCGTTCGATGTCGGCCGCGTCCCCGCGGGCGACCTCGGTGAACGTCCGGCCGGTCACCGGGGTCGGGTTCTCGAAGTACCGTCCGGAGGCCGGGGCGACGTACTCGCCGCCGATCCACTGGTCGTACCGTTCGCGGAAGGTGGCCAGGCTGCCCGGTTGACCGGGTGCTGCGTAGATCGTCATGGAAGACCTCCGTGCAGATCGCTGGGTGCCGCGGCGGCGGACCCAGGGGCGCCGCACCGTTGCGACGCTCCACGAGGTGGACGCTAGGTCGATGCACGTTGCACGGACGTTGCACGCGGCGGCCTCTCAGGGAAAGCAGCGGCGGGTAGTGGCGGGCAGCGACAGGCGACGCCGGACCACGGCAGGCGACGTCGGACCACGGCGGGCGACGTCGCACGCCGGCTCAGGGCCGCAGGACCCGAACCCCCGGCCTCGGGTGGCTCGCCGGGCGCTCCGCACCACGACGCGACCCGGTGGAACCCAACGAGCGGTCGAGCACGTCCACGTGGGCCCGCGCGCGGATCCACGTCGGTGAACCCGCGGGGACGAGGCGGAGCAGCGCGTTCCACGCGTCCCAGTCGTCGGCCCCGGCGGGCCCATGGGTCCAGGCCTCGAGGGCGCGGATGTCGTGGGTCCGCGTCAGCGCGGCCCGGACCTCGGCGGCCAGCTCCTCCCGCAGGGCGACGACGCCGGGGGCGTCGGACCTGGGGAGGACCGGTCCGGTGTACTCGCGGACCGCCGCGAGCACGTCTCCTCGCGCGAGCTGCTCGCGCACGTCGTCGACGGTCGTGCGTACGGCGGCGGCGAGCCGGTACGGGCGCGACTCGCCGATCAGAGGCCCGACGGCCCGACGCAACCGCGACATCTCGGCGCGGACGGTGACGGCCGAGGACGTCTCGCCGTAGAGGCGCACCGTGAGCTCGTCACCCGTCAGCCCCTCCGGATGCGTCGCGAGCATCAGCAGCAGCTCCGCGTGCCGGAGCGTCAGCGCGTGCCGTTCCCCGTCGACCACGATCGCGCCCGACGAGGTCCCGAGCACCTCGAGTCGATGCGGCACGCGCCGGTCGGCCAGCAGGGGCGCGGACGTGCTCACGCCCCTGCCGGTGACGAGACGGCGCGGTTCGAGGTCCGCACCCGCGTCCGACAGCCGCAGGTGCAGGGCGCGGACCGCGAGCTCGGACTCCATCGCCGCGACCGCCGACCGCACGAGGGACAGCATCAACGGTGACGCCGCAGGGGCACGGCCGGTGATGTCCAGGACGCCGATCATCCGGCCGGTCGTCGGGTCGTGCACCGGCGCTGCGGTGCAGCTCCAGGGCTGGACGGCGCGGGCGAAGTGCTCGGCCGTGAAGATCTGCACCTCGTGGTCGCTCGCCAGGGCCATCCCGGGGGCGTTCGTGCCGGCGTCCTGCTCGGCCCAGCGTGCCCCCTCGACGAATCCCACGTCCTCGATGTCGCGTCTCACCTTCCGGTCGCCGTCCACCCAGAGCAGCCGGCCCGCGACGTCGGCGAGGGCGACGACCATCCCGTCGGCCCCGGTCCCGTCGATCAGCAGTCGCTGCACGATCGGCATGAGCGGTGCCAGGACGTGGGTGCGGCGGTAGTCGCGCAGCTCCCCCGGCGCGAGGTCGATCGGAGGGACGGGCCGTTCGGGATCGATCCCGCTGCTGCGGCTCCGGAGCCACGAGTCGAGCACGACGCGGCGGACGGTCCCCAGCTTCCCCGGACGACCGCTGATCTCCCCCGGCGACGTGGTGCCGCCCGTCAGGAACTGCTCATGCGCGGCGCGCAGCAGCGAGGCGAGCTCGGCGGGGTCGGAGCCGACCGGCCACGCCGCCCATGGGCTCGTCGTCCTCGTCACGCGGTGGATCCCCCTCGACGTCGCTGTCGGGCGGTACGTGCGCGTCCTCGCTGCGCACCCCATCGAAGAATAACCCCGGCGCGCGCCGTTGTAGGAAGTTCGTCTCGACGCTCACCGCCACGCCCCGCCCGCGGCGGAGTCGCTGACCAGAGGGCCACGTCCACCTCCGTCAGCGCGTCGCCCAGAACGCGACAGCCGACGCGGCGGCGACGTTCAACGAGTCGACCCCGCCGGCCATCGGGATCCGCACGACGGTGTCGGCCCCGGTGATCGTCCCGGGTCGCAACCCGTCGCCCTCGGTCCCGAGCACCAGCGCCAACCGCTCGGGGGCATCGGCTGCGAGCTCGTCGAGGGTGACCGACCGATCGGTGAGCGCGAGCGCCGCCGTGACGAACCCTGCCGCCCGCAGCACCTCGATCCCCGCCGGCCACGGGTCGATCCGCGTCCACGGCACCTGGAACACCGTGCCCATCGACACGCGCACGCTCCGACGGTACAGCGGGTCCGCGCACCGCGGGGTCACCAGCACCGCATCGACACCGATCCCGGCCGCGCTCCGGAAGATCGCCCCCACGTTGGTGTGGTCGACGATGTCCTCGAGCACCGCCACCCGCCGCGCACCACGGCCATCGCGCGCCGACGCGAGCACGTCCGCCACCGTCGGCAGCACCGGCCGGTGCATGGCTGCGAGCGCTCCCCGGTGCACATGGAACCCGGTCACCTGCTCGAGCAGCTCCGGCGCCGCGACGTAGACGGGCACCTCGTCCCCACCGGGCACCGCGGCCAGCATCTCGTCGACGTCCGGCAACCACCGGGGCGCGAGCAGCACCGACCGAGGTCGGTGCCCGGCCTCGAGCGCACGCCGCAGCACGGTCGAGCTCTCGGCGATGTACAGGCCCTTGGCCGGTTCGCTCCTGGACCGCAGGGCGACGTCGGTGAGGCCGGTGTAGTCGCTGAGCCGCTCGTCAGCCGGGTCGTCGATCGTGATCACGGGCACGCGGTGATTCTCCCCCACCACGTGCCCGTGACCCGCCGGTCAGTCGACCGGAGCCACCGCCGCGGCGAACTGGCTCTCGTACAGCCGGGCGTAGGCCCCACCGGCCAGGAGCAGCTCGTCGTGGGAGCCCTGCTCGACGATCGCACCGTGCTCCATCACCAGGATGATGTCCGCGTCGCGGATCGTCGAGAGCCGGTGCGCGATCACGAAGCTCGTCCGGCCGGCTCGCAGCGCGTTCATCGCCTGCTGAACGAGCACCTCGGTGCGGGTGTCCACCGAGCTGGTCGCCTCGTCGAGGATGAGCAGCGCCGGGTCGGCGAGGAAGGCGCGCGCGATCGTCAGGAGCTGCTTCTCCCCCGCACTGACCCCGGTCGCCTCGTCGTCGATCTTGGTGTCGTATCCGTGCGGGAGCGTCCGGACGAACGGGTCGACGTGCGTCGCCAGTGCGGCGGCGACCATCGCCTCGTGCGTCGCGTCCTCGGCGCCGTAGCGGAGGTTGTCCGCGATCGTGCCACCGAAGATCCAGGTGTCCTGCAGGACCATCCCGACGTTCGACCGGAGCTCGTCCCTGGTCATCGTCGACACGTCGACGCCGTCGAGCGTGATCCGGCCGGAGTCGACCTCGTAGAACCGCATCAGCAGGTTGACGAGCGTGGTCTTGCCCGCACCCGTCGGCCCGACGATGGCGATGGTCTGCCCCGGCTCGGCGATCAGCGACAGCCCCTCGATCAGCGGGGCCTCCGGCGAGTAGCTGAACGAGACGTCCTCGAACGTCACCCGCCCGCGCACCGTGCCATCGACGTGATCGGGGTTCTCCGGGTCCGGCGACTGCTCCTCGGCGTCCATCAGCTCGAAGACCCGCTCGACCGATGCGACGCCCGACTGCAGCAGGTTCATCATCGACGCGATCTGGGTGATCGGCTGGGTGAACTGGCGCGAGTACTGGATGAACGCCTGCACGTCACCCAGGGAGAGCGTCCCCGACGCGACGCGCAGACCACCCACCACCGCGATCACGACGTAGTTGAGGTTCGCGATGAAGCCCATGGCCGGCTGGATGATGCCGGACACGAACTGCGCCTTGAAGCTCGCGTCGTACAGCTCGCGGTTCTGCTCGTGGAAGGTGTCGATCGCGCGCTGCTGGTTGCCGAACACCTTGACCAGCTCGTGACCGGTGTACATCTCCTCGATGTGCGCGTTCAGGCGCCCGGTCCACGACCACTGCGCGACGAACTGCGGCTGTGACCGCTTGGCGATCGCCATCGTGACGACGAACGAGAGCGGCACCGTCACCAGGGCGACGAGCGCGAGCACCCACGAGATCCAGAACATCATCGCGAGCACCCCGATCACCGTCAGGACCGAGGTGATCAGCTGCGAGAGGGTCTGCTGGAGGGTCTGGCTGATGTTGTCGATGTCGTTGGTCACCCGCGAGAGCAGCTCACCCCGCGGCTGGCGGTCGAAGTAGCTCAGCGGGAGGCGGGCGAGCTTGGCCTCGACCCGCTCGCGCATGTCGTACACCGTCGACTGCACGACCGTCGTCGTGATCCGCGCCTGCAGCCAGCCGAAGAGGAACGAGCCGACGTAGATCGCCGCGACCCAGCCGAGCAGGACCCCGAGGGCGTGGAAGTCGATGCCCTTGCCGGGCACCAGCCCGCTCATCCCGGAGATCAGGTCGGCGAACCGGGCCTGCCCGGCGTGACGCAGCGCCTCGACGGCCTGCGCCTGCGTCGTGCCGGCCGGGAGCTTGCGCCCGACGATCCCCGCGAAGATGAGGTTGGTCGCGTTGCCGAGCAGCTTCGGCCCGATCACCGCGAGCGTCACCGACGCGACCCCGAGCAGCATGATCACGGTGATCCTGACGCGCTGCGGTCGGAGCTCGCGCAGGAACCGCTTCCCGCTGCCGCGGAAGTCCATGGACTTCTCGGCCGGCATGCCGAGGCCACCCATCGGGCCGTGGGCACGCGGCCCGCCGCCGGTCCGTGCGGGTGCGGCGGGTTGGGTCCCGGAGGCTGCTCCGGCTCGACGGTCGGACGGTCCGGGTCGGACGGCGCTCATGCGGCCTCCTCGACCGACAGCTGGGAGTACACGATCTCCTGGTAGGTCTCGCACGTGGCGAGGAGCTCGGTGTGGGTGCCGCATCCGACGACGCGGCCCTCGTCGAGGACGATGATCTGGTCGGCGCCACGGATCGTCGCGACGCGCTGCGCGACCACGATCACGGTGGCCTCGCGCGTCGACGGCACGAGCGCGGCGCGCAGTGCGGCGTCGGTCGCGTAGTCGAGCGCCGAGAACGAGTCGTCGAACAGGTAGACGAGCGGCTTGCGCACCAGGGCCCGCGCGATCGCCAGTCGTTGTCGTTGCCCGCCCGAGACGTCGGTGCCGCCCTGCGCGATCGCGGACTCGAGCTCGCCGTCGCGTTCACGGACGAACTCCTCCGCCTGCGCGATCCGCAACGCGTCCCACAGGTCCTCGTCGGTCGCGTCCTGGTCGCCGTACCGCAGGTTCGACCCGACGGTCCCGGAGAACAGGTAGGGCCGCTGCGGGACGAGACCGATCATCGACCAGAGCACGTCCGGGTCGATGTCCTTGACGTCCACCCCGTCGATCAGCACCGAGCCGGCCGTCGCGTCGAACAGCCGCGGCACGAGCCCGAGCAGCGTGGTCTTGCCGGAACCGGTGGAACCGATGATCGCCGTGGTCCGGCCGGGCTCGGCGGTCAACGAGACGTCCTGGAGGACGGCGGCCTCGGCCCCCGGGTACTGGTAGCCGACGCCACGCAGCTCGACGAGCCCGCGACGCTCGGCGGGCCGGATGGGTCGCGCCGGCGGCACAACAGAGGTGTCGGTGTCGAGCACCTCGCCGATGCGGTCTGCCGCGACGGCCGCGCGCGGCACCATGATCAGCATGAACGTCGACATCATGACGGCCATGAGGATGTACATGATGTAGCTGAGGAACGCGGTCAGGGCTCCGACCTGCATCTTCCCGGTGTCGATCTGCCCCGCGCCGAACCACAGCACCGACACGCTCGTGGCGTTCATGATGAGCATCACAGCCGGGAACATCAGCGCCATCAGCCGGCCGGCGCGCAGCGAGGTCCAGCGCAGGTCCTCGTTCGCGGTGGCGAACCGCTGCGCCTCGTGCCCCTCGCGGACGAAGGCCCGGACCACCCGGATGCCCGAGATCTGCTCCCGCAGCACGCGGTTGATCGCGTCGATGCGCTTCTGCATCAGGCGGAAGTACGGGATCATCCGCGAGATGATCAGCCCGACGACGACGCCGAGCACCGGCACGGCGACCAGCAGCAGCCGGGACAGCGCGACGTCCTGACGCAGCGCCATGACGACGCCACCGATCAGCATGATCGGGGCCATCACCATCATCGTGAAGGTCATCAGGACGACCATCTGGACCTGCTGCACGTCGTTGGTCGTCCGCGTGATGAGGGTCGGGGCGCCGAACTGCCCGACCTCGCGCGCCGAGAAGGTCTGCACGTGCGTGAAGAGCGCCTCCCGGACGTCACGACCGAACGACATCGCGGTCCTCGCACCGTAGTACACCGCCACGATCGCGCAGATGACCTGGACCAGGCTGATCCCCAGCATGACCGCGCCGATCCGCATGATGTAGCCGGTGTCACCGGTGATGACGCCGTTGTCGATGATGTCGGCGTTGAGGCTGGGCAGGTACAGCGTGGCGATCGTCTGGACGAGCTGCAGGCTGAGCAGCACCACGATCGGCTGCAGGTAGGGGCGGAGGTACTGCCGCAGCAGTCGCATCAGCATGGGCGGGGCTCCCGGGTTCGGAAAGGGGTGGGACGGGAAGGGTGCGGCCACGGGGCCGACCGAGGTGACGACCGCATCGGGAGGTGCGGGAGCGTCATGGGGTGCCGCGATCCGTGAGGACGCCGCGGACGAGCACCGCCGCCACCTCCGCCGGTTCGAGAGGCGGGTGGGAGCCGATCCACGGGAGCTGCCCGGCCACCACGAGAGTCTGCATCAGGTCGACCACACGGTCCACGGGAATTCGCAGCCGTGGCAGGTCGGGCCCGATCACCTCGGTGATCGTCTCGACGAGGAGCGCGTGCCCCTCCTGGAGCCGGGCATGGCGAGCCGCGTGGTCGGGCGCCCCCTCGGCCAGCTCGGGGTGCCGCAGGACGATCGAGCGCATCAGACCCATGAGCTCGACGGTCGCGCTCATGCGCGCGGTGTTGACGGCGATCACCCGGCTCAGGCGTTCCTCGAGCGGGAGCGTGCGATCGATCTCGAGGAGCTCGCGACGACCTGGCCCCGGCGCGGTGGCGAGGTCGATGGCATGGCGGACGGCCGCCACGAGGAGCGCGGTCTTGTCCGGGAAGACCCGGAACAGCGTCCCCTCGGCGACGCCTGCCGCGTCGGCGAGCTCGCGCGTGCTGACCTCGACGCCGCGCTCGCGGATCAGGGGGACGACCGACGTGAGGATCTGCGCCCGTCGGTCGTCGGGCGTCAGTGGCGCAGCGCGACCGGGCCTGCCGCGAGGGCAGATCGGCGCGTCGTCGGTCGTGGTCACCGTGACATGCTAACTGAGTGAGTGCTCACTCACAAGCCCCGCGTGCGCGCACGGGCCCGGCGACCTGCCGATCGTCGCCGGGCCGGGACCGCTGTCCTACTCCGCGGGTGCGTCGTCCTCCGCCGCCGGGGGTTCCACCGAGGTCGTGGGCTCGGGCGCCGGCGGGGCGGCGTGCGACGGACCCTGGCCCGCCTCGACGGACCGGTCGAAGGGTCGGCCGCTGAGCGTGCCGGCACTCGTCGCGTCGTCGGTGGCGGCCTTGAGCTCACGCTGCGCCTGGGCGAGCGCCTCGGCCGGGTCGAGCAGGAGCGACGCCGTCAGCAGGTCGCCGCCCGCGTACACCCGACGACGGCGCTCCCCGCGCGTGGGCTCGGGCGTCGTCCCGCTCTCGCCGGTCGGCTCGACGGGCGGGATCGTGCCCTCCCCCGCGAAGCCCCGGACCAGCTGGCCGAGCGAGCCCGTGAGCTCGGACGGGAGGATCCACACCTTGTTCGCGGGGCTCGAGGCGATCTTGGGAAGCGTCTGGAGGTACTGGTACGCGAGCAGCTTCGGGTCCGCATCGCCCTCGTGGACGGCGTCAAACACGCGAAGGATCGCTCGCGCCTCACCCTCGGCGGTGAGGATCGCTGCCTGCGCGGCACCCTCGGCACGCAGGATCGCCGCCTGCTTGTCCCCCTCGGCCGTGAGGACCTGGGACTGCTTGACGCCCTCGGCGGTCAGGATCGCGGCGCGGCGGTCGCGCTCGGCGCGCATCTGCTGCTCCATCGAGCCCTGGATGCTCTGCGGCGGGTCGATCGACTTGAGCTCGACCCGGTTGACCCGAATGCCCCAGCGGCCGGTCGCCTCGTCGAGGACGCCACGGAGCTGGCCGTTGATCTGGTCGCGGCTGGTCAACGTCTGCTCGAGGTCCATCGACCCGATGACGTTGCGGAGCGTCGTGACCGTGAGCTGCTCGATGCCCATGATGTAGTTCGCGATCTCGTAGACCGCGGACTTCGGGTCGGTGACCTGGAAGTAGAGCACCGTGTCGATGCTCACCACGAGGTTGTCCGACGTGATCACGGGCTGCGGCGGGAACGACTGGACCTGCTCGCGCAGGTCGACGCCGGCCCGGATCCGGTCGACGAACGGGATCAGCAGGTGGAGACCCGGCTCCAGGGTGCGGGAGTACCGACCGAGCCGCTCGATGACGAGCGCCGTCGCCTGCGGCACGATCCGCACGGCGCGGACGAGGGTCACCACGACGAAGAACGCGGCGAGCACCAGGACGATCAGTCCGAGGACCTGCTCCGGTGCGAGGTTGCTGGTCATGGTTCTCCTTCTCCCGGCGCCGGGTCGGCGCACTGGACGTCCGTGCCCGAGCGGGCACCGGACACGAGCTCATCGCGGCGCTGCGCCTCGGGTGTCCTCGGCGGCCGACGGGGTCGTCGGGCTCTGGTCGTGCACGATCGCGGTGGCGCCGTCGATCCGCTCGACCGTCACCTCGGCGCCCGGTGCATAGGTGCGTCCCTCGGTGGCGGACCGCGCCGACCACACCTCACCGTTGAGCTTGATCCGACCACCCACGTCGGTCACGGTGGCGACGACGACCGCGCCCCGACCGACCAGCGCGCCGGCGTTCGTCTCAGGCAACGGCACCCGCTCGCGCAGGTGGCGGAGCAGCCACGGACGCAGCCCGACCACGAGCAGGAGAGCGACGACCGGTGCGAGGACGAACTGGACCGCGGGCGACGCGCCGAGCGCGCTCGCGACCGCCGCGGCGAGCGCACCTCCCGCGAGCATCAGGAGGAACAGGCTCAACGAGAGCATCTCCGCCACGCCGAGCACCAGCGCAGCTGCCACCCACCACAGCCATCCCATGGGGGCCCCTCCTTCGTGCACCTGAACATCGTCGGCCTCAGCACGACGACGTCTCCTGTACCGATCCTAGAGGTGTTCTTTGCCCGACGGCACGGGATTCTGTGCAGCGAGTCGGTCGCCACGCCGACCGATCCGCGGGTCGGCCGGCCCGTTGCTCAGAGCGCCGCGCGCGCGGACCACCGGCCGTCGCGGTGCTCGACCACGAGGTCGAGCCCGAAGGCCCCGGACAGGTTCGCCGCCGTCAGCGTCTCCTCGAGGGTTCCGGACGCGTGCACCGTGCCGGCACGCAGCAGGAGGGCGTGCGTGAAGCCCGGCGGGATCTCCTCGACGTGGTGCGTCACGAGGCCGAGGACGGGCGAACGGACGTCGCCGGCCAGCTCGCTCAGAGCCGCCACGAGCTCCTCCCGTCCGCCCAGGTCCAGACCCGCCGCCGGCTCGTCGAGCAGGAGGAGCTCGGGATCCGTCATGAGCGACCGCGCGATCTGCGCCCTCTTGCGCTCGCCCTCGCTCAACGTGCCGAACGTGCGCGAGGACAGGTGATCGATCCCGAACAGCGCGAGCAGGTCCGCCGCCCTCGACTCGTCGACGTCCTCGTACGCCTCCCGCCACCGACCGGTCACCCCGTAGGCCGCGGTGAGCACGACGTCACGCACGGTCTCCCCCGGCGGGATCCGGTCCGCGAGGGCGGCGCTCGCCAGCCCGATGCGCGGTCGCAGCTCGAAGACGTCCACACGACCCATGCGCTCACCGAGCAGATCCGCGGTGCCCGACGTCGGGTGCATCCGTCCCGAGGCGACCTGGAGCAGCGTCGTCTTGCCCGCGCCGTTGCGCCCGAGGACGACCCAGCGCTCACCCTCGCGAACGGTCCAGCTCACGCCGTCGAGGATCGTCGTCGTGCCTCGGCGGATGGTCACGCCCTGCAGGTCGAGCACGTCGGTCATGATCACAGACCTTAGCGTCCGTCAGAGTCCGCCCACGGCGGCGCGACGAGGCCCCGCTCCTCGGACGTCGTAGGTTGTGGCTGTGCGCACGACCGGCTCCGCCCACGACCTCCCGCGATCGGTCCTGCTTGCCGTCTGGCTCGACGCACGACCGTCCGACGGCGACCCGCTCGACCGTGCCCTGCATGCCATCGAGCGCGACGACGAGCCGCACACCGTCGCCGGTTGGGCGGAGGCCGAGACGTCGTTGCGCGACGCGCTGTCGACGTGGTCCCGGCACCCGATCGCCGCCGCCGCCCTGCTCCCGGTACCCGGGGACGTCGCCGGCGTGCCCGCGGCGGTCAGCGCCGCGGCGGTCGAGGCGGGCGAGTGCGTCCTGGTCGAGACCGACGGGCGATCCTTCGCCGCGGTCCCCGTCGTCGAGCGGTTCGGGAGCATCTACGAGTCCGGCCACCTGGTCCGCTGGGACGTGCTCGACGTCCCGGCCTGGCGTACGGCCGTGCTCGGTCAGATCGGTTCGCTCGCGGACGCGGAGCGACGGCTGCGGGCCGGGCTCCTCCAGGCGACCGAGGCGCTGGCCGCGCTCGACGTCGCCCGTTGGCGACCGGACGCGGCCGAGGCGATCGCAGGGCTGCGCCGCGCCGCTCCGGACGGCTGGGGGCCGCCGCCGTCCCTCGACGCGCGCCGTGCGAACGTGCTGTCGACCGCAGCGCGGCTGCTCGCCATCGTCCGGCTCGCGACCGAGGACGACGGCGGCGCGGTGAACCTCTGGCAGGCGGACCAACGGTCGACCGCGCTGCGGGAGGTCGACCGGATCGCCCGGCACGCGCTGGCGGCCGCCTCGACCTCGCCGCTGGGCGGGTGAACCGAGCGCCCCGCCCTGCCCGCCGCGCTACCCGAGAACGGTGCGGTACACCTCGACCGTGCGCTCGCCGATGGCCTCCCACGCGAAGTGGTCCTCGACCCGGCGCCGAGCGGCGAGCCCCATCGTCGCGGCACGAGTCGGGTCGGTGGCCAGTGAGGTCAGCGCCTCGGCGAGGTCGGCGACGAACTGCTCGGGGTGCACCGGCGTGCCGGTGCCGTCGGTGACCTGCTCGATCGGCACCAGGGTCCCGGTGACCCCGTCGTCGACGACCTCGGGGATCCCGCCCGTCGCGGTCCCGACCACGGGCAACCCCACCGCCATCGCCTCGAGGTTCACGATCCCGAGGGGTTCGTAGACCGAGGGGCAGGCGAAGACCGTCCCGCTCGCGAGCACCGCGACGAGCTCGGGCCGCGCGAGCATCTGCTCGATCCAGACGACGCCGTCCCGCTTCGCGCGGAGCGCCTCGACGAGGCCGGTGACCTCGGCAGCGATCTGCGGGGTGTCCGGTGCGCCGGCACACAGCACGAGCTGGACCTCCGACGGCAGCCGCTCGGCCGCGCGCAGGAGGTACGGCAGCCCCTTCTGCCGCGTGATGCGCCCGACGAACACGACGGACGGGCGGTCCGGGTCGATCCCGAGGCCGCGGACGACGGCGTCCGCGCGCGCCAGGTCCTCCGCCGCGGACGGGCGCGCCCAGCCGGCGAGGTCGATCCCGTTGTGCACGACGTGGACGCGGGCCGGGTCGACGGCCGGGTACGAGCGCAGGATGTCGTCCCGCATGCCCGCGCTCACCGCGATGATGCCGGCCGCCGCCTCGTACGCGGTGCGTTCGGCCCAGCTCGAGAGGGCGTAGCCCCCGCCGAGCTGCTCGGCCTTCCACGGTCGCAGCGGTTCGAGCGAGTGCGCGGACAGGATGTGCGGGATGCCGTGCAGCAGCCCGGCCAGGTGCCCGGCCAGGTTGGCGTACCAGGTGTGCGAGTGCACGAGGTCGGCCGGGCCGCGACCGTCGTCCTCGCCCACCGCATCCGCCATGGCGAGGTCGATGCCGAAGGTGGCCAGTGCGGCGTTCGCCCCGACGAGCTCGGCCGGGACCGTGTAGCCGGTCACGTCGGACTCCGTGCGCGGACCGTCGAAGCACCGCACGCGCACGTCGATCGTCCGCCTGAGGACCGCGGCGAGCTCGGCCACATGAACCCCGGCGCCACCGTAGACGTGCGGCGGGTACTCGCGAGTGAGCAGGTCGACTCTCACGGTGATCCTTCCGATGCGGGCCCGGAACGGGCCGCCTTGCGCGACACGCTAGCGCGTCCGGCACAGGCACTCGCCCTCGGCGTGCCTGGGGCCTAAGGTCGGGGCCATGGCAGCGCCGCGAGTTCTTGCAATCGTCCTTGCAGGTGGAGAAGGCAAGCGGCTCATGCCTCTGACCGCGCACCGGGCCAAGCCCGCCGTGCCGTTCGGTGGCATCTACCGCCTCGTCGACTTCGCCCTGTCCAACCTGGTGAACTCGCGATACCTCCGGATCGTCGTGCTCACCCAGTACAAGTCGCACAGTCTCGACCGTCACGTCGCCAAGACGTGGCGCATGTCGACCCTCCTCGGGAACTACGTCGCGCCGGTACCCGCGCAGCAACGGGTCGGCAAGCACTGGTACCTCGGCAGCGCCGACGCGATCTACCAGTGCCTGAACATCATCGAGGACGAGCGACCCGACATCGTCGTCGTGGTCGGCGCGGACCACGTCTACCGCATGGACTTCTCGCAGATGGTGGACCACCACATCGCCTCCGGTGCCGAGATGACCGTCGCCGGGATCCGCCAACCGATCGAGATGGCCGACCAGTTCGGCGTGATCGAGACCGACCCGGCGCACCCGGGACGCATCTCCGCGTTCCGCGAGAAGCCCAGCGACCCGATCGGTCTCGCGGACTCACCCGGCGAGATCCTCGCGTCGATGGGCAACTACGTCATCAACGCCGACGCCCTGATCCGCGCCGTGACCGAGGATGCGGAGAACCCGACGTCGCGCCACGACATGGGCGGCGACCTGGTCCCCGCCTTCGTGGCACGCGGGATGGCTGGCGTCTACGACTTCATCGACAACGACGTCGCCGGCTCGACGACGCGCGACCGGGACTACTGGCGGGACGTCGGCACGCTCGACTCGTACTTCGAGGCGAACCAGGACCTCATCTCGATCGAGCCGGTCTTCAACCTGTACAACGAGCTGTGGCCGGTCTACACCGGGTACACCG
>JAJYCD010000015.1 GCA_021778635.1 Actinomycetes bacterium
GCCGCCCGGGGTGATCTAAGATCTGCGTATGGATGCAGATATGCAACATGAACCGCTCGACCACGAGCAGGCGTTGCTGGCGGTCGAGATGTTCCGGATGCTCGCGGACCCGACGCGCGTGCAGCTGCTGTGGCTGCTCATCGACAGCGAACGGGCGGTCAACGAGCTCGCGACTCTCGTCGGGAAGTCCGGCCCCGCCGTGTCGCAGCACCTGGCCAAGCTGCGGCTCGGACGGCTCGTGCAGACCCGGCGCGAGGGCACGTCCGTGCGCTACCGACTCGCGAACGAGCACATCGCCCGGCTCGTCACCGACGCGGTGCACAATGCGGAGCATGCGTCCTCCGAGGAGCCGGCGCATCACCGCCGGGCCCGGTCGGCGGCGGACGCGGGTACGACCGGGGAACGACCGCTTCGGGGTGTGCGATGAGCGGCGATCGTGGCGCGCACGACCACGGGCACGACCACGGGCACGACCACGGGCACGACCACGGGCACGACCACCACCACGGGCACGACCACGGGCACGGGCACGGGCTGCGCGGCGTGATCCGCGGGCTCTTCTCGACGCACAGCCACGATCCGGCGGACTCGGTCGACGATGCTCTGGAGGGAAGCACCCAGGGCATCCGTGCGGTCAAGGTCTCCCTCGTCGGGCTCGGCCTGACCGCGGTGCTCCAGCTCGCCGTCGTCCTGATCTCCGGGTCGGTGGCGCTGCTTGCCGACACCGTGCACAACTTCTCCGACGCGCTGACCGCATTCCCGTTGTGGATCGCATTCGCGTTGGTGAGGCGTCGGCCGAGTGCGCGATTCACCTACGGCTACGGACGCGCCGAGGACCTCGCCGGGCTCTTCATCGTCGCGATGATCGCCCTGTCTGCGGTGGTCGCCGGGGTCGAGTCGGTGCGGCGCCTCATCGACCCGGTGGCGGTCGCGAACCTCGGCTGGGTCGCCCTTGCCGGGTTCGTCGGCTTCGTCGGCAACGAGCTCGTCGCGGTCTACCGCATCCGCGTCGGGCGTCGCATCGGTTCCGCGGCGTTGGTCGCGGACGGGATGCATGCGAGGGCCGACGGGCTGACCTCCCTCGCGGTGCTCGTCGGGGCGGTCGGCGTCGCCGTGGGCATCCCGCTGGCCGATCCGGTGATCGGCCTGCTGATCACCGTCGCGATCCTCGTCGTCTTGCGCGGTGCGCTGCGCGACGTGTTCCGGCGCCTGATGGACGGCGTCGAACCCGAGCTCGTCCACCGTGCCGAGCACGTCCTCGCCGACGTGCCCGGCGTCCTGTCGGTGCGACGCGTGCGCATGCGATGGGTCGGTCATGCGCTCCAGGCCGACGCCGAGCTCGACATCGACGCCTCGACGTCGCTGTCCGAGGCGCACCGGATCGCGCACGACGGCGAGCGGGCGCTGGCCGGAGCGTTGCCTCGGGTGACGGAAGCCCTCGTCCACGCGTACCCGCACCCGTCACTGACGACGTCGCCTGCCGAGGGATGACGTGGGGTGCACGGTGACGCCGGTCGCGCGATCGCACGGACGTGCCGTCCTGCGGCCTCCCGGTCGACCGGTTCTCTGCGGGGTGCGCTAGAGCGCGACGGCGCCCCGACGCAGCTCGACCAGGGGCTCGGGGTCGAGGACGTCGCCGACGACGGCGGCGACCGCGAGCGCATGAAGCGCTGGCAACGCCGTCCGCAGCTGCGTGGGGCCCGCGTCGGCGTGCACCGAGACGAGCGCGGCGGTCACGTCGACGACGGCGAGGAACTGCTCACGCAGGCGCCCGGCCGTGTGCGCTGCGCACGCCGCGGCGTGCATCGACCGCGCCCAGGCCCCGGGGAGCCACCTGACCTGGGAGAGCTCGAGGAGACTGGTGCGCGCGCCGACGACCGCGGCCACCAGATCCGCCACCGCCCTGCCCTGCGAGCCGTACGGCGCGTCCCGGGCGGACGCGAGCGGGACCTCCTGCGCTCGCATCTCGACCCACGGTCGCGCGAGGACCTCCGCGTGCGGCAGAGGCAGCTCCGGACGAGTCCACCAGGCGACCACCGCACCCGCGGCGGCCGCGGCCGACGCGGCGACCACCGCACCGCCCGCGACACCGACGCGGGGAGGGTCGGGCCACCGCGCGGCCTCGGTGACGACGAGCCGGGTCACGTCGCGCACGTCACCGAGGCGGGCCCGCGTGAGGGTCGCAGCCACGAGCGGGACTCCCTGGCCAACGGCTGCAAGAAGGCTCGGCGCTGACGGGGCCGCGGCGTCCACGAGCTCGACCATCCCCCACGCGACCCGTGTCGCCGCCGGGTCGGCATCCAACGCCTGCAACCCGAGACGCGTGATCTCGGACTCGGTCAGCCGGAAGACGTCTCCGATCGTCCTGAGCACCTCGCCCGCGCAGGGGTGGCAGGCCGCATCGACGGCGATCGCGGTCGGAGACGACAACGTGTACACCGCCGCACCACCTCTCACGCCTGCGGGTGCTCGTCGATCCGACACTAATCGCCCGCGTCGGATCCGGCGGACCGATCACCCGGGTGGCCCACGCCGACGCGATCGCCCGCTGCTCGAACCGGGGCTCGTCGGCGCGCTCCACTGGTCCGCCCTGACCCCTGCTGCCACCCGCCCGTGCGTCACTCCCAGCCCGTGGTCCATTCGTCGATCCGGCCGCGGGTCACCGTGACGACCTCGCGCGCACGCTCGAGCATGGTCGCGCCCAGCACGGCCGTCATCCCGACGACGGCGACCGCGATCCACACCCCCGCACCGCCCCAGGCCGGCAGCACGGAGACGAGCGGTACGAACACGGCGAGCACCAGCGACGAGACGATGACGACGACCGCAGCCGCGGCGCGCCGACGCACCCGGGTACCCAAGCCCCAGATGCCGAGGCCGACGCCGATGCCGGCGGCGACGAATGCGTGCCCGACCCCCGCGACGAACACCTGGGCCATCGGCGCTCCGACCAGGGACGCGATCCCGACGAGCTCGAGCGAGACGATCTCCGGCGCGGCGACCGGCTCGAGCCGACGTCGGCGATCCCGTCTCCACAGGCCGACGACGGTCAGCAGCGCCAGGCCCACCGCGGCCGTGTACCACTCGGGTCCCCGTGCACCGACGTCGACCAGGAGGAGCAGGCACGCGAGGCAGGCGAGCACAGACCCAGCCACCTGAAGGGCGAGGCGACGCAGGATGACGCCGGCGGTGGAGACCTGCACGGCGGTCGCGGCGACGGCCGGGACGAGAGCCCACTCGCCGGCGCGGCCCCACACGCCGAGCAGGACGGCGAGCACGGCAGCGCCCGCGCCGAGGTCGACGAGCGGGCGGTCCCAGTCCCGGCTCCTCCCGCGCACGAGCAGGGTCGCGACGGACCCTGCGACGGCCGCGGCGGACAGCGCGACGATGCGCGTCGTCATCGGCACCTGCCAGACGTGCCACGCGACGAGGACGGTGGCGAGGGTTCCGCCGACGGCGGTGTCCCGGAGCCACGCCGCGCGCACGGGACCGGCAGCGATGGCTGCAGCGAGGGCCAGGCAGCCCGCTGCCGCGACGGCGGGCCAGCGGGCCTGGTGGTCCGGCACGAGCAGGAGTCGGGTCGTCGCCCCGGCGCTCACGAGAGCAGCGGTCGTTCCCCAGACGACGATCCAGTCTCGATCCAGGCGCGTCCGGGACGTGATCACGGCCAGCGCGAGGGCGAGCAGCGCCCAGGCGAGGGCGGTCGCCTCTGCCGCGCTGGCCGTCGACGAGCCGACCGCCGTGAGCGCCGCGCACCAGGAGCCGAGGCCCGCGAACGCACCGACGACCTGGCGCCATGCGCGGACTCGCGTGCGGGCGACGGATGCCAGACCCGTCTGCGCGACGCACAGGGCCAGGAGCGACGCCGCCAGCCATCCCGCGCCGGCTCGGGCGGAGCCGGCGGTGATCAGCACTGTCCCCGTCCACCCGAGAGCCTCCGCCAGCACCGTCCGGTGCCGGAACCGGATCGCGACCGCGACGAGCTGAAGGCCGACGAGGGCGTCCGTGAGGGTCACGAGCTGCGGCGGCGCCGCGAGAGCGGTGGCCGCGACGGGCGCGGCGGCGGCGAGCAGGGGCACGTCCCAGCGCGACCAGGGGAGCCGGTCGGTCGAGATCCGTCGGACGCCGGCAGCGGCGGCGAGCAGCGCCGTGCTGGCGCCGAGCGCGATCCACGGCCGCGTCGTCGCGCCCGACGCGGCGCCGACCCCTCCCCAGGCGATGACGATGCCGAGACCCCCGAGCGGGCCGACGCGACCGATCAGGGCGACCGTGACGATGACGCCGCCGACTCCCATCACCAGGACCTGAGCCTGCGGAGCGGGTATCGCCAGGACGGCGACGAGCAGTCCGCCGACCAGACCGACGCCACCTACGGTCGCCGGCGCGCGCAGCTGCGGGTGGACCGGACGGGATCGGACGCTCCATGGACGACCGCGCAGGTCCGCGAGGGCCGCTCCGACGAGAAGGACGGCACCAGAGCCTGCGAGCGTGGACCCGAGCTGGGTCCCGGTCGACTGGGCGGCGAACCACGGCCAGGTTTCGTGGCTCACCAACCCCGCCAGGGGAAGCGTGGCGCCCCACGCGGTCCAGCTCATCGCGGCGTGACGGTGCCGACGAGCCGTCAGGACCACGGAGATGACGAGGCCCGAGAGCGCCGCGATCTCGGCACGGGGAACCCCGCTCGTCGCCAACCCGACGACGGCCAGGGCGAACGACGCCCACGGGGCCACGCGCGCGCCTCTGACGGGCAGCGGGGCGCGCGTCGCCAGAGCGTGCAGAACGGCGACGGCCGCCACGAGCGGGCCGGTCCAGGTGGCCGGCACCCACGTGCTGAGGTGGCCGCCCACCGCGATCGCGGCCGCTGCCCCGATGGCGGCACCCACCCACGGCAGGTGCCGGAACGGTTCCGACCTGCCGCCGAAGCCCACCGAGCGATCGTGCGCGTCGCGCACCGCGCTCACGAGGAGCCCGGCGACGCCGAGCGCCAGCGTCGCGACGACAGCCCACTCCGTGCTGATGGCGACGGCGACGACCGCGACGAGGTGACCGCTGAGGACCATGCCGGCCTGACCGCGACGAGGAGGACCGTCCGCGGGGTGCCGGGCGAGGAGCACGATGACCAGCGCCGCCGTCCCGAGGCCGACGCCGGCGACCCAGGCAGGGATCGGCAGGATCGCGCACGCCCCCCACCAGGCCGTCGTGCCCAAGGCGGCGACGATCCAGGGTCGGCCAGCCGGGTCGAGCGGTCCGACCATGGCTGCCACGGCGCACACGGCGACCGCCCCGACGCCTGCCCATTGATCCACGCCGTGCGCACAGACGAGGACGACCGTCCCGGAACCGGCGACGGGGATCAGCACCGATCGCCACCAGCGGGCCCAGAACCGGTCCGTCGGGCCGTCGGACACCGCTCTCGTGACGCTCGGCACAGCAGCGGCGACGACCAGCGCGGAGGCCGCCCCGAGCGGCACGGCCACGCCGTCGGTCAGGGTGTGCAGCTCGATCGCAGCGGCGATCGGCAGTCCCGCGGCAAACGTACCGACGAGGACCGCAGACCCGGGGGTGGTGTAGCAGCGGGTGCGACGCCGGACCGCCCACGCTGCGCACGCGGTCAGCACCGCGGCGGTCCATACCGGTCCGGCGATCATCAGGCTCGCCAGCCCGGTGACGAGCCCTGCCGACGGGAGGAGCAGGGCGCCGATGGGGCGTCCCCGGCGCCCAGCCACCTCGAGCAGCGCCACGAACCCGATCACGGCCACGACCGCCGCCGCCGCTGTCGACCGGCGAAGGAGCGCCGCCGCGACGAGCGACCACCACACAGGGCCGGCCACGTCGAGGAGGACCGCGGGGATCCGAGCGGTGGCGAGGTGCGCGGTCGCCAGGATCGCGACACCGGTGAGAACGACAGGAGCGGTCACGGCTCCCGCCGACCACCACGTCGCCGGTGCCAGTGCGGCGATGGCGACCAGGCCGGGCAACGCGGCGAGCGTCGTCGGGCCGCTCAGCAGCGCGGTAGGGCGGAGCCGCGCGGCGGCGACCGACGCCAGGAGCGCGACCGCCATGGCGGTGGTCTGCGCGATCGACGGGGTGGCGATGCCCTGCCCGGACGGCATCGGGCGACCGACCGCGAGCGTCGCCATGGCGGCACCGAACCAGAGGGTCGGGGCAGCGGTGTGGCGCAGCCCGGTCAGGCGGTGGGTCGAGGACCACCGACCGTAGCCGAGAGCGAGTGCCGTGCACCCGAGGGCCAGGACGACGACGAGGGCGGTGCCGTGCAGGTCAGGTGGGAAGCCGACCCCGTCGACCATGGACGTCACCAGCATGAGGGGCAGGAGAAGGCCCCCGGCGGTCTCCATCGCTCTCCCGGCGATCTGCGCCCCGTGGCGAACGAGCAGCCGCGCGGCCAGGAAGGGAACCGCTGCGGCGGCGAGCTCGGCGACCGGCCGCAGGGCCGGGGTGACCTCACCGAAGGCGAACGCGACGAGCCCGAACACACCGACGAGCAGCAGGAGCACCCCGAGATAGACGAGGCCGTGCACCGTGAGCTCCGACCTGATCGTGCGCAGCGCACGCGCCCAGGAGCGGCCGGCGTCGTGGTGCGCGGCACGTGACGGCAACCAGGGTCCGGTGTAGGGCGCCGTCTGGCGCGCTCGAGGCGCCTCACGCACGCCCTGGTCCCTCGGCGGGTGCACCGCTGAGGGGATCATCGGTGCCGGTGCCGGTGCCGGTGCCGGTGCCGGTGCCGGTGCGGGTGCGGGTGCGGGTGCGGCCCGACGAGCTGCCGCCTGCGCCTCGGCGGCGAGCCGACCGGCGAGGGCCGTGAGGTCGTTCGCCTGACCGTCGCTGAGCATGCCCACGCGGTGCGCGCGCGGCACGAACACCTCGGCGACGAACGCCAGCGCGGAAACGTCCGTCGGCCTGAGCGCGCGGGACGCGGCGTCGTGCTCCGACCAGACCGACGTCAGGTCGCAGACCCATGGCGTCCAGGCCGTCCCGTCCCAGTGGCGCAGGGCGACGCGACCGGCAGGATCGGAGTACCAGCCGGGCGCGGGCGACGGCGGGTGATCGGGCGTGCTCTGGGCCGGTCCCGGCACCGCTGGCCTCCTTCGTGTCCGGGCTCGGCACCAGGCGCGGTCGCGGACGGTACGGAGCCCCTCAGGTGGGGCTCAGAGTAGCGACGGACGCGGCACAGGACGCGGGAAGGCGTGCTCGTCCACAGCCGTAGCGTGCGCACGCGTCGGACGTCGCCCTCGACGCCGCGTGCGGCGGATGGCCGGCGCGACGGACGACGGGTGCAAGAGTGGTGTCCCGAGGTGCCGGTTCTGCCCGGTGGGTGGGAGGTGCGGATGTCGCGCTCCGACGGATCATCTGCGTCGTCGCCGTGGTGGCACGAGGGCATCCTCTACCAGGTCTACGTCCCGTCGTTCCAGGACGGGAGCGGGGACGGCTTCGGAGACCTCGCCGGGGTCGTCGCGCGCCTGGACTACCTCGCGGGTCTGGGCATCGCCGCGATCTGGCTGTCACCGATCCACGAGTCGCCGCTGCTCGATCTCGGGTACGACGTCGCGGACTACCGGAGCGTCGGTCGGGCCTTCGGCGACCTCGACACCTTCGACGAGCTGGTCGCCGGTGCGCACGCCCGGGGTCTTCGTGTGCTGATGGACCTCGTGCCGCAGCACACCTCCGCCGAGCATCCCTGGTTCCAGGACGCGCTGAGGGGCCGTGACGGCGTCCATCGTGACTGGTACCTGTGGCACGATCCCGCCCCCCAGGGCGGGCCGCCGAACAACTGGGCATCGGCCTTCGGCGGCTCGGCCTGGACCTTCCACGCCCCGACCGGTCAGTACTACTACCACGCGCACCTGCCGGAGCAGCCCAGCCTGAACTGGCGGAACCCGCAGGTGCGGCAGGCCATGTTCGACGTCATGCGGTTCTGGTTCGACCGTGGGGTCGACGGCTTCCGGCTCGATGCGGTGTGGCGCCTCCTGAAGGACGAGCAGCTGCGGGACAACCCCGCGGGCGACGAGGGCGAGTCGTTCGAGATCGGGGGCGCGGCCGCGCACACGGCCGTCAGACAGGTCCAGAGGTACACCGCCGACCATCCGGAGCTGCCCGGCCTGCTCGCGGAGATGCGCGCGGTCGCGGACGAGTACGACGACCGTGTGCTCCTCGGTGAGCTGCACCTCACGCTCGAGCGGGTGGCCGCGCTCGGCGGCCGCCGCGGACTCGACGTCGCCATGAACTTCTCGCTGATCGACGTGCCCTGGCGCGGGAAGGCGCTGGGCGACCTGGTCCGTCGGTACGAGGCCGCCCTGCCGATCGGGGCGTGGCCGAACTGGGTGCTCAGCAACCACGACCGGAGCCGCCTCGCGACCCGGGTCGGGGTGGATCGTGTGCGCGGTGCGCTGACGCTCCTGCTGACGCTGCGCGGGACCCCGACGCTGTACTACGGCGATGAGCTCGGGCTCCCGGACGCGCCCGTCGCGGCGCCGCGCGTGCGGGACTGCGCGGCGCTCCGCACGGGCGACCTCACCCTCGGACGCGACCCCGAACGGATGCCGATGCCGTGGACGCGCGACCGTCACGCGGGCTTCACGGACCCGGACGTCGAGCCGTGGCTCCCCGTCCCGAGCTGGGCGACCGGTCTCAGCGTCGCGGCGCAGGAGGTCGACCCGCGTTCCACGTTGCGCATGGTGCGTTCCCTCGTCCGGTACCGGCACGCGAGCGACGCGTTGCGCCGGGGCAGCGTGAGCGTCCTCTCGGACGACGACGAGCTCCTGGTGCTGCGCCGCGAGTCGCCGCGCGAGACGCTCCTGGTCGCGATCAGCCTCACGGACCGGAGTCGCCGCCTGGCACTTCCGGCGGGGAGCTGGAGGACGGAGTGGGTCACGGGTCGGGGTCCGCTAGGTCACGTGGTCACGACCGCCGTCGTCCTCCCGGCGTTCGAGGCGATGATCCTGCGTCGCACCCGCGCGGCGTGACCCGGTGCCGCGCTCGACGGTGCGTCCTCGACGGGTGAAACCGCCCAGGACGCGCCGTCGGTTCGGTTCGCCTCAGTCCCGGGTCGCGAGCTCCGCCGGGACGGGACGCTGGGCCGCCCCGATGTAGCTGCTGAGCGGTCGGATCAGGGCGTTGTGCGCGGCCTGCTCGGCGATGTGCGCGGTCCAGCCGACGATCCGCGCCATCACGAAGATGGGCGTGAACAGCTGCACGTCGAAGCCCATCAGGTAGTACGTCGGACCGGCGGGGAAGTCGAGGTTCGGCCAGATGCCTCGCTCGGCGAGCATCGTCCGCTCCATCTCCTCGTACATCGCCGTCCAGCGTTCGCCGCCGGCCACGCTCGCCGCGGTGCGCCACAACGCGTCCTTCATGGTCGGAACCCGGGAGTCCTGGTTCTTGTAGACGCGGTGCCCGAACCCCATGACCTTCCGGCGCGCCGCCAGCGTCGCGCGCATCCACTCGGCGGCGTCGGCCGGGTCGCCGATCTCGAGCATCGTCTGCATGACGGCCTCGTTCGCGCCGCCGTGCAGAGGTCCCTTGAGCGCACCGATCGCCGCCGTGACCGCGCTGTACAGGTCCGACATCGTCGACGTGACCACGCGCGCCGTGAAGGTCGACGCGTTGAACGAGTGCTCGGCGTACAGGATCAGCGAGACCTCGAAGGCGCGCGCGATCTCCGGCTCCGGCACCACGCCGAAGCACATCTGGAAGAAGTTCTGCACGTACCCGAGAGACACGTCTGGAGCGATGACGGGAAGCCCGCGGCGTCGCCGGAAGTCGATCGCCACGACCGTCGCGAGCTGCGCGAAGAGCGTCTCCGCCCGCGCGAGGTTCGCAGCCGGGTCGCTCGTCCAGGGATCGGGGTCCTCAGCACCCATCCGGCTGACCGCGGTCCGCAGCGTGTCCATCGGGTGGCACGTCGTCGGGAGGGACCACACGGCGTCGACCACGCCCGGCGAGAGGACCCGGCGAGGGCGCAGCGCCGACTCGAAGGCGGTGAGCTCGGCCGGCGTGGGAAGCTCACCTCGCCAGAGGAGGTAGGCCACCTGCTCGATGCTGCAGTGCGCCGCGAGGTCCTGCACGGCGTAGCCCCGATAGGTCAGCGAGTTCGTCTCGGGCACGACGTTCGAGATGCTCGTCGTGTCCGCGACGACCCCGGCCAGTCCGCGGTGGATCGGCGGTTCGCCTGCTGCTGTCATCGGTCGGCACCTCCCACGGTGAAGTTGAAGACGGACGAGTCGAACTGGTTGTACGCGGCGTAGTCGAGCAGCTCGTACAGGCGCGCGCGCGTCTGCATCGCCGGGACGATCGACGACTGGGTGCCCTCGGCGGCGATCGTCCGGAGCCCGGCCTCGACGGCGCCCATCGCGATCCGCAGCGTGGTGACGGGATAGATGACCACGTTCACGCCGAGGCGCTCGAGGGTGGTGACGTCGAGCAAGGGGCTCTTGCCGAACTCGGTCATGTTGGCGAGCAGCGGCACGTCGACCGCGGCCCGGAAGGCCGCGAGCTCGGACTCGTCGCCGATCGCCTCGGCGAAGATCATGTCGGCGCCCGCGTCGACGTAGGCCTTCGCGCGGTCGATCGCGACGCTCAGCCCCTCGACCGTGCGGGCGTCGGTGCGCGCACAGATGACGAACTGCGGATCGGTGCGGGCGTCGACAGCGGCCCGCAGGCGGCCCACCATGTCGGCGACGCTCACGACCGCCTTGTGGTCGAGGTGCCCGCACCGCTTGGGGTTCACCTGGTCCTCGAGGTGCAACCCGGCGAGTCCGGCCTGCTCGAGCACCCGGGTGGTTCGGGCCACGTTGAGCGGTTCGCCGAACCCGGTGTCGGCGTCGATGAGCGCGGGCAGGTCGGTCGCCTGCGCGATCGCGGCTCCGCGCGCCGCGACCTCCGACAGCGTCGTCAGACCGATGTCCGGCAGCGCCAGATCGGCCGACAGCGCGGCACCGGAGATGTACACGCCGTCGAAGCCCGTCTCCTGGACGATGCGCGCGACCAGCGGGGAGAACGCACCGGGGAGGCGCAGCAGCCGGCCCGAGGCGAGGTCGGCGCGGAACGCGGCACGCTTGCCCGCGACGGTGACGGTCGACCCGAGCATCAGAAGATCCCCCTGGAGGTCGTCGACGTGTCCGCGAGGCGGTCGGCCGGGACGGTGAACGTGAGCCGGTGCAGATCCCCGGGCGGCAGGTCGGGCAGCTCGGCGACAGCCGCGAGGAACCGGTCCTGTTCGTCGTCCTCGACGACCCCGGCGGCGAGGGTGCGGAACTTCTCGACGTACTGCGGCCGGGTGAACGGGCGGGCGCCGAGCGGGTGCGCGTCCGCGACCGCGAGCTCGTCCTCGATGACGGTGCCGTCGTCGAGCGTGACGACGACGCGGCCCCCGAACGCCTGCTCGGCCGGGTCGAGGGAGTGGTAGCGCCGCGTCCACCCGGGGTCCTCGACCGTCGTGATCCTGTGCCAGAGCGCGACGGTGTCGGGGCGAGAGGCACGCTCGGGCGCGTAGGACCGGACGTGGTGCCAGGCTCGGTCCTGCAGCGCGACCGCGAAGATGTAGGTGATCGAGTGGTCGAGCGTCTCCCGGGACGCGTGCGGGTCGGACTTCTGCGGGTCGTTCGCGCCGGTGCCGATGACGGTGTGCGTGTGGTGGCTCGTGTGGATGACGACGCTCCGGACCCGCGCGGTGTCCCCGACCCGCGGAGCCAACCGCCGGGCGAGGTCGATGAGCGCCTGCGACTGGTACTCGGCCGAGTGCTCCTTGGTGTAGGTCGCGAGGATCGCGCGCTTGGGCTCACCTTCCTCGGGGAGCGGGACCTCGTACACGTGCCCCGGCCCCGAGAGCAGCCAGGCGATGACGCCGTCCTCGCCCTCGTAGATCGGGGTCGGCGACGTCTCGCCGCGCATCGAGCGGTCGACGGCCTCGATCGCCATCTTCCCCGCGAAGGCCGGTGCGAAGGCCTTCCAGGACGAGATCTCGCCCTTGCGTGACTGCCGGGTCGTGGTCGTCGTGTGCAGGGCCTGGCCGAGGGCATGGAAGATCACCTCGGGGGCCAGCCCGAGGGTGGTGCCGATCCCGGCGGCCGCCGAGACGCCGAGGTGCGCGATGTGGTCGATCTTGTGCTCGTGGAGGCAGATCCCCCGGGACAGGTCGACCTGGAGCTCGTACGCCGTCGCGATGCCACGAACCAGGTCTCGGCCGCTCCGGCGCAGGTGCTGGGCGACCGCCAGCACCGGCGGGATGTTGTCGCCGGGGTGGGAGTACTCCGCGGCGAGGAAGGTGTCGTGGAAGTCGAGCTCCCGCACGGCGACGTTGTTCGCCCACGCCGCCCACCCGGGGGAGAACCTGCGTTCGGCCGGCAGCCCGACGACCGTCGCACCGGGGCCTGCCGGGTGGGCGACGGCCTGGGCTCGGGCGACGACGGCGGGATGGCGTGCGACGGACGCGGCTGCCACCGCAGCGTTGTCGATGATCCGGTTGCCGATCATCTCGACCACGCCCGGCTCGACCTCCACCGGGTCGACGGCGACCGTCGCGAGGCGCCAGGCGAGCTGATCCGCACGGGGAAGCTGGTCGGCGGACGGGTGGGTGCGCACGGCATACGACTTCATCGACGACGGCCTCCTGGGATTCGCTCATCGCAGAGTACGCACGCCCGTGGCGAGCGGCGCGTCGGAGCGCGGGGAACGCGACCCACGTGGCGCGCGGGGCTTCAGGTAAGGGTCGACTACCGTGCTCTCGTGGATGTCAACCGGGTGAGCAGGACCATGCCTCGACGTGCGCGGCGCGGGCGCGCGCGGGCACCGTACGGCCTCGTCGCACTGACCGCCGCGGCGCTGTCGCTCGCTGCCTGCACCGCCGGCTCCGCGACCCCGGTGACCGGGGCGTCGACGGCCGGTGGCAGAGCGGGCACGGCGACGAGCGTGGCGACCGGCGCGGCGGCCACGCCGACCCCGAGCCCGACGCCGTCCTCCACCTGGCCGCCGCCCGCTGCGGCGGGCGATGCCGGCAACCTCGCTCCCGGGTCGGACCCGAGCGTGCTTCCGGCGCCGATCATCATCGCCGACAAGAAGAACAACCGGCTGGTCGTCGTGAGCCCGCAGGGTCAGGTGCTGTGGCAGTGGCCCCAGCCGGGTGACCTCGCGGCGGGCCAGACCTTCCGGATCCCCGACGACGTGTTCTTCAGCCCCGACGGCAAGGACATCATCGCGACCGAGGAAGACGACTTCGTCATCACCGAGATCGACATCGCCACCCGGAAGATCGTCTGGCGGTACGGGACCCCGGGGACGCACGGTTCGGGTCCGAACCAGCTCTGGAACCCCGACGACGCGATGATGCTCCCGGACGGCACCGTGATCGCCGCCGACATCAAGAACTGCCGCCTGGTCGACCTCTCGGCGTCGTCGCCCTCGCCGCTGTGGACCCGGGGCACGCTCGGCTCGTGCGCGCACAACCCGCCCGCGCGGTTCGGCAGCCCGAACGGGGTGTTCCCGCTGCCGGACGGGCACTTCCTGGTCACCGAGATCAACGGGAGCTGGGTCGACGAGATCGACCGCACCGGCCACGTGTACTGGTCGACGCACGTGCCGGCGGTGACGTACCCGTCGGACTCCAACCAGTACAAGCCGGGTCAGTACCTCACGGTCGGGTACACGAACCCGGGTCAGGCGGTGATCTTCGACGCGACGGGCAAGGCGTTGTGGCGCTGGAACCCCAGCAGCGGGGCGGGCAAGCTCGATCACCCCTCCTTGGCCGAGGGGCTGCCCAACGGCGACATCATGCTCAACGACGACTACAACCACCGCGTGGTCGTGATCGACCCGACGCAGAACAAGATCGTCTGGCAGTACGGGCACACCGGCGTGGCCGGCGTCGGACCCGGCTACCTGGACAACCCGGACGGGATCGACGTGGTCCCGCCCCACTCGTACGCCGCCACCGTCGGCACGACGCAGGCGACCCCGGGGTACTGGTGAGCCGATCGAGGCTCATGCGTGCGGGGGCGTCCGCGTGCGACGTTCAGGGTGAGACGCTCAGACGCGTGATCGTGCTCAGCGCGGTGATCGTGCCGCCGACGTCCGCGATCTCGCCGCCGACGACGTAGGCGCCGTCGGCAAGCACCGCCACGGCCATGTCCGACTCAGGAGCGGGAAGCGCCCCTGCCGCGGCCATCGTGACGGTGGCAGGGTCGAACCGGTCGATCGTGCGCTGGCGGGTCCGGCCGTCCGTGCCGCCGATCACGAGGATCTCGCCCTGCAGGACGGTGGCTGCCGCGTGCGCGAGGGGGGTCGGGAGGTGGCCGGCGACGCTCGCGGTACCGGTGGTGAGGTCGACCCGCTGGATCGCGTCGATCGCGATGCCCTGGTGCTCGCCACCGAACACCCACAGCGTGCTCCCGACGACGACCACGGCGGGGTAGCGGACCGTGAGGGCGAGGTGCGCGACCACGTGGAAGGACACGCCGTCCGTCGTGGCCAGGATCTCCGGCAGCGGCGTGCTCCCGGTGTAGCCCCCGACGACGTAGGCGGTCGTCGAGTCGGAGGCGACCGCGTCGTCCGACCGTGCCTGGGGAAGGTGGCCGCTGATCGATGCGGAGCCGCCGGACAGCGGGACGGTCTGGACCGCGGAGGTCGACGCGGAGACGCCGCCACCGATGACGACCGCGCGGCCACCGAGCACGGCACCACCCGCGTCGTGCGTCGCCTGAGCGAGGTGGCCGACCGTGGTCACCGTGCCGGCGCTCGGAGCGACCGACAGGATCGCCGCCGTGGTGGTCCTGCCGGAGTCGAGGCCACCGAGCAGCAGGATCCGGTCGCCGGCGGGCAGCGCCACGAGCCGCGAGACCGTGGTGGGAAGGGTGACCGGGAGCGGGGTCACGTGGAGCGTGGGTGTCGCCGCGGTCGTCGGGGCGGGGCCCGGCGCGGCCGCCGTCGCCGGGCGGCTCGCCGGACCGGACTGCGTCGACGAGGCCGTCGTGGGTGCGGTGCTGGTGCACCCGGCGACGAACGTCAGCGCGAGCCCGACGAGGGCGGGGACAGCGGCACGGCGCGACAGGGGCATCAGGTCTCCGTTCAGGTGGCGGGCCGCTCCGGTACGGGCGTCCGTGGCGACGCTTCACGCCGGTGCGGTACCGGGACCTTAGTCCCTTCGCCCGTGAGGTCCCCGACCGCGCAGCTCCTCCGGACCTCGTGGACCCGCTGACACGGCGGACCCCGGACCTGACCGCGCAGGGCCTCAGGCTCCCGCGAGCACCCGCATGCGCTCCTCGATCGTCGCGGGCACCGCGACCACCTCCGCCCTCAGGCCGGCGTCGGACAGGATCTGGCGCACACGTCCGGCGTCGGCGTCGACGACGCGCACGTCACGCCCGGCGAGCATGGCCGGTTGCCCGGCCTCGTTGAGCACGGCGAAGGCGCGCGCCCAGTCGTCGGTGCGCACGGCGACGGCCGTGGTCGCCCCGATGATGTCGGCCTCGCTGCCCTGAGCGACCAGTCGGGCACGGGACATCAGCAGGAGCCGGTCGCACTGCTCCGCCTCCTGCATCGCGTGGGTCGTCACCAGCACGCCGACACCCCTCTCGGCCTGCTCGTGGATCGTGTCCCACAGCGCCGCCCGGGCGAGCACGTCGACGCCGGAGGTCGGCTCGTCGAGCACCAGGACGAGCGGGTCGTGGGCGAGCGCGCACACGAAGGCGAGCTGGCGCTGCAGGCCGAGGGGGAGCGCGGTGACGAGGCGGTCGGCGGCGGTACGGAGCGCCTCGGGCAGCGGCGGCGCGGAGGCGCCGTACGCCTGTGCGCTGAAGGCGAGGTTCTCCCGGACGGTCAGGTCGCCGTACAGGCCGAGTCCCTGCGGTACGTAGCCCAGGCGGCTCCGCCGCTCGCGGTCGGGAGGGCCGCCGAGCAGCGCGACCTCGCCCGTCGACGTCGCGATGAGACCGAGGAGCATCCGGATCAGCGTCGTCTTGCCGGCGCCGTTCGCGCCGAGCAGACCGACGACCTCACCGCGACGGACGCTCATCGTCACGTCCTCGACCGCGACGACCTCGCCGAAGCGACGACCGGCGCGGTCCGCCCGAAGGAGCTCGTCGGGGGAGACCCCGTCCAGGTCGGAGCTCGTCATGAGGCCGACGCGTTCCGGTGACGCCGGAGGAGCGACAGGGCGATGACCACGTCCTCGAGGTCCGGGACGAGGGTGGTCGCGTCGCGCGGTGCGTCCTCGCCCGGCCAGTACTCGTGGAACTCGCGGCCCCGTCGCCACGCCCAGTCCCGCCGGCTCGGGCTCGCGGTGCGCGCGACCACGCCGTCGAACGCCCCGAGGACCTCTGCGCGGGTCCCGCTCGCCAACATCCGTCCGTCGTCGAGCGCCAGCAGGGTCGCGGCTCGCTCGGCCTCGTCCAGGTACGTCGTCGACATGACGACGGCGGCGCCGGCGGCCGCAGCCTCGGACACCAGGCGCCACAGGTCGACGCGGCTCACCGGGTCGACGCCGGTGCTCGGCTCGTCGAGCACGAGCAGCAGCGGGTCGTGCAGCATCGCCATCGAGAACCCGAGCTTGCGCCGCATGCCTCCGGAGAGCTGGGCGGCCGGGCGGTCGGCCACGTCCAGGAGACCGGCGCGTCCGAGCAGCTCGTCGCGGCGGGTCGACAACGCCGCGCCGGAGACGCCGTAGGCGCCGCCGACGAAGCTCATGTTCTGCGCCACCGTGAGAGCCGGCCAGCTCCCCGCCGTCGCCGGCAGGTAGCCGATCTGGTGGGGCGAGGGCGCGTCCACCTCTCCGTGCTCGAGCCGGAGCCGGCCCACCAGGCTGCGCAGCAGGGTCGTCTTCCCGGCGCCGTCACCACCGACGACGGCGACCACCGATCCGGGCTCCACCTCGAGGGTCACGTCGTCGAGCGCGCGGGTGCCGCCGAACCGGACGACGGCCGACCGGACCGCGTAGGTCATCGGCGGTTCCGTTCCGCATCGGTGGCATGCGTGACGTCCCGTCGTGCGTCGGCTCCGGACGTGACGGCGGCGTGGCGATGGCGGCGACCGGGCGCGAGGTCGCGACGGAAGCGCAGCGTCGCGCCGCTGAACACCACGACCGCCATCACCGCCAGCATGACGAACGGGAGCCAGAGCGACGTCAACGACGCACCCCGCAGCATCACGCCCTGCGAGATCATCGTGAAGTACGTGAGTGGCAGCAGGTAGCCGATCCAGCGCACCCCGGCGGCCATCGCGTCCAGCGGGAAGATCATGCCGGACAGCAGGATCTGCGGCAGCAGGAACATGAAGGCGGTCTGGATCGCCTGGCCCGCGGTCTGCGAGATCGTCGAGATCAGGACGCCGAGCCCGAGCACGACGAACAGGAACAGTGCGGCGCCGAGTGCGAACACGAACCCGTTGCCGTTGAACGGCACGCTGAAGAGCAGCATGCCGAGACCGGTGATGACGACCATGTCGAGCGAGGCGACCAGGAAGTACGGCGAGATCTTGCCGAGGATCACCGTGGACGGCCTGATCGGCATGACCGCGAGCTGCTCGAGGGTGCCCGTCTCACGCTCGCGCACCAGTCCGATGCTCGTGACGATCGTGCCGATGAACGTGAGGATGAGCCCGATGATCGCGGGAACCATGACCCACGACGTCTTGAGGTCGGGGTTGTACAGGATCTGGCTGCTGACCTTGTCACCGAAGGTGTTCAGGACCGAGACGATCGCCTGGGACGCGAAGAGGTTGGAGCCGTCGACGAGAGCGAGCGCGGGCTGCCGGCCGGTGACGATGGCCACGTCCACGGTGTTGTCCTTGAGCAGGCGCTCGGCGTCCGCCCGGGTACCCGACGGCTCGATCCGCGTGACGTCGAAGAACGACGACGGCAGCGTCGTCGCGAGCTGCGACGCCCCCGGACCGACGGCCGCGGCGGTGACCGTCGGCACGCGGAAGTTCGCCGCGTAGCCGAAGATCACGAGCAGCAGCAGCGGCATCCCGATCAGCATCGCGAGCGTGCGTCTGTCGCGGCTGAGCTCGCGGAACTCCTTGACGATCATGGCGCGCATGGCGCCGACCCTAGGCCGACGCGGCACGTTCGTCTACGCGTGCGGAATTCGTGGAGCTCGCTCCGGAAGCGCCGCCGAACCACTCAGCCCTGCGGCAGCCGCTCCCGCCAGCCCGGGAAGAGCGAGTCGGCGTCACCGGGGAAGGACTCGAAGGCGCGCGCGAGCTCCCGGTTCGTCGTCGCCCATTCGACCGGGTCGGCGCCGGCCTTCCAGCCCTCGTAGGCCTGACGGAGCGAGACCGCCCCGGCGGCGGGACCGTCGAGGTGCCCGTAGGCGCCGCCGCCCGCCGTGCTGATGAGGTTGCCGTGGCCGAGGTTCGCGAAGAACCCGGGCAGCCGCAGGGCGTTCATGCCGCCCGAGATGATCGGCGTGGTGGCCTTGATGCCGTCCCACGTCTGGAAGTACACGGGGCCCTGCGCCGCGTCGCGCTCGATCATGTAGGCGATCGCCCGGTCGTCCGTGCCACCCTCCATCTTCCCGTACCCCATCGTGCCGACGTGGATGCCCGAGGCCCCCTGCAGGCGGGCCATCTTGGCCAGCACGAACGCGGTGTAGCCGCGCTTGGCGCTCGGCGAGGTGACGGCGCCGTGACCGGCCCGGTGGTAGTGCAGGAACTGGTTCGGGTAGTTCCGTCGCGCCGTCGTGACCATCCCCGGCCCGCCGACGTAGCCGTCGACCAGGAACGCGAGCTTGTTGGCGTCCGGACCGAAGGTCTCCAACGCGAAGTCGGCACGCGCGAGCATCTCGTGGTGGTCGTCCGCCGTGATGTTCATCGAGAACAGCTTCGCCTCGCCGGTCTCGTCCATCGCCCGCCTCATCGCGTCGTAGACGAGCGGGATGGTCTTCTTCAGCGGCGAGAACACCTGGTTGCCCTGGGGCTCGTCGTTCTTGATGAAGTCCCCGCCGAGCCAGAACCGGTAGGCGGCCTCGGCGAACGGCTCGGGCCGCAGCCCGAGCTTGGGCTTGATGATCGTCCCGGCGACGAACCCGCCGTCCACGACCGGGCGTCCCAGGATCCGCCACAGGTCCGCGATGTTCATCGACGGCCCGTCGAACTGGCGGACGACCTCGGGCGGGACCCAGAAGTCGATCATCTTGGCGTGCTCGATGTCGCCCATGCCCTGGTTGTTGCCGATGGTCAGGGTGAGGAACGAGACCATCATCATCCGACCGTCGGTGACGTTCCGGTCGAACAGGTCGAGCGGGTAGGCGATCCGCATGTCCTGGTTCGCCTCGTCGACGTGGTAGACGAGCGCGTCGACGCCCTTGGTGAAGTCGTCCGTCGTCGAGACCTCGACGTTCGTGCCGGTCGAGGACTCGGCGGCGAAGTGCGCGGCGGCCTCCAGGTACGTGAGACCGGCCTTCGGCTTCATGCGGTACGCGCACAGGATGTGCTTGCCACCGGCGATGAGATCGGACTCCTGCAGGCTGAGGTCGGCGTAGCGGTGTGACTGGTCCATGCGCTGCTCCTTAGTGGGTCGGCCCGGGTCGCGTGCGGGTGCCGAGGTGAACCGTGCGGTGGAGGTCGTGGAGGTCGGCGAGCGTCACGCCCGAGAGGTCGGGAAGGACGGCGAGCGCACCGGTGGTGTCGTCGCCCACCGTGTAGGGGCTCCGGGTCACCACCGTGGGGAGGCCCGCCGTGACGGCGGCGTGCAACCCCACCGAGGAGTCCTCGATCGCGAGGCACTCCTCCGGCGGCAGGTCGAGTCGCTCGGTCACCCAGGTGTAGATGTCGGGAGCGGGCTTCTTCCGGGGTACGACGTCGCCCGCCCCGATGACGTCGAACCAGTCGGGGGCGTCGGGCCCGAGGCCGGCCTGGAGGAGCGCCGTGACGGCATCGGGGCTCGTGGTGGACGCGATGGCCAGTCGCAGGCCGGTGGCCCGTGCCTCGTCGACGAGTCGTGCCACCCCGGGTCTGAGCCGGATCCTCCCCTCGGCCACGAACGCGACGTACCGCCTGGTCTTGTCGGCGTGGAGAGCGGCGATCGCCTCGTCGGCGTCGGGGCGAGCCAGGAAGCCGGGGTCGTGCCGCTCGCAGAAGTGCCGGATCCGCTCCTTGCCGCCGGTGACGCCGAGGAGTCCGCCGTATACCGCGACATCCCAGTGCCACGGCAGCCCGGCGTGGGCGAACGCGGCGTTGAACGCAGGCCGATGGCCGTCACGCTCGGTGTCGGCGAGCGTGCCGTCCACGTCGAGGACGAGCGCCTGGAGTGCCATGCGCCGACGCTAGGTGGGCACCGGCGCCGGCCGCCTCACCCCCACGGGGGACGCCGGGGGTGAGACCCGCGTGATCGTACGGCCACCTGCCTGGCCCGACCGTCCCGTCCGCGCGAGGCGGTGGCGGTCTCACCCCGTCGGCGTCGACGCGGGAACCACCGGCAGCTCGACGATCACCGTGGTGCCGTGACCGGGCATCGACTCGATCCGTAGCGACGCGCCGATCAGGGCGCACCGCTCGGCGATCGACGACAGCCCGAAGTGCGCTCCCTCGGTGCCGTCCGCGCGGGCCGCCGCGCGGTCCGTCGGGTCCTGACGGACGTCGAACCCGACGCCGTCGTCCGAGATGCCGAGGACGACGACGTCCCCGACCCTCCGCAGGCTCACCGTGACCAGGCTCGCGCGACCGTGGCGGATCGCGTTGCTCGTCGACTCCTGGGCGATCCGGAACAGCGCGGCAGCGGCATGGTCCGGCAGGTCGGCGAACTGCTCCTCGGGGTCGCACACGGTCTCCATCACCGCGTCCGGAGCCGTCTCGGCCAGCGACTCGAGGGCTGCGACCAGGCCGAGGTCGTCCAGGACCAGGCTGTGCAGACCGGTGATCGCCGCACGGGTCTGCGTGTAGGCGCGGTCGGCGAGGGTGCGGGCTACCCCGATCTGCGAGCGCGCCTGCGCGAGCCGGGTGCCGTCGGGGCGGGAGGTCGCGCACGCCGCCTCTGCGGCCGCCAAGGACAGCTCGGCCGCGTTGAGGTGGAAGGACATCGAGGCCAGCGCGGTGGTGACGCCGTCGTGCAGGTCGGACGCGATCCGCCGCCGCTCGGACTCCTGCGCGGAGATGGCCTGGGCGATCAGTCGGTCCCGGTCGTCCCGGTGCGCGTCGACGGCGTTGCGCAGGTCCATGACCTGCAGGCGCAGCCCGAGCAGGTCGGCGCACGGCTGCAGGCTCGTCAGGTCGTCGTCGGTGTACGGCTCGTCGACGCTCCGGTGCACGCCGACCACCCCGAGGATCTGGCCGCCCAGTCCGCGTGCCGGCACGCACAGCCGCGCGACCAACCCGCCGTCGTCCAGACCGAGCAGGTGGCGGTGCACCGGGTTGCGCGGCGCATCCGCACCGAGCCGCATGCCGTGGCCGTTGCGGGCCACCAGCCCGGTGACGCCCTGCCCGACGGTCACGACCAGAGCGGCCTGCGCGGCCGGGTCGGGCGGGTACACCCCGCCGACGGTGAGCTGCTTCCCGTCGGACAGCTGGATCACCGCGCCCGTCGAGCGGGTCTGCTCCGCGAAGGCCCGGGCGAGAGCGCCGAGGTCGAAGGCGACCGGGGTCGCGAGCATCTGCCACAGCGGCGACCTCATCGGAACAGCCCCTCCCGGAGCGCGAACGCGATCGCTCCGCCGCGGTCCTGGACGTCCAGCTTGCGGTACAGGCTCCGGATGTGGGTCTTGACCGTGTCCTCCGTGACGACGAGCGTCGACGCGATCCCTCGGTTGGAGTGCCCGGCGACCAGGAGGGCCAGCACCTCCGACTCGCGCTGGGTCAGGCCGTGGTTCGCTCCGGGCCAGAACTCTCCGGAGGAGATCCGCGCCGCGGACATCGCCACCCGGCCCGCCAGCGCGGCGTCGACGGCGATCTCGCCCTGCGCGACCCGCAGCAGGTGGCCGACGAGCTCGCCGGCGTCGATCCTCTTGAGCACGTAGCCCCGCGCGCCGGCCCGCAGCGCCTGGAAGAGATAGTGCTCGTCCTCGTAGACGGTCAGCAGGACGACCTGGACGGTCGGGTGCGTCTGCGTCAGCTCGCGCACCAGGTCCAGACCGCTGTCCCGACCGATGCGCACGTCGCTGAGCACGATGTCGGGCCCGGTCGCGTCGATCGTGCGGCGGGCGTCGGCGAGCGTGGTGGCCGTGCCCACGATCACGACGTCGTCGTCGAAGTGGGCGAGCATCGCGGTGAGCCCGTGCAGCACCATCTCGTGGTCGTCGACGAGCACGAGACGAAGCACGCTACGACCGGCATCGGGCACGGCCCCACCCTATGACCGACGTCACATCCGCGGGCCCGGACGCGGCTCACCCCCGTGACCACCCCTGGGGGTGAGCCGCGTCGGACGTGCCGCGCGATTCGCTTGGCGGGTCAGCGAGGACGAACGCGTACCGGGAGGCACGACATGGCACAGCACGGCCCACTCATCGTCCCGTCGGTCCTGCCTGCCGACGCGGCTCGCCTCGGCGTCGAGGTCGAGGAGCTCTGCGCGGCCGGCGTGGACCGGATCCAGTGGGACGTGATGGACGGGGTCTTCGTCCCGAACCTCACGTTCGGTCCCGATGTGATCGCCGCCGCGCGCCGGCACAGCACCGTCGGGTTCGAGGCCCACCTCATGGTGGTGGCGCCGGACGAGCTGCTCGGCCGGTACGTCGACGCCGGCTGCGAGCTCGTGATCGTGCATGCCGAGGCCACCACGCACCTGCACCGCACCCTGCACCGGATCCGCGAGCTCGGCGTGCGCTCCGGCGTCGCCCTCAACCCGGCCACGCCGGTCTCGATCGTGGAGAACGTGCTCGACGAGACCGACCTGGTGCTGGCGATGACCGTCAACCCCGGCTTCGGCGGGCAGTCGTACATCCCCGCGGTCGAGGCCAAGATCGGCCAGCTGCGCGCCATGGTCGAGGAGTCCGGCCTGCCGATCGAGATCGAGGTCGACGGAGGGATCACCGACGTGACGATCGGTCGGGCCGCAGCCGCAGGTGCCGACGTCTTCATCTCCGGGAGCTGGTTGTACTCCTACCCCGGGGGCAAGGCCGCCGGGGTGCAGCTGCTGCGCGAGCGGGCGAGGGTCGCGGCGTCGCCCTCGGCGGTCGCCGTCGACGACAGGGTCGCGTGAGATGGGCGTCGAGAGGACGGACCTCGCGCCCGGCAGCGTCGGACGTGCCGGCGCGTCGCCCGCGGACGCCGGGGTCGACGCCCTCGCGGTCTGGACGCTGCGGTTCCTCGCGGCAGACATGGTCGAGGCGGCGCAGTCCGGGCACCCCGGCCTGGCGATGGGTGCGGCGCCGATGGCCTGGGTGCTGTTCTCCCGCCACCTGCGCCACGACCCGGCCGACCCGCGCTGGCCGGACCGTGACCGGTTCGTGCTGAGCGCCGGGCACGGCTCGCCGCTCCTCTACGGACTGCTGCACGCCTTCGGCTACGACCTGCCGATCGACGAGCTGCGTCGCTTCCGGCAGCTCGGCTCGCGGACCCCTGGTCACCCCGAGCTCGGCCACACCGACGGGGTGGAGACCACCACCGGACCGCTCGGCCAAGGCCTGGCGATGGCCGTCGGCATGGCGCTCGCCGAGCGCATGCAGGCCGCGCGCTTCCCGGAGATCACCGATCACCGGACGTATGCGCTCGTCGGTGACGGCTGCCTGATGGAGGGGATCAGCCAGGAGGCGATCTCGCTGGCAGGGCACCTGGGGCTCGGGCGGCTCATCGTGCTGTGGGACGACAACCGGATCACGATCGACGGTCCGGCCGCGCAGTCGACCTCCGACGACACCCTGGCCCGGTTCGCGGCCTCGGGCTGGCACGTGCAGGGCGTCGGCGACGGCACCGACCTCGAGGCGATCGACGCGGCTCTCGCGGCGGCCAAGGCCGACCCACGTCCCAGCCTCGTCGCGGTGAGGACTGTCATCGGTCACGGCGCGCCCGGGGTCGAGGGCACCCCGGCGGCGCACGGAGCGCCGCTCGGCGCGACGGTGCTGGCGGCCGCCAAGGCTGCGGCAGGCTGGGCCTACCCGGAGCTCACCGTGCCCGGCGCGGTGGCCGACCACTGCGCGCTCCTCGCGACCGCGGGACGCGCCGCGCACGCGTCGTGGGCGGAGCGCTGGGCGAGGTTCGCGCAGGCTGAGCCCGCGCGTGCCGACGTGTGGCGGCGGACCTGGTCCCGTGAGCTCCCGCCCGACCTGGACGCCGCGATCTCGGGTGTCGTCACCGGGATCGCCCGGGCCACCCGGCAGACGTCGCAGTCCGTCCTGCGCGCCGCGACCAGCGCGATGCCCGAGCTCGTGGGTGGGTCCGCCGACCTGGCCACCTCCACGGGGACGGTCACCGGCCAACGGGTGGTGACGCGCGACGACTTCTCCGGCGCCGTGGTGAACTTCGGCATCCGGGAGCTCGGGATGGCAGCCGTGCTCAACGGGCTGAGCCTGCACGGTGGCTTCCGGGCCTACGGGAGCACGTTCCTGGTGTTCAGCGACTACCTGAGGCCGGCGCTGCGGCTGTCGGCGCTGATGGGTCAGCCGGTCATCTACCTGCTCACGCACGACTCGGTGGCGGTGGGCGAGGACGGGCCGACGCACCAGCCCGTCGAGCACCTCGAGTCGCTGCGCCTGATCCCGGGTCTCACCGTTCTCCGCCCGGCGGACGACGTCGAGACCGCGGCGGCGTGGCGGCAGGCGCTCGCCACGACGGACGGTCCCACCGTCCTCGTGCTGAGCCGCCAGTCGGTGCCGTCGTTGCCCGTCGGAGGGACCGGGCGGGACTTCCTCGCGGCCGACGGCGGGCGCGTCGTGCGGGCGGTGGCGGACCCGGACGTCGACCTGCTCGCGACCGGTTCGGAGGTCGGTCTGGCGCTCGAGGCCGCCGAGCTGCTGGAGGCCGAGGGACTGCGCGCCCGCGTCGTGTCGGTGCCGTGGCGCGAGCGGCACGCCGCGACCTTCTCAGCCCGCGAGCGGGCACCGATCACGGTGTCGATCGAGGCGGGCGTCACGTCCGGCTGGGCCGGTCTCGCCACGGTCCGGATCGGCGTCGACCGGTTCGGCGCCTCCGGGACGGCGTCGGACGTCCTCGCCCACCTGGGTCTCACCCCAGCCGTGGTGGCCTCCCGGGTCGTTGCGGCGATCCGTGCCGCGACGACCGACCTTGCGAGGCGATGATGCTCACGAACCGCACGACTCTCACCCAGTTCCTCATCGAGGAGCGGCGCCGGTTCGCCGACTCGAGCGGCGACCTGAACGGTCTCATCCTCGACGTGGCTCTGGCCTGCAAGGCGATCTCGCGACTCGTGGCGCGCGGCGACCTGGCGGGTGTGCTCGGGGCCGCCGGCGCGACGAACGTGCAGGGCGAGCAGCAGCAGAGGCTCGACGTCCGAGCCAACGACTGCTTCCTGCGCGCCACCGAGTGGGGCGGGCACGTCGCCGGGATGGTCTCCGAGGAGCTCGAGGCGCCATACCTCCTCCCGGGGGCCTACCCGCGCGGCAAGTACCTGCTGGCCTTCGACCCGCTGGACGGGTCGTCGAACATCGACGTCAACCTCTCGGTGGGCAGCGTGTTCTCGATCCTCCGCTCGCCGAACCCCGGGGTCGACGCGGTGGTCGCGGACTACCTGCAGCCGGGTCAGCAGCAGGTCGCAGCCGGGTACGCCGTCTACGGGCCGTCGACCATGCTCGTGCTGTCGGTCGGTCGAGGGGTGCACGGCTTCACCCTCGAGCCCTCGCTCGGCGAGTTCATCCTGACGCACCCGGACATGCGGGTGCCGACGTCGGGCTCGGAGTTCGCGATCAACTCCTCGAACTACCGGTTCTGGGAGCCGGCGGTGCGTCGCTACGTCGACGAGTGCCTTGCCGGGAGCTCGGGTCCGCGCGAGCGGGACTTCAACATGCGCTGGGTCGCCTCGCTGGTGGCCGAGGCCCATCGGATCCTCAACCGCGGTGGGGTGTTCCTCTATCCGCGAGACTCCAAGAAGGCGGGCGCTGCCGGCCGGCTCCGGCTGCTGTACGAGGCCAACCCGATCGGCTTCCTGGTCGAGCAGGCCGGCGGCCGCGCGAGCACCGGTCGCACACCGGTGCTCGAGGTCCAGCCCGGCGAGATCCACCAGCGGGTCGGCTTCGTGTTCGGGGCGGCCGACGAGGTCGCCCGCATCGAGGCCTACCACGCCGAGTCCTACGACGATCCCGACCCGAACATCCCGCTCTACGCGCGGCGCGGACTGTTCCGCGTCATCCACTGACCGATCGCGCCACCTCAGGAGGACCGATGTCGACGTTGCACCCCGTCGTGGCCGTCACCGGGTCATCGGGAGCAGGAACCACGTCCGTGCGCCGGACGTTCGAGCAGATCTTCCGACGCGAGGGGCTCGACGCCGCGTACGTCGAGGGCGACAGCTTCCACCGGTGGGACCGCCTGGAGATGAAGGCTGCGCTTGCGCACGCGCTCGAGGCCGGCGATCACACGCTCAGCCACTTCGGCCCGCAGGCGAACCTGTTCGCCGAGCTGGAGGCGCTGTTCCGGGACTACGGCGAGACGGGGAGCGGTCAGCTCCGACGCTACCTGCACGACGTCGAGGAGGCCGCGCCCTACCAGCAGGAGCCCGGCACCTTCACGGCGTGGGAGGACCTTCCCGTCGGCACGGACCTGCTGTTCTACGAGGGGCTGCACGGTGCGGTCGTCACCGCGGACGTGGACATCGCCCGCCACGTGGATCTGGCGATCGGGGTGGTGCCGGTGATCAACCTCGAGTGGATCCAGAAGCTCAACCGGGACCGGATCCAACGCGGATACACGACCGAGGCGGTGACCGAGACGATCCTGCGCCGGATGCCCGACTACGTGAACTACGTGACCCCGCAGTTCTCCCGCACGCACGTGAACTTCCAGCGGGTGCCGGTGGTCGACACCTCGAACCCGTTCATCGCGCGGACCATCCCGACGCTCGACGAGTCGATGCTGGTCATCCGGTTCGAGAACCCTCGGGGCATCGACTTCCCGTACCTGCTGTCGATGCTGCACGGGTCCTTCATGTCACGGCCGAACACCATCGTCTGCCCCGGCGGCAAGATGGACCTGGCGATGCAGCTGATCTTCACGCCGATGCTGTGGCGGCTCAAGGACCGCAAGAGACAGGCCGAGATCGGCTGACGGCGGCGGTCCGGCCGCCTCGGGACGGTGCTCGTGCGGCGGGCGCATCCGGACGGGGGACCGGCGCGGACGGGTCGCGGTCGTCCCGCGACGGCCGGCTCTCCTACCCTGGGCGCATGTCCGACGCGACCACGAGTCAGCCCCCGCCCGTCGAGAGCATCGATCGCGCCCTTCTCGCCCTGCAGGCCCTGGCGCGGGTGGGGGCGCGCGGGATCGCGTTGGCCGAGCTCGCCGGTGTGCTCGGGCTGAACAAGACCACGGTCCACCGTGCGCTCGCGGCGTTGCGGTTCCGCGGCTTCGTCAGCCAGGACCCCGTGTCGGGGGTGTACCTGCTGGGACCGGCCGCCCTGGCTCTCTCCGACGACTACCTCGGCGACGAGAACCTGCCGGTCCTGCTGCACCCGGCCCTCATGGCGTTGTCCGACGCGGTGGGCGAGCTCGTGCATCTCGGGGTGCTGAGCGGGAGCCACGTCGTGTACCTCGACAAGGTCGAGCCGGAGCGTCCGGTTCGCGTGTGGTCGGCCATCGGGCGGCGGAGTGTGGCCGTCACCACCGCGCTCGGCCGCGCGATGCTCGCGTTCCGGCAGACCGACCGGAGCGGTCTGGCCGAGTACCTGCGTGCTGCGGGGGACGGGGTCGCGGATCCGGAACGCGTGTGGGGGATCGTCGAGCGAGCACGGACCACGGGCTACGCCGTCGAGGACCAGGAGAACGAGGTCGGCATCAGCTGCGTCGCCGTGCCGGTGCTGCGGTCCGGCGTGGCGATCGCGGCCGTGAGCATCACGGCACCGGCTGAGCGGATGACGGCCGTGCGGGTGGTGTGGCTGCACGAGCAGATGCGCCGGGTGCTCCCGGGCTTCCTGCCTTCGGGGCTCAGCCTGCCCGGCGAGGCCTGAGCGCGTCTCCCGGGCAGGGTGTGCTCGGCGCCACGCCGGCGGGTCGCCTCGCGCGGGTGTGTCTCGTGGTCCGCGGAACGTCGTGCCGCCGGCGGGTCCTCGCTGCGGGTGTGGACCCGTCAGGTGCGCCGTGCCACAATCGTTTCGCGTAGCGCGATGACGAGTGCGCCTGATGAAACGGAGTCCACGATGGATGTCTTGGCGGTGGTGACTGCTGCTCGGCTCGTCCCGGTGGTGGTGCTGGACGACGTGGCGCGGGCGGACGTGCTCGCGGCGGCGTTGGTCGCGGGTGGTCTGCCCGTCGCGGAGGTGACGTTCCGGACCGCCGCGGCACCCGATGCGATTCGCGTGATGGCCGATCGTGGGGACGTCGTGGTGGGCGCGGGGACGGTGCTGACGGTGGCCCAGGTGGACCAGGCGGTGGCCGCGGGGGCGCAGTTCGTGGTGTCACCGGGGTTGTCGCGCGCGGTGGTGGAGCGGTGTCAGGAGCTCGGGGTGCTGGTGCTGCCCGGTGCGGTGACCGCGACGGAGGTGCAGGCGGCGTTGGAGCTGGGGGTGTCGACGCTGAAGTTCTTCCCGGCCGGGACCTCGGGTGGACCGGCGGCGATCACGGCGTTGTCCGCGCCGTTCGGTCAGGTGCGGTTCGTGCCGACGGGCGGGGTGGGTCCGGGGAACCTGGCGGAGTACCTGGGGATCGCCGCGGTGGTGGCGGTGGGCGGGTCGTGGATGGTGCCGCGTGACCTGATCGCGGCCGGGGACGCCGCGGGGATCGAGGCGTTGACCGCGCAGGCCGTGGCGTTGGCGGCCCGCTGACCGCAGATCGGGACCGGAGGCGTCCGACCGAGTGCCGGCCGGGTCGCGTCCGAGCCGTGCGGCCGGGAGGGGCTGGGTGATCAGACGCCGGGGCTCGTGCTCGTGTGCCCCGGGGTGTCGTGTGCTGTTCCGCGAGATCGATGACGAGGGAGTTCGACCATGGCTGTGCTGAGCGTTCGTCCGGCCGCGGAGTGCCGGTATGACGTGGTGTCGTTGGGTGAGGTCATGCTGCGGCTCGACCCGGGGGAGGGGCGCATCCGTACGGCGCGGTCCTTCCGCGTGTGGGAGGGCGGCGGGGAGTACAACGTGGCGCGCGGGTTGCGTCGTGCGTTCGGACAGCGGGCGGCGGTCGTGACGGCCTTGGTGGACAACGAGGTCGGGCGTCTGGTGGAGGACCTGGTGCTCCAGGGCGGGGTGGACACCTCGTTCATCCGGTGGGTCCCGTTCGACGGGATCGGGCGTGCGGCGCGGAACGGGTTGAACTTCACCGAGCGAGGCTTCGGGGTGCGGGGTGCGGTCGGGGTGTCCGATCGGGGAACCACGGCGGTGTCCCAGCTGCGGCCCGGTGACGTCGACTGGGATCATCTGTTCGGCGTGCTCGGGGTGCGGTGGTTGCACACCGGCGGGATCTTCGCGGGGTTGTCGGAGTCGACCGCGCAGGTGGTCATCGAGGCGGTGACCGCGGCCAAGCGTCACGGCACCGTCGTGTCCTACGACCTGAACTACCGTCCGAGCCTGTGGAAGGCGATCGGAGGGCAGGCCAAGGCGCAGGAGGTCAACCGCACGATCGCCCCGTTCATCGACGTGATGATCGGCAACGAGGAGGACTTCACCGCGAGCCTGGGGTTCGAGGTCCACGGCGTCGACGCGGACCTGGCCAGTCTCGAGGTCGAGGGGTTCCGGGCGATGATCGCCGCGGCCGTGGCCGAGTTCGCGAACTTCCAGGTGGTGGCGACCACGCTGCGCGCGGTACGGACAGCGACCGTCAACGACTGGGGAGCGCTCGCGTGGTCGGCCGACGAGGGTCTGGTGCAGGCGACGCATCGTCCGGGGCTGGAGATCTTGGATCGCGTCGGCGGGGGTGACTCGTTCGCCTCGGGGCTGATCTACGGGCTGCTCGACGGTGAGTCGCTGGCCACGGCCGTGGAGTACGGGGCGGCGCACGGCGCGCTGGCGATGACCACCCCTGGAGACACCACCATGGCCACCAGGACCGAGGTCCTCAAGCTCGCCGCAGGCGGAGGCGCCCGCGTGGACCGCTGACCTCACCGCCGCCCGCCGGCCTCGCGGGCGGAGCAGCCTCTGCCTCATCCGGTCCACGGTCTCGTGCCGGGGTGAGCATCGCCCCGACGTTCTGCTCAAACGATTGACCGAGACCCTCGACTCCGGCTAGCGTGTCGGTCGTCCGGATCCGCAGATCGAGGCTCAGAAGGAGCACGTCCCGTGAGTTCCGACCCGACCCGACCGCTCGACGGGACTCTCGTCCTCGACTTCAGCCAGTTTCTCGCCGGTCCGGTCGCGGCGATGCGACTGGCCGACCTCGGCGCGCGTGTCATCAAGATCGAGCGCCCCGGCATCGGCGACATCGGCAGGACGCTCGCCTTCGCCGGCAAGTCTGCCGACGGGGACACCATCTCCTTCCACGCGATGAACCGGAACAAGGAGAGCGTGACCGCCGATCTCAAGCAGCCCGCCGACCTCGCGTGGGTCACGCACCTGGCATCCCAGGCCGACGTCGTCATCGAGAACTTCCGGCCCGGCGTGATGGAGCGCCTCGGCCTCGACTTCGAGTCCGTGAGCAGGGTGAACCCCGCCGTCGTGTACGCGAGCGCGACCGGGTACGGCGAGTCGGGGCCGTGGAAGGACCGACCGGGGCAGGACCTGCTCGCCCAGGCGGTGTCCGGGATGCCGTGGCTGAGCGGATCGCGTGACGACGGCCCGGTGCCGGTCGGCCTGTCGATCGCCGATCACCTGTTGAGCTGCCACATCGCTCAGGGGGTGACGGCACTGCTGGTCCGGCGATTCCGCACGGGGCGAGGGGGGCACGTGCAGACCAGCCTGCTCGAGGCGATGCTCGACCTCCAGTTCGAGCTCCTCAGCACCCACCTGAACTCTCCGGACGTCACCGTCCGGCGCAAGGACGAGCACTCGGCGCACGCGTTCCTCTCCGCTCCGTACGGGACGTACCCGACACGTGACGGCTACCTCGCCCTCGCGATGAACCCGATCCCCCGGCTCGGGGCCATCCTCGGGATCACGGAGCTCGAGGGGATGACCGACGAGGCGACATGGTGGAGCGACCAGGAGCACATCTCGCGGCTCCTCGCCGCGCACCTCGTGAGCCGGCCGACGGACGACTGGCTCGAGCTCCTCGACGCGGCGGATGTCTGGTGCGCTCCCGTGCTGACCCTGGAGCAGCTCGTCGACCACGAGGGCTTCGCTGCGATCGAGATGACCCAGGAGATCACGCGAGCACCGCAGGATGCGTCGTCGGCGCCCGTCACCCTGACGACGACCCGCAGTCCGCTGCGGATCGACGGGAAGCCGGTCGTCAGCTCGCGTCCGGCGCCGAGGCTCGGCGAGCACACCGACGCCGTGCGCGCCGAGTTCGCCGCGGAAGCCGTCGGCTCGTGACCCGGGTACTCCGAGGCATCACCTGGGAGCACGACCGCGGTTGCGGCGGCGTGGTCGCTGCGGCCGCGGCCTACCGCGCGGTCCGCCCCGAGGTCCAGGTCGTGTGGGAGTCCCGTTCGCTCCAGGCCTTCGCCGACCAGCCCCTCGACGATCTCGTCGCGCACTACGACCTTCTCGTGATCGACCACCCGCACATCCCGCTCGCGGCGCAGCGCGGACTCGTCGTGCCGCTCGACGGCACGGGGCACGACGACGAGCTCGCGGTGCTCCGGGCCCAGTCCGTCGGTCGATCGCAGGAGAGCTACGTGTCCGGCGGGCACCAGTACGGACTTGCCATCGACGCTGCGGCCCAGGTCGCGGCGTTCCGGCCCGACCTGATCGCCGCTCCGCCGCGGGACTGGCCGGCGGTCCTCGCCCTGGCACGGGAAGGTCGTGTGCTGTGGCCGGCGAAGCCGATCGATGCGTTCTCGAGTCTCGTGACGGTCGCGGCGAATGCCGGGGCGTCCCCGATGCGGGTCGACGGGGCCTTCCTTCCTCCGGCGGACGCCCTCGCGGCCCTGGACCTGCTGCACGAGCTTGCGGCGCACGTTCCGTCGCGCAACCTGCGGCAGAACCCGATCGAGGTCGCCGACGAGCTCGCGTCGGGCGACCGGTGGGCCTACTCGCCGCTCCTGTTCGGCTACACGAACTACTCCCGCGCCGGGTTCCGCGACCACCGGCTCCGGTATGTCGACGTCCCCGTCGGCGCGCAGGGCGCCTCGGGTTCGCTGCTCGGCGGCGCGGGGATCGCGGTCTCGGTGTCGGCGTCCGACCCGGATGCGGCGATCGACCACGCGTTCTGGCTCGCGAGCGCCGACGTCCAGCGCAGGTCGTACTTCGACGGGGGCGGTCAGCCCGGCAACGCGGCGGCGTGGGACGACGACCGCACGAACGAGCTCACGCTCGACTTCTTCCGCGGGACGCGGGCCACGCTCGACGGGGCCTACCTGCGGCCACGGCATGCCGACTACGTCACGTTCCAGGACCTGGCGTCACCTCTCGTCACGAGGGCGCTGTCGGGCGACGCGACGGACGCCGACGTGGTCGACGAGCTGAACGAGCTGGCCGCACGTCTGCTCGGGGGACCCGATGCGCACCGTTGAGCGGTACTTCGAGGACTACGTGGTGGGCGAGACGAGAACGTCGGTCGGTCGCACGATCACGGAGACGGACATCGTGGTGCACGCGGGCCAGACGGGCGACTTCTTCCCGCACCACATGGACGCCGAGTGGGCGGCCACGCAGTCGATCGGCAGGCGCATCGCGCACGGCACGCTCGTGCTGTCCATCGCGGTCGGCATGACCGCCGGCGACATCAACCCGCAGGCGATGAGCTACGGCTACGACCGCATCCGCTTCATCAAGCCCGTCTTCATCGGCGACACGATCACCGTCTCGGCGTCCATCGCGACGACGAGCGACCACGTCACGCGTCCGGACGAGCTCGGCTACGTCCACGAGCTCGTCGCGGTCACCAACCAGCGCGCGGAGACGGTGCTGGTGCTCACGCACCTGTACCTGGTCAACAAGCGCGGAGCGAGCTAGTCGTGCCGGTTGAGGTGTCCGGACCGTCGCGCACGGCGAGTCTCGGGAACGCGACGCTCGGTAGGCTCGACCGATGACCAGCCTGAGCGACGTCGCCGCCCTCGCCGGTGTCTCGGTCTCGGCCGTCTCGCGCGTGCTGAGCAACTCGTCCAGCTCGCGCGTCAGCGAGGCGACGAGGCAGCGCATCGTGGCGGCCGCGCGTGAGCTCGACTACCGCCCGAACTTCGCCGCGCGCGCGCTCAAGCTCTCCCGCACGAATGTCATCGCGGTGGTCGTCCCCGACCTCACGAACGCGATCTTCGCCGATCTCATGCGAGGTGTCGACGATGCCGCGCGGGAACACGGCTACACGCTCCTGCTGGCGAGGATGGAGAGCCTGGATCCTGCCGGCGACACCATCGCACGCCTGGTCGGAGAGGGCCGGGTGGACGGCGTCCTCGTGCAGGTCGGCAACGCGGCGAGCGCGGGAGACGTGGACGCGATCATCGGCGGGCAGGTCCCCGCCGTGCTGATCAACTCGCGTCGCAGCGGCGCCATCGGCACGGTGACGTTGCCGGACGAGGACGGAGCCCGGGTGGCGGTCGAGCACCTGGTCTCGCTCGGGCACCGACGCATCGGCCTGGTGAACGGACTTCGTGCGACCGACACGGCACAACGGCGTGGCGCCGGCTTCGAGGCGGCCATGGCGACCGCGGGGCTGACGGTCGATCCGCGACACGTGACGTGGCTCGGCTACGACTCGGCACAAGGCAAGCGCGCTCTTGCGCTGCTGGCGGCTCTGCCCGAGCCTCCCAGTGCGCTCGTCGTCTCGAACATCAATGCGGCGTTCGGCCTCCTCGTCGAGGCGCGCGCTCACGGCATCCGCGTGCCGGCGGACCTCTCGGTCGTCGCGATTCACGACGCGTGGACCGCAGAGAACAGCTGGCCGCCGCTCACGACGGTGCGCATGCCTCTGAACGAGCTGGGGAAGGCGTCGGTCCGGGCGATCGTCGAACGCGTCACGGCCGGCACGGTCGACCACGTCGTGGTCGACCAGGAACCGGTGCTCGTGCGACGGGCGTCGACGGCAGGCCTCTCGCCGGAAGCCGACGGCGGAGCGCCCTGACACCGCGAGGCACCGGGTGTGCACACCGGATGCCGAGCGCGGGCGCCGGGGTGGTGGTTCGAGGAAGCGTGGTCGGTGATGGCGATCGTGGCTCGATGAAGGGATGGACCGTGGAGACGTTCCAGGAGAGCGATGTCGAGAGCACGTCCTTGACCGTGACGAGCGTGCGGGCCGTGCTCCTCTCGGCCGTCTACCCGGCGGGTGAAGAGCTGGTCTGGGTCGGTGGCACGATCCGGTCGTGGGACGCCGCCCTGGTCGAGGTGACCCTCAGCGACGGGACCACCGGGCTCGGCGAGGCGGGGGCCGGGATCATGGCGGCGGTGGCGGTCCCCGGCATCGTCGCCGCCTTCGAGCCGTACCTCCTGCAGCACGCGTTCGCGCACCCGCTCGACGTCGCGGACGTGCTCCGCGGCCACACGGCGTTCTGGTCACGTGGCGGGATCGTGAACGGCGTCGCCGGGGCGATCGAGACCGCCTGCCTGGATGCCGTCGCTATGCGCAACGGGGTCCCGGCGTACGAGCTGCTCGGCGGAGCCGCGCGCGACTCGATCGCGGCCTACGCGAGTGGCGGTCTCGGGGCGACGTTCGACGACGTCTCGACGTGGCTGACGACCCAGGTCGACCACGGGTTCGGGACCGTGAAGTTCAGGGCGATGAAGGATCCGGACACCACGATCCGACTGCTCGACCACGTGGTGGCGAGACTGCCGGCCGGCACCCGGTTCGTCCTCGACGCCGTCCAGGGGTGTGCGTCCGCACCGTGGTCGGTCGATGACGCGATCCGGGTGGGGACGGAGGTCGCGGCCCGGGGCGCGCGGTGGTACGAGGAGCCGTGCTTCGCGGACGACCTCGCTGGGTATGCGGCGGTCCGCTCCGCGGTCGACGTCCCGATCTCCGGGGTCGAGTCGAACGCCACGGTGCGCGAGTTCGCGGAGCTGATCGCTGCCGGCGGCGTGGACATCGCCCAGCCCGACGTGACGTTCGTCGGTGGTCCGCGTGCGTTCTCACGGGTCGCCCGGCGTGCTCAGGATGCGGGTCTCGGCTGCGTCCCGCACGTGTGGGGAAGTGGGGTCACGTTCTCGGCGAACCTGCATGCGGCACTCGCCGAGCCCACCGTCGAGCTGTTCGAGTACTGCACGCTGCCGAACCCGCTGCGCGACGCGCTGCTGGTCGAGCCGGTACGGTTCCGGGACGGTCGGCTGGACAAGCCGACGGCACCCGGTCTCGGGGTCGCGCTCACCCCGGAGCTCGAGGTGCGGTTCCCGTTCGTCGCAGGGGGTGGCCATGTCATCCGGTGATCGCGCGCCGTTCGACCTGCGTCCGGGGGACGAGCTGCTGACGTCGGCGATGCTGAGCGACTCGCTCGACGCCGTCGGGCTCCGGCATCAGGTGCTCGATCGACGTCTTGCGCCGTTGGTTCCGGGCTCGCGTGCCTTCGGGCCCGCGTGGACCGTGCGGTTCGAGCCGTCCGACGAGGACGACCCGGACGATCCGTACGGCGCCGCCATCGACTTCATCTCGGCGATCCGTCCGGGTGAGGTGGCGGTCGTCGGTACCGACCGGAGCGGCGTGAGCGCGTTCTGGGGTGAGCTCTTCAGCGCCGCGGCGATCGGCGCGGGAGGCGTCGGCGTCGTGACGGACGGGAACGTGCGGGACTCCGGCAAGATCGCCGACCTCGGACTCCCGGCCTTCTCGCTCTCGCGACGTCCTGTCGACTACCGCGCGCGCATGCGCGTCGTCGCGACCGGCGCGGTCGTCACGGTGTGCGGCGTCGAGATCGACACGGGTGACCTCGTCCTCGCGGATGACGACGGCGTCGTGGTCGTGCCGCGCTCGGTCGCGGATCGGGTGGTGACGCTCGCGCGTGAGCGGGCGTCCGCCGAATCGACCGTGCTGGCGGAGCTCGTGGCGGGGGAGACGCTTCGGTCCGTCTGGGAGCGGCACGGCATTCTCTAGGCGTGTCGAGACTCGAGCCGATCCATCGGATCATTCTGTTCCACGTCGCTGATCGCGCTCCCACGCGACACAGCAGCGACGTGCGCTCGGGTCCGGACCCGGGTGGGTTCACCGAGCGCGTCCGGACCGGCTGCGTGGGGGTGACCGCGTCCGACAGCTCGCACGGGAGGCGACTCGTCGCCTGTGGACGCGCGCGACTACCTCATGTTCATCGGGTACGCGACCCTCGACAGGGCCCGCGCGCGGCCCCGACGCGCCCGGCACACTCGCCTGTGCCCGTGGCTACCCATGCGACGACGGCCCGGGCTCGCTGCGCCGCGGGCGACGAGGCGCCCCGTTCCACGCTGTGCCGCGTCTGCCGGGTCTAGTCAATTCATCTGATCTATAGTAGCGTCTACCGAAGTCAGCGCGTCATACGCAGACAGACGCTCAAACGATTGACCACGGAACTCCCGCGGGCTAGCGTGTGAGCAATCCGCTCGATCTCCGACCCGGCTGCTTCGATCCGCCACCGCACGACGCCGTGTTCGTCGCACCACAACATCACACTGGGAGTGTCAATGAAGACATCACTGGGAGTGCACGGGAAGAGCAGGCTGTCGTCGGTGACGACGGCCGTGGCGACCCTCTCGATCGCCGGCCTCGTCCTCTCCGGCTGCTCGTCCGCCGGAGGCGCCACCACGAGCTCCACCGGCAGTCAGACCGACTCGGGCGGGAAGATCACGGTGTGGGTCGATGCCCCGCGGGTGCCTGCCGCGGACGCCTTCAAGACCGCGCACCCCGAGATCCCGATCAACATCGTGCAGATCGACAGCACGGTCGGCGCGACCACGACCCAGCAGCGCTTCGCGCAGTTCGACGCCGCGAAGAAGGGCTGGCCGGACGCGATCTTCTTCCCGTCCAACGACGACGTCGCGTGGGCGTCGAAGACCGGCTACACGGCGAACATGAGCACAGACACCCCCGACCTCGTGGCCGGCTACACGAAGACGGCGCTGGCCTCGTGCTACATCGACGGTGCCTATCGGTGCCTGCGCAACGACGCCGCGCCCGACGTCCTCTGGTACAACGCCGCGCTGTTCAAGCAGTGGGGCTACACGGTGCCGAAGACCTGGGCGGAGTACACCTCGCTCGCGGTCACGATCGCGAAGGACCACCCGGGATACATCAGCGGGTTCACCGGTGACGCGTACGCGCCGAACCGGTACCTCTGGGCGTCGGACTGCCCGACCAACGTGTCGGTGAACCCGACCACGGTCCAGATCAACCTTCAGGACCCGAAGTGCACCCGGGCCGAGAGCATGCTCTCGACGCTCACCGCGGCGAAGGCGCTCTCGACCGACGGCATCTTCGACGCGGACGCCGCGAAGGTCGGTCAGAAGCTCGTCATGAGCCCCGGGGCCGTGTGGTGGGGCGACTACCTCTTCCAGCAGACCTGGAAGCTCCCGGCGAAGACGATGCAGGCGTCGCCGACCGGCCTCTCGTGGGACGGGACGACCGCCCAGATGGGTGACGAGGGCGGTGGGCTCTGGGGCATGTCGTCGCACATCACGGGCAAGGAGCTCGCGAACGCCGAGACCTTCATGAAGTTCGTGGTCAGCGACCCGGCGTGGCAGGTCAAGCTCTCGACCGGTCTGCCCGCCTTCACCGCCATGCAGCAGCCCTGGCTGACGAAGCAGGCGTCCAACGACTTCTACTACGACACCGCGGCGACCCTGGCGACCTTCGCCCCGGCGATCAACACCGTGCCGAACGACTACAGCTACCTGCTGTACGACACCGGCGGTGAGTGGACGTCGACGGTGGCCAAGGACCTCGCGGGCGGGAAGGACTTCGCGACGGCGTGGACCGACTTCGGGACGGACCTCGTCGCCAAGGCCAAGGCCGCCGGCTACACCGTGGTCACGACCAAGTAGCGGTCGACCGGCCTCAGCACGTACGGAACCACGCATCGTGCGGGGCGCTGTGGTCGGCCGGTCCGACCGGTCGACCACAGCGCCGCCGCGACGCCTGGACCGAGACATCTCCGCCGGCGGCGCCCCGCGCCCCCATCTGCCCTCGAGGAAGCCCTCCATGACAACTGCCACAACGACGGAAGCGCTGGTGTCCGGGCGGCGGGCCCCGGCGTCGGTCCACCGGAGACGTCGGCCTCACAAGGAGGCGTGGGGTGCGTGGACGCTCATGCTGCCGTACCTCGTGCTCCTGCTGGTCGGCGGGCTCGTGCCGATCGTGTACGCCCTGTACACCAGCGTCCAGAAGAGCCCGACCCTGCTCGAACCCAACAAGACCGGCTTCGGGGGACTGGCCGCCTACGTCAAGGTCATCTCCGACTTCCGGTTCGCGCAGTCGTTCAAGGACATCTTCTCCGTCCTCGTCATCTGGCTGCCGATCATGATCGTCGCGATCGTCGGGCTCGCCCTGCTGGTGCACGCCAGCCCTGGCCGCTTCGGCAGCATCATGCGGTTCATCTACTACATCCCCGGGGCGCTCGGCGGGGTGGCGAACCTCATGCTGTGGGTGTACCTCCTCAACCCGTCGCAGTCGCCGATCGCCGGAGTCCTGCACGGTCTCGGCTTCACGACCATCAAGCAGGTCGTCGCGACACCGGGAGACCTGGCGGTCATCCTTGCGGCGATGCTTCTCCTCCAGGGTCTCGGTCAGTGGGTCGTCACGGTCAACGGCGGTCTGAACAGCCTTCCCGACGACGTCCTCGAGGCGGCGAGCCTCGACGGCGCGAACGCGTGGCAGCTGGCCTGGCACGTCAAGCTGCCGATGATCCGGCAGTGGATCGGCTATGCGGCACTCCTCAACCTCGCCTACGGGTTCCAGCTCTTCCTCGAGCCCTACCTGCTCAACCAGGTCGCGGCCGGAGCGCTGCCGTCGGAGTACGCACCCACGCAGCTCGGCTACTGGTTCGCCTTCGTCGGGAGCGACTTCCCGGCTGCCGCGGCGATGAGCATCATCATCGTGATCATCACGCTCGCGATCGGGCTCGTCGTCGTCTTTCGCAGCGGGCTCTTCAGCGTGGAGGAGATCTGATGTCTGCCATGACGAGCCGTCCGCCCCGTGCGCCCGGCGCCGGCGCGGTGCGACGGTGGGATGCCGGGAGGATCGCCCGGATCGCGTTCATGTCGGTCGTCGCGCTCACCTTCCTGTACCCGTTGGTCGGATTCCTGACCGTCGCGCTCAGCACCGACAACGGTGTCGCGGCCGGGACGGGCGGATTCCTCGGCCTGGGCGGGATCTCGCTCGCCGGCATCCAGCACAGCTGGGGTCAGATCATCGCCTACGGGGGGTCGGACACCCCGCACGTGTACCTGACCTGGATCGGCAACACGTTGTTCGTCGCGATCGGCGGCGGGATCCTCGCTCTTCTCGCTGCGCTGCCGACCGGCTACGCCCTCGCGCGGCTGCGGTTCCGTGGGAAGAAGCTGATCCTCGTCATCACCCTTCTCGCCATGGTCATGCCGAACACCGTGTTCGTGATTCCGCTGTTCCTCGAGGTCAATGCGGTCAACGCCGTCGGAAAGCTCTGGCCGGTGGCCGTGATCATGGGCTTCTTCCCGTTCGGGGTCTATCTCTCCTACATCCACTTCCGGACGGCCATGCCGTTCGAGCTCGTCGAGGCGGCCCGCATCGACGGTCTCGGCGAGATCGCGATCTTCCAGCGCATCGCACTCCCGATCTCCAAGCAGGCGGTCGCGCTCGTCGCGTTCTTCTCGTTCGTGGCGAACTGGACGAACTTCTTCCTGCCGCTCGCCCTGCTGACGTCGAGCTTCGGGACGCAGACGATCTCCGTCGGCATCCAGAGCCTCATCAGCTCGAGCCCCTTGTTCAACCCGACCACGGCGGCGGGGCTCTCGGTGAAGCTGTACATGCCCGAGCTCGCTCTTGCCACCGTGGTCAGTACGGTGCCGCTCCTGATCGTGTTCATCGTGGCGCAGCGCTTCCTGATCCGCGGGCAGACCCTCGGCGCCGTGAAGGGATGAGCACATGACCCTTCCCGAGCTCGAGCCGGCGGAGGCGTACACCGTCGTTCCGCCGCGACACGCGCGCCCGATCGTGATCCTCGGAGCCGGCGGGATCGTGCGGGACGCTCACCTTCCCGCGTATCACCAGGCCGGGTTCCCGCTCGCGGCGATCTGCGACCGCGAGGTGTCGCGAGCGCGATCGCTGGCTGACGCCTACGCGATCCCGCAGGTCTTCGGCTCGATCCCGGAGGCGGTGGCGGCGGCACCGAGCGACGCGGTCTACGACATCGCGCTCGTCCCCGACCAGTTCGCCGGAGCGCTCGAGGCGTTGCCCGACGGCGCCGCGGTGCTGATCCAGAAGCCGCTGGGGAACTCGCTGGACGAGGCCCGGGCCCTCGTCGCGATCTGTCACCGCAAGGGACTCGTCGCGGCCGTGAACACCCAGCTCCGGTTCGCTCCGCAGGTCGCGGCCGCGCGAGCCCTCATCGCGTCGGGAGCGATCGGTGAGCTCATCGACCTGGAGATCCGGGTCTCGGTGAACACGCCGTGGGAGATGTTCCCGTTCGTCTTCGGCATGGAGCGGCTCGAGCTCACGATGCACAGCGTCCACTACATGGATCTGGTGCGCTCGTTCCTCGGCAACCCGACGGGCGTGAACGCCGTCACGGTGGGCCATCCGCTCAAGGAGCTCGCGAGCACCCGATCGGCCATCGTCCTGTACTACGCCGGCCGGCGGGTGCGCGCCGTGATCACGACCAACCACGACCACGACTACGGGAGCCGGTTCGAGGAGAGCTTCATCAAGTGGGAGGGAACCGCGGGTGCGGTGCGCGCCCAGCTCGGGCTGCTGCTCGACTACCCGGCAGGGGGGCCCGACTCCCTGGACTACGTCCTGCGGGACGAGCGGGACGCCGGGTGGCGCCCGCTGCCCTTCGACGGGTCCTGGTTCCCGGAGGCGTTCGCCGGCTCGATGGGGGCCCTGCAGCGCTTCGTCGAGGGCTCGGTCCCGGTGCTGCCCACCAGCGTCGACGACGTGATCGACACCATGGCGGTCGTCGAAGCCGCCTACGAGTCCGACGAGCGCGGTGGCATCGCGCCTCGGTACGGCTCCACCTACGCAGAGGGGAACTGACGAGATCATGACGTGTGCGCGGCTGGGTCAACCGGGGGCAGAGATCCCCGTGGTGCAGGTCGACGGGGTCGCCTACGACCTGCGTTCCGTCACCCACGACATCGACGGAGCGTTTCTCTCCAGCGGCGGGATGGCGCGGGCGGCCGCGCTCGGCGCGTCGGGCGCGCTGCCCGTGCTCACGGATGCCGAGAGCCTGCGGATCGGAGCCCCCGTGGCCGCGCCGACGAAGATCGTCTGCATCGGGCTGAACTACCGGGACCACGCGCGGGAGACCGGTGCGCCGATCCCGGCCGAGCCCGTCGTCTTCATGAAGGATCCGTCGACGCTGATCGGACCGAACGACGACGTCCTGATCCCGCGGACGTCGGTGAAGACCGACTGGGAGGTGGAGCTGGCGGTGGTGATCGGTGCCGAGGCCCGGTACCTGGACTCGCCGGACGACGCCCCCGCGCACATCGCCGGTTACGCGCTGTCCCACGACGTGTCAGAACGGGAGTTCCAGCTGGAACGCGGTGGGCAGTGGGACAAGGGCAAGAGCTGCGAGACGTTCAACCCCTGCGGTCCGTTCCTGGCCTCGGCGGACGAGCTCGGCGACGTCCGGTCGCTGGGGATGAGGCTGTGGGTCAACGACGTCCTGCAGCAGGACGGATCGACGTCGACCATGATCTTCGACGTGAACCACATCGTGTGGTACCTCAGCCAGTTCATGGTGCTGCGACCCGGCGACATCATCAACACCGGGACGCCGGCGGGGGTGGCGCTCGGTCGCCCCGACCCGAAGCCGTATCTGCGCGCCGGCGACGTCGTCACGCTCGAGATCGACGGGCTCGGGCGAGCCCGTCAGGAGGTCAGGCAGGCATGAGCGAGTTCGACGGCACCGTCGCGATCGTCACGGGTGGCGCCTCCGGCATCGGGCTCGCGACCGCGACCGCCCTCGCCGCGGCGGGTGCCACCGTCGCCGTGCTGGATCTTGGCATCGACGGGCTCCCCGAGCCCCTGGTCGGATTCGTGGCGGACGTCTCGAACCGGGAGTCGGTCGCCGCCGCGGTCGCGGCGGTGGGGGAGGCGTTCGGTCGGATCGACATCCTGGTCAACAACGCCGGCATCAGTGCCGTCGGCACCGTCGAGGACAACGACGACGCGGAGTGGGCGCGGGTGCTGGACGTCAACGTCGTGGGGATGGCCCGGATGTCCTCCGCTGCCCTGCCGTGGCTCCGGCGGTCACCGTGTGCCTCGATCGTGAACCTGTGCTCGATCGCCGCGCTCAACGGGCTCCCGCAGCGGGCGGTGTACGGGGCGTCGAAGGGCGCCGTGCTCGCGCTGACCTACGCGATGGCGACCGATCACGTGGCCGAGGGGATCCGGGTGAACTGCGTCAGTCCCGGCACCGTGTCGACGCCGTTCGTCGACCGCATGCTGCAGCGGTTCGACGACCCGGTGGCCGAGCGCGCGGCGCTCGACGCGCGCCAGGCGACGGGTCGGATGGTGACGCCCGACGAGGTCGCGGGCGCGATCCTCTACCTCGCGAGCCCGCTGTCCGCATCGACGACCGGCACCGCCCTCGAGGTCGACGGTGGCGTGCACAACCTGCGCGTGCGTCAGCCGCGCGTGACGAAGGGCTAGGGCCGTGATCAGACTCGCAGCGGTCATCGGGATCCCGGCGGAGAACGCGCAGGAGTACGAGCGCCTTCATGCCGAGGTCTGGCCGGCGGTGCTCGATCGTCTGCGCCGCAGCAACATGACCAACTACTCGATCTTCCGCCATGGCGAGCTCCTGTTCTCGTACCTCGAGTACACGGGGGAGGACCTGGACGCGGACAACGCGGCGATCGCGGCCGACGCGGCGACGCAGGACTGGTGGGCGGTGTGCGAGCCGCTCCAGCGACCACTGCCGGATCGGGCGCCGGGGGAGTGGTGGAAGCCGATCCCCGAGGTGTTCCACCTCGACTAGCGAGGCAGAGAACACGAATCATCAGATGAAAAGTCGAACGAGTGGTAGGTTGGTGCGCTGGATGGCAAGCAGGAGCGTTCTGTGCGATGGATGGATCCGATGAATTTGGATCCAGCGCGAGAAGAGGGCGGAGGCGGCACTGTGGCGGGTCGAGAGGCTGGCAGCCGCGGGACGGGTGCGGGCGCGTTGCCGGTCACCCGGGTCCCGCACCGCGACATCGGTCTGACCCGGCTCGGTCTCGGCACCGCACAGCTCGGCAACCTCTATCGCGAGACGACCGAGGAGGAGGCGGCCGGGGCGGTCGACGCCGCGTGGGACGCGGGCATCCGGTACTTCGACACGGCACCGCACTACGGCCTCGGGCTGTCGGAGCGGCGGGTGGGTCGGTTGCTCGCGACGCGGCCACGCGACGAGTACGTGATCTCGACCAAGATCGGGCGACTGCTCGTGCCGGACCCGGCTGGCGTCGGTCGCGACGTCGAGGGGTTCGACGTTCCTGCGACGACGCGCCGCGTGCGTGACTACAGCCGCGACGGCGTGCTCCGTTCCCTTGACGGAAGCCTGCGGCGGCTCGGGCTCGACCGCGTCGACATCCTGTACGTCCACGATCCGGACGAGTACTGGGAGCAGGCTTCCGCGGAGGCTCTCCCGGCGCTGGTCGCGCTGCGCGACGAGGGCGTCATCGGCGCGATCGGTGTCGGGATGAACCAGTCCGAGATGCCCGCGCGGTTCGTCCGCGAGTGCGACCTCGATCTCGTCATGCTTGCCGGCCGGTACACGCTCGCGGAGCAGGGCGCCCTCGACGAGCTCCTGCCGCTCGCGGAGGCGCGCGGCGTCGGGATCGTCATTGCGGGCGTCTACAACTCCGGTCTCCTGTCCCAGGCGCGGCCGGCCGCGCACGCCACCTACGACTACGAGACGGCACCGGAGGGCGTGGTGTCGCGGGTGCAGCGGATCGCCGATGTGTGCGAACGGTGGGGGGTCACGGTGCCGGAGGTCGCACTCGCCTTCGTCCGCGCGCACCCGGCCGTCGTCACGACGGTCGTCGGGGCGCGGACGGCGGCCCAGGTCGAGTCCAACGTCGCACGTGCGCGCACGGAGGTGCCCGCTGCGCTGTGGGACGAGCTGCGGGCCGAGGGGCTGCTTGCCCCCGGAGCGCCCGTGCCCACAGCCGGATCGAGCGTCTGATGGCGCGCGCCGACCGCGTCGTCGCCGCGGCATCTCGCGGGTCCGGGGCGCGCCCGCGCTGCCGAGGACGGCGCGGGCTCCGCTCGGGAGCGTCGATGCCATCGGTGGCGACCCCGCGTCGCCGCACCCCTGCCGGGCACGAGTCGAGGAGCGTCGCATGGTGAGGATCGTCGTGACCGAGTGCGACCACGACGCGTTCGACGACGAGCGCGCAGTCGTGGCAGAAGCTGGCGCCGAGCTCGTGATCGCGCAGTCCCGGAGCGCCGATGAGCTGGTGGCGAACGCCGCGGGAGCGGTCGGGATCCTGGTCCAGTACGCGTCGATCACCGGCGAGATCATGGACGCGCTGCCGGACCTGCGGGTCATCGGCCGCTACGGGGTCGGCGTCGACAGCGTGGACGTCGAGGCGGCCACCGATCGCGGGATCGCGGTGTGCAACGTGCCGGACTACGGCACCGAGTCCGTGTCGGACCATGCGATCGGACTCGCGCTGAGCGTCGCGCGCGGGATCCCGCGGCTGGATCGCGGCGTGCGTGCCGGGTCCTTCGACCTCACGGCCGTGCGCCCGCTGTACCAGACGGTCGGCCGGGTGTTCGGGGTCATCGGGGTCGGACTGATCGGCACGGCGACCGCACGCAAGGCCAAGGGACTGGGGTACACGGTGATCGGGCACGACATCAAGGCGGTGCCGGGCGAGGCGACGTTCCACGGTGCGCCGTCGGTCTCCCTCGACGAGCTGCTCCACCGATCGCAGGTGGTCTCGCTCCACGTGCCGCTCACCGACGCGACACGCCACATGATCGGCGCGGCCGAGCTCGCCCGGATGCGTCCGGACGCGCTCGTGGTCAACACCAGCCGGGGCGGTGTCATCGACACGGATGCGCTGGTGGCCGCGCTGCGCGCCGGCACGATCCTCGGCGCGGGCATCGACGTGCACGAGGAGGAGCCTGTTCCGCCGGGCCACCCGCTGATGACGTTCGACTCGGTGGTGCTCACCCCGCACCTGGCGTGGTACTCGGAGGAGTCGTACGGCGAGCTCAAGCGCCGCACCGCGCAGAACGTGGTCGACGTGGCGACGGGTCGCGTCCCGCGCAACATCCTGAACCCTCAGGTGCTCGGTGCGCCCGGGCGCAACCGTGCGGTCCGACCCGTCCAGGCGGTGCAGGCATGAGCGCGACGATGAGGGCTGCGGTCTGGACGGGTCCGGACGAGGTCGCGCTGAGGGACCTCCCGATTCCCGAGGTGCCGACGGGATGGGCGCTGGTGAAGATCGCCTACAACGGCATCTGCGGCACCGACCTCTCGATCCTGCACGGCACGCATCCGCGGGCGCAGCCTCCGCTCGTCATGGGCCACGAGATGTCCGGCTGGGTCGCGCGCGCCGGTGCGACCGGCCCGGCCGCCGGCACGCTCGTCACCGTGGAGCCGCTGATCAGCTGCGGCGAGTGCCGGGCGTGCCGCAGCGGCAACAGCCACGTGTGCCGCCGGCTCGGTCTGTACGGCATCGACAGGGCCGGTGGCATGGCGGAGTACGTCGCTCTGCCGCCCGCGGTGCTGCACCCGATCCCCGACGGTGTCGACCCGCGCACGGCGGCGCTCGCCGAGCCGCTCGCGGTTGCCGTCCATGCCGTGGCGAGGTCGCGGATGGAGCGTGGCGACGTCGTCGCCGTGCACGGTGCCGGTCCGATCGGCATCCTCACGGCGCTCGTGGCGCGGCACGAGGGTGCGAGCGAGGTCGTGATCACCGAGCCGAGCCCGTGGCGCCGGGACGTCGCCGCACGGCTCGGGTTCACCGTCGTGCCCGACGGGACGAGCATGGCCGAGACGCTCGGGCTCCGCACCGACGGCGAGGGCGCGGACACGACGTTCGACACCGCGGGCCACCCGAGCGTCGCCGCGCAGCTGGCCGCCACGACGCGGGTGCACGGCCGGATCGTCATCGTCGGGGTCTACAAGGCTCCGACCGCTCTCGACCTCCAGGCCGTCTGCTTCAAGGAGCAGTCGCTCGTGGGCGTGCGCGTCTACACGTCACCGGACGTGACGCGCGCGATCGGGCTGATCGCCGAGGACGCGCTCGGGCTGAGCCAGTTCCCGACGAGGGCCTTCGACCTTGCGGACACCGGCGCGGCGTTCGTCGCGGCCACTCACGGCCAGGACTGCCTGAAGGTCCTGGTCACGCCCCTGGAAGGGAAGGCAGACGCATGAGTGCATCGCCCTTCGAGCTCACCGGCAGGACCGCGGTCGTGACCGGAGGGGGTCGCGGACTCGGTCGCGGCATCTCCGAGGCGCTTCTCGGGGCGGGCGCCGACGTCGTCGTGCTCGGTCGGAGCGAGCTGCCCGAGTCTCTCACCGCGTACGCCGAGCAGCTCGGGCGCAGCATCGCCCACGTGCCGGTCGACCTCTCGGACGCCGGTGCGATCGATGCCGCGGCGCACCGGGTCCTCGCCGATCACCAGGTCGACATCCTCGTCAACAACGCCGGTACGCAGGAGCGGCACCCGGCGGCCGACTTCCCCCTGCAGGAGTGGGACGACGTGGTCACGGTCAACCTGCGTGCCGTCTTCCAGCTCTGCCAGGTCTTCGGACGACCCATGCTCGAGCGCGGTGAGGGCAAGATCGTGAACCTGGCCTCCCTCCTGAGCTTCCAGGGTGGGCTCAACGTGATCGCCTACGCCGCCAGCAAGGGCGGCGTCGCCCAGCTGACCAAGGCGTTGTGCAACGAGTGGGCGGGTCGGGGCGTCAACGTGAATGCGATCGCGCCGGGCTACATGGAGACGGACATGAACGCCGCCCTGCTCGACGACCCGGTCCGCCTGGGCCAGCTCTCGGTGCGCATCCCGGCTGGTCGGTGGGGGACGCCGGCGGACATCGGTGACGTCGCGGTGTTCCTGGCATCTCCCGCCGCTGCCTACGTGCACGGCCAGGTCCTCTGCGTCGACGGCGGGTGGATGGCGCGCTGAGGCCGATCATCGCGGCCGGGACGTCGCACCCGAACCAGCTTGCCCGCGCCACTGCACCGTGCACCGACCCTGCACCTGATGTGTTGACCGCAGCCCATTCCTGAACGAGGAGATGCCATGAGCCTCATCACCGCTGTCGAGGTCGTCGATGTCCGCTTTCCGACGTCGCTGACGATGGACGGGTCCGACGCCATGAACAAGGACGGCGACTACTCCGCCGCGTACGTCGTCCTGCGGACGGACGAGCCGGGCCTGAACGGCTACGGCTTCACCTTCACGATCGGCCGCGGGAACGACATCTGCGTGCTGGCCGCTCGGCAGCGCGCGCTGCCCCTCGTCGGTCGCGACCTGGACGAGATCCTCGGCGACCTCGGCGGCCTCTACCGTGAGCTCAAGTCCGACTCCCAGCTGCGCTGGCTCGGCCCGGAGAAGGGCGTGGAGCACCTGGCGATGGCCGCGGTGATGAATGCCGTCTGGGACCTCGCCGCGCGCCGGGCCGGCAAGCCGCTCTGGCGCCTTCTCGTCGACATGACGCCGGAGGAGCTCGTGGACGTCGCCGACCTCACGTATCTCTCCGACGCGCTGACCCGCGACGAGGCGATCTCGCTGCTCGAACGGCTCGCACCGACGCGCGCGGAGCGGGTCGACGAGCTCGCCGTGACGGGGTACCCGTGCTACACCACGAGCGCGGGCTGGCTCGGCTACTCGGACGAGAAGCTCCGTCGGCTCTGCCAGGAGGCGGTCGATGCGGGCTACAAGCACATCAAGCTCAAGGTCGGCGCGAGCCGCACGGACGACATCCGCCGGCTGGGCATCGCCCGTGAGGTCATCGGCTACGACACGAACCTCATGATCGACGCGAACCAGGTCTGGGACGTGCCCGAGGCCATCGAGTGGGTCAACGCCCTCGCCGAGTTCAGGCCGTTGTGGATCGAGGAGCCGACGAGTCCGGACGACGTTCTCGGCCATGCCGCGGTGCGGCGGGCGGTCGCTCCGATCGGCGTCGCGACCGGCGAGCACGGGATGAACCGCGTGCTGTTCAAGCAGATGTTCCAGGCCGAGGCCATCGACTTCTGCCAGCTCGACGCGGCGCGTCTGGCGAGCATCAACGAGGTCCTCGCGGTCTTTCTCATGGCCAGGAAGTTCGGTGTGCCGGTGTGCCCGCACGCGGGGGGTGTCGGGCTCTGCGAGCTCGTCCAGCACCTCTCGATCTTCGACTATGTCGCGATCTCCGGCACGCTCGAGAACCGCGCGACGGAGTACGTCGATCACCTCCACGAGCACTTCGTCGACCCGTGCGTCGTCGAGAACGGCGCCTACGTCCTGCCGTCCCGACCCGGCTACAGCGCCGAGATGTTCGAGTCCACGCTCGCGGAGTTCTGCTTCCCGGACGGGAGCTACTGGGCCGCCTCGCGTGCGGACGCCACGGCCTCGATCGGGTGATCGTGCATCGAGTCCTGAACCGCGAGGAGGTGGACGGCCATGCGCAGTCGCGAGCTGTCCGGGTCATGAGCGCTGAGCGCCCGGAGGATCGCGCGGTGCTCCGCGTGCGTGGCGCGCACGGCGCCCTCTTCGTTCATCGCCCGCCACATGCGTCCCTGGATGGTGCGCGGGGCGAGCGCCTCGATCAGCGCCTCGAGCGCCGGGTTCTCCGAGGCGCGCGCGACGACACGGTGGAACGCGATGTCGGCCTGCATGATGCCGTGATAGTCGGGCTCGCCGGTGGCGTAGACCAGCGGCTCCACGGAGGTGAGGATCGCCTCCGCCTCGTCGAGCGCCTCCGCCCCGATCGACAGAGCGGCCCGCCCTGCGGCTTCGGTCTCGAGGATGCGGCGCACCGACTGCAGGTGGGAGATGTCGGACGCGGCACGGAGATCGACCATGAAGCTGACCGGGGCGAGGAGCAGGCTCGGCTCGAGCGACGTGACGTAGGTGCCGTCGCCCTGGCGCGTCTCGAGCACGCCGATGATGCACAGCGCGCGGACGGCTTCGCGGAGCGAGCCGCGCGAGACACCGAGCTCCTGGGCGAGCTCCTTCTCGATCGGCAGGCGGGCTCCGGCGTGCAGCGCTCCGCTCGTGATCATGTCCTTGATGCCGTCGACGACCACGTCCGTCTGGGACCGTGGGCGCGATCGGCGCGCCGGATCGACAAGCCCGTCGTCCATGCCGCTATTCATCAGACCATCGTAGGGCCAATGGCGTCGCTCGCGGCGCTCATCAACGACAGGGAGTGATGGGTGATGACTGTCATCGACGCGCACCAGCACGTCTGGGATCCGACGCGTGCGCGATACGACTGGCTGACGGCGGACCTGGCGCCGATCAATCGGCCGATCGGGTTCGCCGAGCTGCGCCCGGCGCTGCGCGAGGCCGGCGTGGACGCGACCGTGCTCGTGCAGTCGGCGGACAACGACGAGGACACCGAGCTCATGCTGCGGACGGCTGAGGCGAACCCCGAGGTCGCCGCCATCGTCGCCTACGTGCCGTTGGAGCGACCGGCGGATGCGGCCGTTCGCCTGGCCGAGCTGAGACGCAACTCTCGGGTCGTCGGGGTGCGCACGCTCATCCACGACATCCCCGACCCGGACTGGCTGCTGCGGCCCGACGTCGACGAGGGGCTGGGAGTGCTGGAGGATGCCGGCGTGACGTTCGACCTCGTCGCGGTGCTCCCTCGGCACCTCGAGCACGTGGCGACGCTCTCCGCACGGCACCCGGGGTTGAGGATCGTCATCGACCACCTCGCCAAGCCGCCCATCGGGCTGGCGGACATCGAGCCGTGGTGGACCCTGATCGCACGCGCCGCCGAGAATCCCCTCGTGCACGCCAAGGTGTCGGGGCTCTATTCCGCGACAGCGGACGGTGCGGCCTGGACGGTCGACGCCGTTCGACCATTCGTGATGAGGGCGCTCGACGTCTTCGGCGCCGATCGTCTGATGTATGGCGGTGACTGGCCGATCAGCCTGCTCTCGGGAGGGTACCGGCGGGTGTGGGAGGGGCTGTCAGCGATCTTCGCCGAGCTCGGCAGCGAGGAGCGTCGGTCGATCCTGGGCGGTACCGCCGAACGCTTCTACGGCATCGACGCGAGGGCGCTGGATGCGGCACGGAAGTGGTCCCGACCTCACGTCGAGACGGACGAGTGACGCTCGCAGGACGTCGACCGCGCGGCCCTGGTCCGCGGCGATCCGTTCGCGGGTCCCGCGGTCACCGTGAGCTCAGCTCGCCGTCGTCCCGACCAGGATCACGCGGAGGGTCCTGGGGCCGTGCACGCCCTCGACGCGGGCGAGCTCGATGTCGCTGGTCGCACTCGGACCGCTGATCCAGGTGAGGGGGCGCCCGGTGCGGACCGAGGACTCCAGTGCGGCGATCGCCTCCGGGACGTCGCCGACGACCTGGTCCTCGGTGACGACGCAGACGTGGAGGTCCGGGACCAGCGTCAGTGCCCGTCTGCCCTGGCCTGCGGTGTGGTCGAGGACGATCGTCCCGGTGACGGCGATCGCGGCGGCCGCACCGGTCACGACGGCATCGATGTCGTCGAGCTGGTGCGCGCCGAGGGAGGGCTCGTCACGAAGCGCGTCGAGGCCGTCCGGCAGCCACGAGTCCGGTACCCCGCGCGGCACGAGCACCCGGCGTGCGCCGATGAGGCTGTCCGCGACGGCGGCGGCGATGCCGTCGACGTCGGTGCGGGTCACCGTGGCGCGGTAGTCCTCCACGCGCTCGACGAACAGGCCCAACCGG